>NZ_NSFW01000007.1:0-354225 GCF_002294905.1 Mesorhizobium sp. WSM4308 | reverse complement strand
CGTAAACTCCCGCAAAGCGCTTGCACCGTCCCTACGCCAGTATGAACTGGATCAGGTTCAACGGGTCACTGCGCCGCGAAAGCCAGCAGTATCTCAGCCCCTTGCCGGGACTCCCCTGGTGAATGCCCTAGGTTGAACGGGCCTGCGCTATCTTGTCAAGCGCATTCGGCCCGAGGCGGCGATCGGCGACCAATCAACCCTGGGGAAGCGCGCGCACGTGTCGAGAGCAAGTCACGCCTAGAGGAGCGCGAAGCACCCACGACAGGCATGCGGATTCGAAACCTTTTCCAGCACGGCATTTTCGGGCTTTCTTGGACCGACGTTGCTGCCGACAACTGGATGTCCGTCTTACGTCATCGGCCGCGTGGGCTAGACGCCCCGTTTGTTTCCCCAAAGCAGAACATGAAGTTGCGGCAGTACACGAGCCTCGAACCACCTGTCACGGGTCACCTTTTCGACCAGCCATTCCATGCGTTTCATCACACCGGCCATGTCGATCAACGCGTCTTCGTTACCGGGACGCGGCGGCGTGTGATTGCCAGGCTGCAGATAGACGGGTAGTTGCGGATAGCGCGCCGCGGCGTCTTTGGCATAGGCATAGTCGTCATCGTCGAAGACGACGAGCTTGAGCGCCATCCGCGGCTTATCCAGCGCCGCCTCGACGCAGGTGTCGAACGCGGCCCAATCTGTCGTCATTTCGCTTGAGGGTGGCTTGGGGCTGAGCACCAGCACGTCGAGATCCGCGAACCATTCCTTAGGCACCGAGCCTTGGGTTTCCAATGCAAAGCGGTAGCCCTCACTATGCCCGTGGTCGATCAGCGCGCCAAGCGGTTGAATGGCCGGATTGCCGCCCGACAGCGACACCATCACGGGCTGACCGCCGGAAAGCGCAATGACCTTTTGCCAGACTGCACCGGTTGACATCATCTCCCAATCATGGCGGAAGCGACTGTCTACCGCATGCAGGCTGTCGCACCAGGAACAGCGATAATCGCACCCGCCTGTTCTTACGAACACCGTGGGCAAGCCGATCAGCATGCCTTCGCCCTGAATGGTCGGCCCAAAAATCTCGCTCACGCGGATTCCGGGCTGCATTGCGTAAGTCATGGCCGGTATTCCGCCCAGGTTTTCGGCGTCTCGCTCACCCGCACGGCGGAGGTTTGTGGGAGCCGCACTTTGCACCAGTCGTAGAAGTGCCTGGCCAGACATTCCGCCGTGACACGGTCATGCCCCAGGACGTCGTTAAGATGCCGATGGTCGAACGTCCCATCGATGTAGTGCTTGAGCGCCGCCACGTCTTGGTAGTCGCGCACAAAGCCATGTTCGTCCAGTTCGCCACCTGAAAGCTCCACTACGACGATGTAATTGTGGCCGTGTAGGCGCGCGCACTGATGATCGGGTGGCAAGGAGGTGAGCTGATGTGAGGCCGAGAAATGGAACTCTTTGGTAATGCGGAACATCACGCGCTCCTTGTCTGGATAGCGTGGTGCCAGAAGTCCGCGTCCTCATAATCTGTCGGGTCGGCAATGCCGGCCAGGTCGAATGCCTCACGCCGTTCGATGCATGTCCCGCAGCGACCGCAATGACGTGCGCCGCCCTTGTAGCAGGACCACGTCGCTTCGAACGGTGTGGCGTACTTTGTCCCCTCGCTGACGATGTCGGCCTTCGACATATTCACATAGGGAGCGTAAAGGCGGATATCGGCGTAGCCTGCGAGCGCATGGTTTTGCATCGTCTGAAAGGCATCGATAAAAGCGGGCCGGCAATCGGGATAGATGAAATGATCTCCGCCGTGGACGGCAGTGGCCACCGCATCGGCCTTCTGCGCGGCGGCAACCCCGAAGGCAATAGCCAGCATGATGGCGTTCCTGTTCGGCACCACCGTGATCCTCATGGAGTCTTCGGCATAGTGCCCGTCGGGCACGTCCACACTATCAGTCAGCGCCGAGCCGCTCAGGTTCCGGCCGACATCGCGGATATCGACGATCTGGTGCCGAACACCCAGCCGTTTGGCGCAGATAGAGGCAAAGCCAAGTTCCTTTTTGTGCCTCTGGCCGTAATCGAACGAAAGCAGGCCAATGAGTTTCTGTTCGGTCGCCACCTTGTGAGCGAGCGAAACAGAGTCCAATCCGCCGGAGCAGATGACGAGGGCATTCATGGTTTGATTCCTTGTTTTGACCGGGTAAGGCTGCGACCGGAGATTTCTCTGCGTGCCCAGTACTCCACGGAGCCGCTTTTGTGAATGGGGTGGACGCAATTGAGGCGCACGCACCCTGGTGCCAGGGGCCCAACACGACTTGCACGCAATTTGACGCGCAGGCGGCGAAAAGAGCTCGCACCTGAACGCGACTGGCCCCGACCTCCTCGGCAATATGGTCCCGCCGCAAACGCGCGCCCGACTCCACAGACCGGAAGCGATCCATGCGGCGAGTGTGATCGACGGACGGAAAAGGTCCTCGGCAGTCTCGCTTCAATGACGGGGAAGGTGAAGGATTGACTGATAGGGTTTGCGGGCCGAGCTTGTCGGCCGCTCAATCGAAAGCGTCATTTGAGGCGCTTCCTCTCCCCCATGCAACTGGAAGATACGCTCGTCCAGTTCCTTGTCTACTTCCGTGAGACGATGGTTTAAGCGAAGATAGTCCGTCCAGGTCGGCGTACGGAACGTTTCTGTCCATTGGATGGGCTTCTGCAGGTTGCGCTGAAGGGTCCAGTTCCGCGCACCGACGCGGCTGTGGACATGACGCCGCTGCCGCATGAGGTCGAGGAAGGCCTCGAGATTCTTCTCGGCTATCAGATATTTGACCTTGACCACGATCGGGCCGCTTCTCGGCTTCAAATTGAGAGCGACAGCCGGGGCGTCGAATTCGTCCAAAGGATCGGGCTCGGACTCGCGGCGCTCGCGAAGGGGAAACAGGACTCCCGCGGCGGCAACCAGCAGCAGAGCACCAGCGGAGCCCTCCAGTGCCAAAGTCAGCGAATGGTTCTGGGAAACCGTGCCCCATACCCAGCTGCCGGCCGCGATGCCGCCATCGATTAATGCATAATAGATCGAGATGGTGCGCCCCACGACCCAGCGCGGGCTCGCCAGCTGCACGCTCACACCAACCCCGGACCAGGCGGTGACCCAGCCCGCGCCGCCCAGGGCGAGCGCAAGTGCCGCCACCGCAATGGAAGAGGTCAGTGCAAGGGAAAGAGAGCACGCCGCGCAGGCGACGCACGCGAGCCTCATCAACCGTTCCTGCGATAAGCTCCGTCTGAATGTGCCGTTGGAGAGGCCGGCAAAGACGGCGCCCGTTCCGAAGCCGGCCATGAGCGTGCCATAGGCGAGCGGTCCTCCGCCCAAATGATCGCGGACAACCAGCGGCAGCAGCGCGAGTATGGCGATGCTCGCCAGACCAAAGAGGGTTCCACGAGCGATCGCCGCCTTGATTTCCGATGACATCGCCGTGAACCGCAGCCCATCATAGATGGCCGTCCTCATCGACTCGCGTGGAAGAGGTGAGGAGCGAACCTTCCACTTGCAGCGCCATATGGTGGCCAGGGGTACCAAATAGGTGAGGGTGGTCACACAGAAGGCCGCCATAAGCCCGAACGAGGCAACCACGATGCCGCCGAGCGCCGGGCCCACCGTCCGCACAGTGTTGAAGCCGACGGAGAGCAGAGTGACGGCAGCGGGAACGTCGCGTCGATCCACGATATCGCCGACAGACGCTTGCCAGGCGGGATCGTTGAGAGCACCGCCGCTTGCGATCAAGAAGCTGAAGCCGAGGATCATCCACGGACTAACAAAGCCCAGCGCGACAACAGCGGTCAGCATCGCAGAGGCTATCACCATAAGGCAGCGGCCGGCGAACATGACCCTGCGACGGCTGAAATTGTCGGCGAGCACCCCGGCGAAGACAGATAAAATGAACGCGGGCAGGTTCGATGAAGCCTGTACCAGCGCAACCATCAGATCGGAAGTCGAGATCGTTGCCATCAGCCAGCTGATGGCAACAGTCTGCATCAACCAGCCGAGGCTTGAGACCTGCGTGGCGAGCCAGATCGAACGAAAGGTCGGCTGCATGAGTGGCGCAAAGGTCGTCGGCGCAGCCAAATCTTCAACTGATCCAGCCACTCTACTCATTTTTTGCGAACCTTTGCTTTCCGGTATCGGCCGTCTCGCATGTAATCTCGACTGAACCGTGGCGGCTGGCAAATTGAGAGAAACTGTTTTGCTCCGATGAGGCGACCATCACGTCCGAAGTCGAAATAGTCGCCATCGGCCAGCTGATGGCGACGGTTTGAATCAGCCAGCCAAGGCTGGCGACCTGCGTGGTAAGCCAGATCGAACGAAAGGTCGCATTCTCGAGCGGCGCTCCCGGCGCACGTGCCCGTGGAGGAATGGCCCCATGAGCGCATTTTGTCGGGGCAGCGCAAGATATTTCTTTACCGCTGGCACTCTGGCGCAAGCGATTACTTCATCTGGAATTGCCACCAACATGCTTTCGTGATTGCTGGGTCTATGTCACGTCCTCGCCTGCTGCCCGAAAAGAGTTTCCCGGGCTACGCATACCTGCCTGGCAAACATCCACATCCGATTCGTGATCCGTTGGGTCACAGTTATCAAAGCGACCCGGTGACCGTTGTTACGGTCGAGGAATCACTCACCTCAAACGTGTTCCGATGGGGAATCGACCTTTTCAACCACGGCTATTACTGGGAAGCTCATGAGGCTTGGGAGCCTCTATGGCATGCTGCGAAACAAAGCGCCCAGCATCGCCTTTTCTTCAAGGGATTGATCCTGTTGGCGGCGGCCGGGGTGAAGATCCGCGAGGGAAAGAGGGTCGCTGCCGCGCGCCATGCCGCAAGGGCTGCAGCGCTCTTTCGTCAGGTGGCGCTTCTGCAGAGCCGGCTCTTCGAGGCGGCAATCGGAATGACACCCGCCGCCCTCGCGGTCGAAGCCGAAGCGGCCACAACTCTCCCGGTTGTTTTGCGAGAGCCGATGCCTGGCCTGCCTGAGCCCGTTTTCAATTTCATTCTTGCACCGAAATCCGGGGACGGCCGATAGGCGTCACCTAGCGTGCGGTTCAAACTTCTTCGTTAACTGGATGCACTGCCGGTCTGTGAGTTTGACAAGGGCAGCTTCAATCCTGGAGCAGTGGGCCTACCGCTGACCCCGGCTCTGGCGGAGCACCCATGGAAGGCGCCGCTTCCATCGTTCACCTCTCGGCAAAGGAACATCTTTCTGCCACCGCTTTAACTTGCGGGTTCGTCTGCCTCCGGTCTGTGCGTTCGATGCTTCCGCCATCGGCATTTCCTCAACCGTCGGCGGCTTAGGAATCGATCCCTCCGGAACGATCACGCCCTTGGCGTCGGATACTGCTTCACCGGTGGTGAGCATTGGCTGAGGACGAAGATCTTCGGAAAAAAGCAGCGGCGGCGTCGCTTTGGCGATCGCACCTTCCGTCTTCACTTCAGCGACTTCGTTGGCGATGGCAGCGAGGTCGATGCCGCCCCAGATCGACTGTGGCCGCTTCACGAGGCCGTTGGGTTGCAACGATGATGTGAACGCTTGTCCAGGTTCGGTATCCCGACGCTTTGCAGGGCCCCACTCACGCGACCACCTAGCCTGACTGCGGCACAACGGCGGCGTCGGTGCGAAGCTGACTTCAAGGTGACGAATGCGACAGTTTCAGCGGGTCCGGAGCCGCCGCCCATCGAGGTGCGACTTGCTTCACATGTTCGAGGATCGCTTGCGCCGGCCAATCCGGGTCGGAACAAGAGCAGTGCGGAATCGTAGGCTAAGGGCGAAGGGAGCAGGAACGTTGTGCGGCACGGCGTAGCCCTGCCGGGAGGCGAAGCGACCTGGAGCCTTCCGGGAGACGTTGCTCGCTATGCCAGGTGTAGATGCCCGTCAGGTTGATGTGCTCCCAATTCGGCGGCGAGATATGCTTCAAGCGTATCTGGGACGTTCCTTCCCGCTCGTTTGAGCTCTGTGACCGCGCGGTCGAGATAGACAGTGTTCCAGTGGACGATCGCGCTAACGACAAGATTGAGGCCCGATGCGCGGAATGCCTGACTTTCGAATGACCGGTCGCGGAGTTCGCCACGCTCATGAAAGAAGACTGAAGATCGGCTTAATTCCGTACAGCGACAGATAATTCGAACGACAAAGTGGTGTGATATCCGGAAAAATTTGGCATTTCACGGGGCTTACCAGTCCGAAATTTTGCGTCGCTGGCGGGTGGCCTATGCGACTGAAAACAGAAGAGTTTTTGACTGAGGGTAGGGGTTTCCGATCCTAAGACCGAGTTTACCAATGGCCTCAAATCGGCACTGTCCCGCAATCGCCGAAGACTGTCACGGCGCGAAGCGAGATACTTGCGGAGATCGATAAAGCCCGCGAACTCGGTTATGCATTATGCGTAGAGCAGATGCTGATTGGCGAAATCGTGCTGGCATCGGCGATTTTCGAAGAACGCAACACGCCGATCGGCGCGGTGCATATCGTCGGTTCGCTGTCGGACTGGGATGCCGACTCCTTCTGCCGCAAACATGCGCCGCTGGCGATTTCGGCCGCGCGGATGATTTCCAACAGGTCCTGATCCCGGCGGGGATCTGCGGGCGCCGGCGTCAGAACGTCGCCGGTGTATTGATCCAGATCAGCATTGTCTGACTGTCCGAGAGATTGCGCCAGGAATGCGGCCTGTTGCTCTCGAAATAGAAGCTGTCTCCGGTGCGCAGTTCGAAGAACTGGTCGCCGTCGAGCACGACCTGCAGCGTTCCCGCCAGGACGAAGATGAATTCCTCTCCCTCGTGACGGTAGGAGCCTTCGCTGGAGGCACCGGGCGCAAGGTCGAAACGATGACATTCCATCTGCCTCCGACCCGGGACGAGCGCATGGATGGTGACGCCCGACGAGGTCGTAGGCCACGTCACCCATTCGCCGCTGCGTACGAGCGATGCGCTTTCGTCCTGCCACTGCTGCCCGCTGAGATCGGCGACCGTCGTCCCAAGGTGTTTTGCCACATCGTGCAGCGCGGTGATCGAGATTCCCTGCGACGTCCGCTCGAAAGTCGATAGCTGCGACATGGAGGTCCCCGTCGCACGCGCTACTGTTTGCAGCGTCTGCCGTGCCTGCCGTCGCAGGCTCCTGACCTTCATCCCGATCGGCATGTCGTCGCCAGCGACATTGCCCTGCATGGCGAGGCGCGATTCCTGCTCGTCCTTCAGCCCTTCCTTGATGGCTGCCGGATTGAGACCTTTTTCGCTTCGCATCCAGGCAATCGTCTGCAGCCGTTCGATGAGTTCGGAATCATAAAGTCGCTGCCCCGAGGGCGTGCGGATCGGTTCGACCAGCCCCTGCTGTTCCCACAGCCTGAGTGTCGACGGGGAAACGCCGGCGCTGCGCGCCGCTTCGGCAATTTTCAGAGGGTTCTTTTGCATATGCCGCGGGCAGGTTCTCGCAGGGTGAAATTTTTCTAGCGGTTACAAGATGCATCTTGCAACTCTACAGAAAAAATGTAGACATTTTTTTGACTGAGACGTTTCGCCTCCTCACCACCAGTCTTCCGTTTTTCAGGGATTGCTTCCATGCAGAATATCGAACTCGCAGACCGCCGCTCCGACGCCATTTCGCGCGGCGTCGGCGTCACCACGCAGGTCTATGCGGAGCGCGCCGAAAATGCGGAGATCTGGGATGTCGAAGGCCGCCGCTATATCGATTTCGCCGCTGGCATCGCGGTGGTCAACACGGGACATCGGCACCCGAAGGTCATCGCTGCGGTCAAGGACCAGCTCGACCATTTCACCCATACCTGCCATCAAGTGGTTCCCTACGAGAATTATGTGCGCCTCGCAGAGCGGCTGAACAAGGCCGTTCCGGGCAACTTCAAAAAGAAGACCGTCTTCGTCACGACAGGTGCGGAAGCTGTAGAAAATGCGATCAAGATCGCCCGCGCCGCAACCAACCGCTCGGCGATCATCGCCTTCACCGGCGCCTTCCACGGCCGCACGTTCATGGGCATGGCGCTGACCGGCAAAGTGGTTCCTTACAAGGTCGGTTTCGGCGCTATGCTGCCGGATGTCTATCATGTGCCTTTCCCGGTCGAACTGCATGGCTACACGGTCGACGATTCGCTCACCGTGCTCGACAAGCTGTTCAAGGCGGATGTCGATCCGAACCGTGTGGCGGCGTTTATCGTCGAACCCGTTCAGGGCGAGGGCGGCTTTTACGAAGTGCCGAAGGCGTTCATGCAGAAGCTGCGCGAGATCGCCGACAAACACGGCATCCTGCTGATCGCCGATGAGGTGCAGACCGGCTTCTCGCGCACCGGCAAGCTGTTTGCCATGGAACATCATGGCGTGGTGGCAGACATCACCACCATGGCCAAGGGCCTTGGCGGCGGCTTCCCCATCGCAGCCGTGACGGGCCGCGCCGATCTGATGGACGCTCCGGGGCCGGGCGGGCTCGGTGGCACCTATGGTGGCAATCCCATCGGCGTCGCCGCCGGCAATGCCGTTCTCGACGTGATCGAGGAAGAGGGCCTCAACGACCGGGCGACGTTGCTTGGCAACCGGCTGAAACAGCGCCTGCAGTCGCTTGCCGACGCCGTGCCGCAGATCGCCGACATTCGCGGGCCGGGTTTCATGAACGCCGTCGAATTCAACGTGCCAGGAAGCAAAACGCCAAATGCCGAGTTCACCAACAAGGTGCGCGAAAAGGCGCTGGCCAAGGGTCTGATCCTGCTGACCTGCGGCGTTTACGGCAACGTCATCCGTTTCCTCGCGCCGCTGACCATCCAGGACGAGGTGTTTTCCGAAGCGCTCGACATCCTGGAGGAAACCCTGCGCGAATGCGCCAAGGAGGCATGACAGTGAGCATTTCCAACGCTTTGCTTGCACGTTTGAAGGATCCGTGGCTTGTTACTGACAAGGCCTTGATCGCCGGTGAATGGCTGTCGGCGGCCGATGGCGGCAAGACTTTCGACATTACCAACCCGTCGACCGGTGAAGTTATCGCGACCCTGCCGGACATGGGTCGCGCCGAGGCGGCCCGCGCTGTCGATGCCGCCTACAAGGCGCAGAAGGACTGGGCAAAAAAGACGGCCAAGGATAGAGCCGCGATCCTTCGCAGCCTCTACGATCTGATGCTCGCCAATACCGACGATCTTGCCGCCATCCTGACCATGGAAATGGGCAAGCCGCTGGCCGAAGCCCGGGGAGAAATCCTCTATGGCGCCTCTTATGTCGAATGGTTCGGCGAAGAGGCCAAGCGCGTTTATGGCGATACTATCCCGGGCCACCAGCAGGACAAGCGGATCATCGTCCTCAAGCAGCCGGTTGGCGTCGTTGCGGCGATCACGCCGTGGAATTTCCCGAACGCGATGCTGGCGCGCAAGTTCGCGCCCGCTGTCGCTGCCGGCTGCGCCATGGTGTCGAAGCCTGCGGCCGAGACGCCGCTTTCGGCGCTGTCGCTGGCGCTACTGGCGGAACGCGCCGGACTGCCGTCCGGCGTCTTCAGCGTCGTCACCTCGACCGATTCCTCCTCCATCGGCAAGGAATTCACCGAGAACGCCAAGGTGCGCAAACTGACCTTCACCGGCTCGACCGGCGTCGGCAAGATCCTGATGCGTCAGGGTGCAGAGCAGATCATGAAACTTGGTCTCGAGCTCGGCGGCAATGCGCCGTTCATCGTGTTCGACGATGCCGATCTCGATGCGGCGGTCGAAGGTGCGATGGTGTCGAAATACCGCAACAACGGCCAGACCTGCGTCTGCGCCAACCGGCTCTACGTGCAGGCTGGCGTCTACGACGTCTTTGCCGAAAAGCTGGCGGCGAAGGTTGCGGCACTCAAAGTCGGAGACGGTTTCGAGGACGGCGTCAATGCCGGCCCGCTCATCACCCAGAAGGCCGTGGAGAAGGTGGAAGAGCATATCGCCGATGCCCTTTCCAAAGGCGCCAGCATCACGCTGGGCGGCAAGCCCGCCGACAGAGCGGGGTTGTTCTTCCAGCCGACCATCCTGACCGGTGTGACGTCAGACATGAAGGTTGCCCGCGAGGAAACCTTCGGACCGGTTGCGCCGCTGTTCAAGTTCGAGACCGAGGAAGAGGTGATCGAAATGGCGAACAACACCCAATTCGGGCTTGCCTCCTATTTTTATGCCAAGGACCTGTCGAAGGTGTTCCGCGTCGCCGAGGCGCTCGAATACGGAATGGTCGGCATCAATACCGGCCTGATCTCCAACGAGACGGCGCCTTTCGGCGGCATCAAGCAATCCGGCCAGGGCCGCGAAGGCTCGAAATATGGTCTGGAGGACTATCTGGAGATCAAATATCTTTGCCTCTCGATCGAAGGATGAGGGCTGACGCGCTCATTGCTCACCTCCTGAACACGGCAACGGCCGACACCGAAATGGATCTTAAATGGCATGGAAACCTCGTCATTCGGCCAATCGCAGCCAGCGATGAACAGGAATGGCGGCGGCTGTGGACCGCACTTCTACGAAACCAGACCACCTTCAGCCGCTTTGTTTCGGAGGGCGAGTTCAAGCCCAACGGCTTCATCGCCATGGTGAATGAAAAGCCGGTCGGCCTTGTGCAGTATATCCAGCATCGCACGGCCTGATCGACCAAGAACAAATTGTTATCTGCACGACCTCTATGCCGATCCCGAGAGCTGAAGCACGGGCGTCGGGCGGGCCCTCATCGAAACGGTCTATGCAAAGCCGACGAACTTGGCATAGCCAACCTCTATTGGCTGATCCAGAGGCACAATGCCACGGCGCAGGCTCTATGACCGGATCGCCCGCAATACGCTGGCGGATGCTCGTGGGCGGGGCGCGCAAGCTGACTAACATTCCGCAGCCAACGGCCTAGGAGCACTCGTGCTACGCGCCATGCCCATAACGTATCGCGATCCACGCGTTTGGAGTTCGTTCGAACTCGCGATCAGCACAAAGTTCGCCATGCAGGTGACGCTCGAGTGGCGGAAATTCGAAGAATCGTCGCCGATTTCTTCGTCCGTTGCGTCGCCATCGCTGGCCTAGGTGCCGGGCTTGCGATCCACGAGCGTGTTGTGTGTTAGATTTTCAACTATCTTGTTGACATAAGTTAGCAATATCACATAAACCTCTGCCTCATGCCGAAAGGCACAAGAGAAAATGTTCGGGAGGAGAACAAGATGAATTCCTTGAGCGGGTCCCGCAAGCGGGTTGCGGGCGCGGTGTTGCACGGGGCTGTCCTCGTCGCGATGGGTTTGTGTTGGGCCGTTCCGGCCTTCGCCAACGATGTCATCCGCGTCGTTTCGCCTTACCAGACTACGACGCTCGATCCGATGCGCTCCGCGGCAGCTGGCAACATCGAAACCTACGGCCAGCTTTATTCGCGCCTGCTGCGCCGCAACTCCGAAACCGGCGCGCTGGAGCCTGGGCTCGCCGAGAAATGGGAGATCTCGCCGGACGGCAAGACTTACACCTTCCATCTGCGCGATGCACAGTTCTCGGACGGTTCGCCGATCACGGCTGCCGACGTGGCCTTCAGCCTCGACCGTATCCGAAGCGACAAGAAATCGGCTTATCCTGCGCCGCTGGGCCCCGTGGAATCGGTGACCGCGGCTGATGCGAAAACCGTGGTGATCACGCTCAAGTCGGCCTTCGCGCCGTTCCTCGGCAATGCGGAGATCTGGAACATGGGCATCGTCTCGAAGGCCGATGTGGGGAAGCGCGGCGAGGAGGCGGCTTTCGCCACGGTCCCGGTTACGTCCGGCCCGTATGAAGTCAAACAGTGGAAGCCGAACGAGAAGCTCGTTCTCGAACCCAATCCGCACTACTGGCGCAACGGCTATCCGAAGTCGGACGCCACGGTCGAACTGATCGAGATCGCATCGCCCGAAACCCGCATCGCCATGCTGAAGGCCGGCGAGATCGACGTGGCGCGCGCGGTGCCGTGGGCGCAGATCGACGAGCTGAAGGCGACCGGGACGGTGGATATGCGGCTCGAGCCTTCGACCACCATCTACATGATCCTGCTCAATCACAAGCGCGAGCCCTTCTCCAATCTGAAGGCGCGTCAGGCGGCCGGCACGGCGATCGACAACAAGGCCATGGCCGCGGCCATCACGCGTGGCTATGCCGAACCGGCGAACACCACGCTGCCGGGCAGCATCGATTTCCATGACAAGCATTATCCGGGCATTCCGCACGACCCCGCCAAGGCAAAGGAATTACTGGCCGAATCCGGCATGGCAGGGCGCGAGGTAAAGATCCTAGCGACCGCCGATGCGCCGTCGCAGCAGACGGCACTGCTGATCCAGGCCCAATGGCAGGCGATCGGGTTGAAGCCGGTGATCGTCAATGTCGATACCGGCGCCTGGTGGGATGCCACCGGCAAGGGCGATTACGACGCCGCTGCCAACTGGTGGTACAACGAGACCACCGATCCTGACCTTGCCGTGCGCTGGGCCGTGTGCGGATCCTGCGGCTCGAACTCCTACAGCACCTTCTATGCGAACCCGAAGGTGGACACGCTCGTGGAGCAGGGCACCAAGGAGGCCGATCAGGCCAAGCGCGCGGAAATATACAAGGAGATTCAGAAGATCACCACCGAAGAGGTCGCGCAGATCCCCCTCTATTATGCGCCGAATGCGGTTGCCTATTCCAAGCGTCTCCAGGGTCTCAAGCTGACGCCCGCGCTTCAATGGACGCTGGAAGAAACGTCCCTCGGCCATTGAGCCGCCTCAAGCGCGCCCCGCGACAGGGGCGCGCCCTTGACGCTCGAACCGGAGAACCGGATTGCCCCTTCTGCAACTCATTGCGCGGCGCCTGCTGCAATTGATTGGTGTGCTTGCCGGTATCAGCCTCGTGACGTTCCTGCTCGTGCACATGGCCCCCGGCGATCCCGCGCGGCTTCTTGCCGGAGAGAGGGCGAGCGCCGAGACCATCGCGGCGATCCGCTCGCAATATGGGCTGGACCTGCCGCTCTGGCGGCAGTTCCTGACCTATCTCGCAAACTTGCTTTCGGGTGATATCGGCTTGTCGCTGCGCTTTCAGCGGCCGGTCAGCCAGCTTATCGAACAGTTCATGTGGCCGACGTTGTTCCTGACCGTCTATGTCATTTGCCTCGCCGTCCCGCCGACGGTCGCGCTCGCCATCCTCGGTGCGCGCCGGCCCGGCGGCGTCGCCGACCAGATCATTCGTCTGGTGGGCATTGCGGGCCTCACCATTCCGGTGTTCTGGCTGGGCATCATGATGTCGCGCTTCTTCGGCGTTAGCCTCGGCTGGTTCCCTGTGTCGGGCTACGGCACGGGTTTCACCGGGCATCTCTACCACCTCTTCCTGCCCGCGGTGTCGACGGCCATCTGGCTGGTGCCGGTTCTGACGCAGAGCCTGCGCGCCGCCCTCATCGAGAAGACGACGGCCGATTTCGTCACGGCCGCGCGGGCGCAGGGCGCCACGGAACGGCAGATCTTCTGGCAGACCATGCTGCCGAACGCCGTGCTGCCGACACTTAACCTGCTCGGCGTCATGGTGGCCTTCATGATCGGTGGCGCGATCATCGTCGAAACCGTCTATGCGGTGCCGGGCCTCGGCACGCTGATGGTCAACGCGCTGCTTGGCCGCGACTACTACGTCGTGCAGGGGCTGACTCTGGTCTTCGCGATCTCGACCGTCCTGATCACGCTGCTCGTGGATTTGCTCAGCGCCTTCATCGATCCGCGCGTCCGGCTCTGAGGAGATCGCACATGGCTGAAAGCCCCGTTCTGGCGCGGACCGCACCCTCCGTCCGCCGCATCACGCCCACCATGCTGGTTGCGCTCGTCGTCCTGTTCGCATGGCTGGTGCTGGCGCTGGCGGCCCCGATGATCGCGCCCTATGACCCAGATGCCATCGACATCATGAACATGCTCTCGCCGCCGAGTGCCGCCCATTTGTTCGGCACGGACCAGGTCGGCCGCGACGTCTTCTCGCGGGTTCTCTTCGCAAGCCGCGTCGATCTGCTGCTGTGCGTGGCCGGTGTGCTTCCACCGCTGCTGATCGGCACGACCATCGGGCTGCTGAGCGGCTATTTCGGAGGTGTGGTCGATAATGTGTTCATGCGCATCTACGACCTCACTGTTGCGTTCCCCTTCTTCGTACTGGTGCTGGCCATCGTCGGCGTGCTCGGGCCGGGGCTCCTCAACTTCATCCTGGCGCTGACGCTTGTCGGCTGGGTCAGCTACGCGCGCCTGGTGCGGGCGCAGGTGCTGACGATCCGGGAAAGCGAGTATATCCAGGCGGCCAAGTGCCTCGGCTATTCGCCGGCCGCCATCCTGGGCCATCATGTGCTGCCGAACGCCATAGGGCCCGTCATCGCCTACGCGGTCAGTGATGCGGTGCTCGTCATGCTGGCCGGCGCGAGCTTCGGCTTCCTCGGCCTGGGTGCGCAGCCGCCAGTTGCCGAGTGGGGCGTCATGATCGCCGACGGACAGGCATTCGTGCAGCAAGCCTGGTGGATATGCCTGTTCCCCGGTCTGGCCGCGATTTCGCTCGGCCTCGGCTTTGCTTTGCTCGGTGATGGGCTGGGACAGATACATCGTAGGGGAGTTACGGCATGAGCCGGCTGGAGACCGGCAAGCCGCCGCTGCTTGACGTCAAGGACCTCTCCGTCAGCTTCGGCGGCTTTGCGGCGGTCAAGAACGTTTCGTTCACGCTCCAGGCGGGAGAGGTCCTCGGCATCGTCGGCGAAAGCGGCTCGGGCAAGTCCGTGACCTGCCGTGCCGTGATGCGGCTGCTGACCGGCGCGGCGCGCGCCGAGGGTACGGTGGCGCTCGACGGGCAGGATCTTCTGGCGCTCGGGGAGGAAGAACTGTGCGCCATTCGCGGCCGCGACATCGGCATGATTTTCCAGAACCCGGCATCGCATCTCAACCCGCTGCGCCGCATTGGCCAGCAGGTCGCGGCGCCGATGATCCGGCATCTCGGCATCGGCAAACGCGAAGGTCTGCTGCGGGCGGTCAAGCTGCTGGAAGACGTCGGTATCCACGAACCGGAAAAGCGTGCGCGCTCCTATCCGCACGAATTTTCCGGCGGTATGAAACAGCGAGCGATGATCGCCGCCGCCATCGGCTGCCAACCGAAGCTGCTGATCGCCGACGAGCCGACGACCGCCCTCGACGTCACCGTGCAGGCCCGCATTCTTGAGTTACTCAAGGAGCTAAACCGCAAGACCGGGCTGGCGATGATCCTCATATCGCACGATCTCGGCGTCGTCACGGATATCTGCTCGCGCGTCGTGGTCATGCGCAATGGCGAGGTGGTGGAGCAGGGGCCGATCGACGACGTCATCAACCGGCCGCGCCATGCCTATACAAGACTGCTGATCGAATCCCAGCCCGGCCGCAAGAGCTATGGCACGGTCGGCAGCCCGGATCGGGGAACATCGCTGCTTCGCGTCGAAAATCTTTCGGTGACATTCCCCACCGGGCAGGGCTTGCTCGGCGGCTTCGGAAGCAGCAATTCCTTCCGCGCCCTCGATGGCGTCGATCTGGAGATCAATACGGGCGAAACGGTCGGCATCGTCGGCGAAAGCGGTTCGGGCAAGAGCACGCTCGCCCGGTCGATCATTCGCCTGAACACGCCGAGCGGCGGCGCGATCCGCCTGGACGGACAGGATGTCGGGGCGCTCGGCGGCGAGGCGCTGACTGCCTTCCGCCGCCGCGTGCAGATGGTGTTCCAGAACCCGTACGATTCACTCAATCCGCGCCTGACGATTGCCGAGGCCGTCGCGGAGCCGATCTGGCGGCACGGCATCGCGGACCGAAAAACGGCGCGGAAAGAAGCCGATGCATTGCTGGAGATGGTGGAATTGCCGAGCAGCCTGCGCGATCGCAAGCCGCAGCAGCTTTCCGGCGGCCAATGCCAGCGCGTTGGCCTAGCACGGGCGCTGGCGCTGAAGCCGCAGCTTCTCATCGCGGACGAAATCACCTCGGCCCTCGATGTCACGACGCAGGCGCAGATCCTGGAACTGCTCGTGCGGCTCCAGCGCCAGCGCTCGCTGACGCTGCTCTACATTTCGCACGATCTTGCCGTGGTCAGCAGCCTTTGCCAGCGCGTCTATGTCTTCAAGGCCGGGCGCGTCGTCGAGCAAGGCGTGGCACAGCAGGTTCTGTCCACACCGCAGGATCCCTATACGCAGGCGCTGGTCGGTTCGCTGGCCCGGCTGCCGACGACCCAGACAATCCCTCATTCACAACCGGTAGCGGGCCATGCGACTTGATGAATATGCAGCCCGTGATGGAACCGGCCTCGCACGCCTGCTGGCGAAAGGCGAGGTCACTCCGAGGGAGATCGGCCGGTGCGTGGAACAGGCCGTCGCGGCCGTGAACCCTGCGCTGAACGCCGTCATTGAACTTTACCCGGACGCGCTCGAGTCCCTGCCGGAGGCGGCGTCCGCCACCCCCTTCGGCGGCATTGCCACCCTCACCAAAGACTTCCCGATCGAGGCGGGCCGCCCGGCCGAGTTCGGCAGCCGTCTCGCGCAAGGTTTCCGCGCCGGCCATGATGCCGTCTACTGGACACGGCTGCGCGCCGGCGGCCTGAACAATGTCGGCCGCACGACAAGTTCCGAATTTGGCGTCCCAGCGGCGACGGAATCGCCCTTGTATGGCGCAACCCGCAATCCGTGGAACCCGGAACGTGGCGTTGCCGGCTCCAGCGGCGGGGCAGCGGCCGCCGTTGCTGCGGGTATCGTGCCTTTCGCGCAGGGCAGCGACGGTGGTGGATCAATCCGCAATCCGGCGGCGTTCTGCGGCTTAATCGGTCTTAAACCCTCACGCGGGCGTGTAACCGGCGCGCCGAATGCAAATGCCCGGCTTCTGGGCCTGGCAACGGCCTTTATGCTCACACGCTCCGTCCGCGATACTGCAGCCCTGCTCGACCTGTGCCATGGCCCGGATGCCGGCGACGGCTATGAGATCGCACCGCCAGTGGGCACCTATCTCGACGCCATCGAGCACAGGCCCCACGGGCTGCGCATCGCCCTGTGCACGCGCTCGTGGTCCGGCGTACAGATCGACCCGGAGGTTGCTGCCGCGGCAAGATCGGCGGCGGAGCGGTTTTCATCCCTTGGCCACCATGTGGAGGAGGCGTCGCCGGACTTCGATTATCCGGTCTTCCTCCAGGCGCAGAAGGTTATCTGGGCCGCGGACGCCGCCGCGCATATGCCGGCAATGGCGCGGCATATGAACCGCTCGCTGGAGGAAGCGCTTGGCACAAGCGTATATGCTCTTTATCGCTGGGGGCTCTGCATCAGCGGCGCACAGCTTATCGACGCGCTTGCCGTCTATGATCGCGTGACCCGGCAGGTCGGGCGCTTTCTTGCCGGATATGATCTCTTGCTGACGCCGACCAGCGGCATTTTGCCGGAACCGATCGGCACCTTCGATCCCAATCGCGCCGGCATCGACGCGGAGGGCGTGTTCGACGATCTGGCGCCGAAGGAGACGTTCACGGCGCTGTTCAATGCGACAGGACAGCCCGCGATATCCCTGCCGCTCGGGCGCAGCTGGGACGGCCTGCCCATCGGCATCCAGCTCGTGGCCCGCTTTGGACGGGAAGACCTGCTGCTTGCGGCTGCGCGGCAAATCGAGGAAGAGGTAGAAAGCGCTCCCGGCATCTGGGGACAGGGGCGTCCGGCCATTTACGCCGGCAATTTCTAGGAGTCTGTCATTGTGGCGAAAGCACGAAGCGGCAAGGATGCCAAGGGATCGAACGGCGTTGAGGAGAAGATGGACATCGAAGCGATCCTGCGCGACCGCATGTCTGGGTTTTCGCCCTCGGAGCAAAGCCTTGCGGCCTATATCTTGGACAATATCCAGATTTTGCCCTTCGAGACCGGCAGCAGCATAGCGCAGGCGGTCGGCGTCAGCGAGATGACGGTCACGCGGTTCGTTCGCGGCCTCGGCTTCGAGAATCTGCGCGACCTCAAGAAACGATTGCGCGTGGCGGTCACGGAGAAGGACAGCGAAATCGATGACTACATGGCCCGCTTTCAGATGCGCGAAGGCCGGCAGCAGATGCTGCAGGAAAGCCTGCGGCTGGAGCTGGATGCCATCGTGAAGGCCTATGCCTTGACCACGTCCGAAGTGTGGGACGAGGCGGCGAGCTTGCTGGCAAAGGCGCGCACCATCTATGTCGTCGGTTTCCAGGCCTCGAAGGGCCTGGCGCTGGATTTCGCCAGCCGCCTGCTCTGGGCGCGTTCCAACGTCATTTTCATCGACAACGCGTCGGGCACGTTCGGCGAGATCATCAATGCAGATCCCAAGCAGAGCGCCGTCGTCCTCGTTGACACGGCCTCTTACGCGACGCGCGGCATCAAGCTGGTAGAGAAGCTGAAGTCGATGGACGTGCCGCTGGTCATCGTCACCGACAAGTTCAGTCACTGGGCCTTTGCCTATACGCGCTTCGTCTTCGAGGCGCATACGCATGTGAAAACCTTCTGGGATTCTACGGCAAGCCTCAGTGTCGTGCTCAATCTGCTCATCGACGCCGTTGCCACCAAACTCGGGCCAAAGGCTAAGCGCAACTTCGCCATGATGAGCGACATGGGCACCCTCTTCGGAGAATTCGTCGGCGGCAGCTATCTGCGCCGTAACGATTGATCCATTCCAAACCGCAAACGAGAGCATGCATGAGCAGTATTCCGCCATTCCGTGATCCGACTGCACCCGGCCATTCTCTCATTCCAAGGCAAGACTGGGACCGCGCGCCCTGGAACCGCTGGACCTTCCAGCATGTCCGGGACCTGCTGCCGACCACGCAGGTCTGGCGCGGAGCAGGGCCGGCAAGCCTGCTGCCGGCCGATCTGCGGGATATCGACGCCATTCCCTTCGCGGCGGAGGGGCAGGCCTATACCATTGGCAGCTTCCTCGAGACGAGCTATGCCGATGGCCTCCTGGTGCTCCATGGCGGCAAGATCGTCACCGAGCGCTACCTGAACGGCATGACACCGCATACCCAGCACCTGTCGCAATCGGTCGCCAAGTCGGTCGTCGGCACCGTGGCGGGCATCCTGATCGCACGCGGAGTGGTCGACCCGGCCGCGTCCCTGACGCACTATCTGCCAGAGCTGGAGGCGACGGCCTATCGCGGCGCGACCGTCCAGCACGTGCTCGACATGACCAGCGGCGTGGCCTTCGACGAGACCTATACCGCGCTCGATTCCCACATGGCACAGTTGGACGCCGCCAGCGGCTGGAAAGATCGTCGGAACCCGAACTGGCCGACAGATGTCTGGAACTTGATCCTGTCTTTGAAGGATCTGGAGTGCCCGCACGGTACCTCGTTCCGATACCGCTCGATCGAGACGGATGTCCTGTCGTTCGTTCTACAGCGCGCCGCCGCTACCCCGCTTGCAGAACTCGTCAGCCGTGAACTGTGGGCGCCGATGGGTGCGGAGGAAGACGCCTATTTCACCGTGGACGCTGCCGGCTATGCTCTGGGTGACGGCGGGTTCAATGCGACTCTTCGCGACTATGGACGTCTCGCCCTGCTGCATCTTCGCGGCGGCGAGATCGACGGCCGGCGTATCGTGCCGACCGAGTGGATTGCCGGGACACGGTTCGGTGCTGATCCGAGACTCTTCGGCGGCATCTATCAAGAGGTTCTGCCCGCCGGCGCATATCACAACCAGTTCTGGATCGAGGATACCGCACGCGGCGTCTATATGGCCCGCGGGGTCTTCGGCCAACTGATCTACATCGATCCGGTGGCGGATTTCGCGGCGGTTGTCCTGTCGAGCTGGCCGGAATTCGTCAGCACGGCGCGGCTGCGGACAGCGCTGGCGGCGGTCAGGGCTATCCGAGGGGCGCTGTCGTCGTAGCGAGCGGGCTATTCCCTGTTCGGGTCCGCAGCCGGCTGGCCGGGATCGTCCAGACGCGGAGCGTGAGAGATCGGAGACGCCGATGCGGTCGGCTATGGCCAGTTCGTGCTGGCGCGGCTGACGGACTATGCGGGCGTCTGTAAACCACCTCCAAAAGATCGCGCCAGGTTACGTCGGAATTTGCCTTGCGTTGCTGATGGAGTTTGCGTTGAACGCCCCGACCCAAGCTTCGTCCATGTCCTATATGGAACGGGTGAAACGCAACGATACAAGCCGAATGCTACCGCGGATCGCCTCCCGAGGGGCCGGTTTCGCCCGTTCAGTTCTTTTCGCGGCGCCAGACCGGCCGCAGTATGATGAGCGGAGGCCCGGTGCACCAATGCAGAAAGCGTGTGACGATGATTCCTGAATCGGCCGGAGCCACTCCGTACGGCATTTTCCTCTTGGCGGATGACTACCTGTCTGCCGCCAAGCTCGCCTTTGAGTCAGGGGGTTCGTGCGCGGCCGGTCATAGAGGCCTCGGTCGATCCGGCGCAGCTCCCCGGCGGCTGCCAGGCGCTGCAGGGGTCTTGTCCACGGCGACGCGCGCCGAGATCGGCGAAGTCGCCGGATTTTCGGACACTCCATGCGCCAGGATGGGAGCGAGCCAACCTGCCGCAGTGACGATCACTAAGATCAGCCGTCATGGCGCTCCTCATCGTTGTCAAGGACGTCGAGAATGCGCTTGAGCTTAGCTTTAAGAGCGGGATCAGCCGCCTGATATTTTCGAAAGAACGCAATGTCGAGTTCGCTGACAGTTGGGTCGCGCTCTTCCTCATTGAGGAGAAACTCCGGTGTAACACCCAAAACTGCAGCGACGCGCGTCAATTTCTCGGCCGAGGGACGTGCTACGGGCTTGTTCTCAATCTCCCACATATAGCTTTTGCTGCTGCCGGTCGCGTGCGCCAACTGCTCAAGCGTAAGGCCCTTTTGACGGCGGAGCGAATGCACTTTGCGGCCTAGCGTTGAAGGCATAGGGACACCGTCCGATCGAGCATGTTTGGCCGCCGAAACAAGAAGTTTTGTTCTTGAACTACGAACATCGGCTACCCACCTGTCAGTACCGGAACTCCGAACCGAGAGTCTGGTTCCCGTCAATGAGGTATACATGTCTAACGAAAATAAGCCGGACCATCCGGCACATCCCAGTCACCCGCAACACCCTGACGTCCCGAAGGGACCTCCGAGTCATACACCGGGTGGCCCTGACGGTCCGCCGATCCCGTCGAACCCCCCTTCGCATCGCCCGGTCGGCCAACGACCGTAATGGTGTCAAATGCGCTCGGGGAAACCGATTGGTGGAAGTGTTGGCCATCTCTGCATGAAGCAGAGATGGCTGCGTTCAAGGCCAAAGGAGCAACCGTCAAAACGCTGAACGAGCGGCATGGATTGCTGATCCTTGAGGTCGTTTGGCCTCTGAACGACAAGCACATCACTCTTCAGGTCGGCTATTCTTCGCTTCATCCCTTTTGTAGGCCTGTAGTCTCCTCCAGCGATCTTCGGCTACCTCGTCATCAACATCCCTTCGATGGGGGATTGTGCCTGCTAATTGCCGATGGCTGTCAATGGCACCCACATCAGCGGGTCGCGGATCTCATCGACGAGCAACTGAACAAGATTCTGCGCGTCATTAAGCTACGCGAGGATGAGAACTGGAGTGACGCAGCACAACTCGAAGAGCAGGCGCCCGATCCTCTCGCGGCCTATTACGGGCACGATGCCGAACCTATTTCGGCGGTGTTTTTCTCAGAGCTAACCAAGGTTCCGAACCAGAGCTGTGGCATTGCGGAGTTTTCAGTCAATCCGCGTGGCAAAAATGGCGCGATCAACAATTTCGAAGCGATTATGCATTGCGCTAAACCTGTCAGCGGGTCTTGGTTTGCGCCTCCATTTGAACCCGGATGGGTCGGTGCGTGGCAGAGTGTGGTCGGCCGGTGGGTTCGCTTAAAGAGACCCTTACCACGAAGCCCTGAGGAGCTTTGGGCAGCCGCTGAGACCGAAATTGCTAAGCAGCCGGTGCTCAATCAGTCGGTGTGGAAGCTTAAGCAATTGGGCGAAGTAGATTTGGCTCTGACCGCTATCCTATTTGACGAAGAGGTCGACTATGGACCACATAGGCGAGGGGATGGATGGCTATTTCTTGCCAACCGTTCGATGGGGAAGGGTAAGCGGTCGGTTACATTGGTTCGCGGTTTCGGCATTTCGGAGAACATGTTCTCGCGCGTGCCGGCTGCAGCGGCGCTTCGCGGTAAGAAAATCCTTCTCATTGGATGTGGAGCAATCGGAAGTTTCGCGGCAATGGAGTTTGCTCGCGCCGGCGTCGGCAAATTGACCATCGTCGATCATGACATTGTCGAGCCTGGCAACAGCGTGCGGTGGCCGTTGGGAAGGGCCTATTGGGGTGTTCCGAAAGTCGCTGCTCTTCGTGAGGTTCTGCTGCAGAACTACCCTTCGACCAATGTCCAGCCAATATTCAATCGCCTAGGCGCAGCGACGACCAGGATTGAAGATGCCCGAAAAGCAGACCGCAGTCCGCGTTGCCAGTTCAGGCAACTAGTCGAGGAAGCCGATCTCATAATCGATGCGACCGCTTCGACCGAGTGCCAAGCCTCAATTGCGCATGAATGCCGCGCCCTCGGTAAACCCCTGGTCGTAGGGTATGCAACCGAAGGCGTTGCGGGCGGAATCGTCGTTCGTTTGCGGCCGGATCTCGAGGCCTGCTGGGTCTGCCTGAATGAACATTGGAATGACAAGAGCATCGATCTTCCCCCACAGAATCCAACGGCCACAGTGCTCCCTGTTGGATGCAACGCGCCTACATTTACCGGTGGTTCATTCGATCTGCAGGAAGTTTCGCTCGAGGTGGTTCGAAGCGGGATCGGACTGCTGGCGCCCTCGGCATATGATCCGGGTGACTGGGACTGGGCTTCGTTGAAGTTGGTCGAAGGCGAACGTCGCTGCCTTCCTACATGGGTATCGGGACATTTGGAGCCGCACGCCCGCTGCACCGGTTGCTGCCCTCGATGACGATCTGGTTGTCGCGTCCTGTCTTGGGTAAGATTCAAAAGCTCGGCATCCGCTACTATCCCGTCGAGACCGGGGGCGTTCTGCTCGGCTGGCGCGACGGCGCCGACAGAATCGTTACGGGCTTGTTAGGTTCGGGCCCCAAAGCGCTGCATGGACGCCATGCATTTCTTCCGGATCACGCTTGGCAGATGATCCATATTCGAGAGGCGTTCGAAGGCTCTTCTGGCGACCTGGACTACTTAGGAGATTGGCACACTCACCCTGACGGCGTTGCCTCTATGAGTGACCTGGATTGCAGAACGCTCTCGAAGATCGCACGACGAGTGAAGTCCCCGCTCATGATGATCGCGGCTGGAGGCGGAAGCACCTGGACGATCAACGGGTGGTTGGGCTCGCGGTCAAGTTTCTGGAGACGGTTATCGCCCAATCTGGAAACGATACGATTGTTAGACCCGCCAGAAGCTTGGCCGTCGTATTTCGAAGATTCGGAGCAGTGATCTGATCTGCACGGGTGTTAGCATTCTACGCTGACTATCAGGGCCGGATGGGAGGATTGACCACCTCAACAAAGGCGGCAAAGTCTTATCGCGGCACAGCAGGGATGGCCACTCCAAGAACTTTTCCCGGAGATCGACGTCAAAACGTGCCAGCGCGCGTTTCTATGTTCACCATTGGTGCTTCGAAAGTTGTCTAATTGTGATGGAGATGTGATGTCCGGAAATATTGGCATTTTACAGGGTTTAGGAGTCCGTAATTATGGGTCGCTGCTGGGTGGCCTATGAAATTGAAAGCAGACTATTTTTCTGGGCTGAGGGTAGGGGTTTCCGCCCCTGCGAACGAGTTTACCAACGGCTTGAATAACGGCTTATTCTGGATTGGCATCAAGTATTTGAGTTCACGCAAGATATTGTACCCTAGTTGGTAAACTCGCTCATCGCCGAGAACGGTATGATGTCCATATTATTCGGCATTTCACGGGGTTTACCAGGGTCACTGGTGGGTGGCCTATGCGATTGAAACAGGAGAGTTTTCTGACTGAGGGTAGGATTACCGATTCTGACCTGCCACTGAACATTCGTCCAGCGGCGATTAGAGCCTCGACCGTTTTGATCCGATACCGTTCTTTGGACCGCCGGAAGGTGGAGTTTCCCGGCTGCTTCACGATGGCGGGCTGGTGGCGCCATCGGGATTGATCAACGAGATCGGGACCAGTGTGCGACGCCGCCTAGCGTGAGACACGTCGGCCACGCCGCAGCTCGACAGGTTTGGCCAGGCGCGCACTATACCGCACACGATCTACTAAGCTCGGCTTAATTCCGGACAGAGACAGATAATTCTGGACGGCACAGTGGGGAACCGTTTTCAGCATAGATGGCGGAATCAGCCATACGACCCGGGACAGCTTTCTTCACGTGGACACGAGGCTGAGTTCAACGCCGGCTAGTCATAGACGCCTCCCTTTTTGAGAGAATCGGGCGACTGAGAAAGGCGCCGCATCAAGGCATGGCTGTCGTCCAAGCAGGAGGTCTCCGACGATTTTGCCGGTTGTTGGACCTAGAGTCAGTCCAAGATGACCGTGACCGAACGCATAAAGGATATGCCGGCTCGGACCAGACAGGCCTATGACTGGCAGGCTATCTGGCGTGGCAGGCCGGTGACCACTCCACTCCACGCCTCCCTCTTCCTTGATGCCCGGAAGATAGAGCTTGGCGAGCGTCGTGAGGGCTTTCGAGCGCTTGAAGTTCGGTGCAGCCTTCAAACCACCGAACTCGGCCGCCCCGCCGATCCGCAAACCGATCGAAAGCGGCGTTGCCACCAATTTCCGGTCTGCGAATATCACTTCGCGTTCAAGGGAGATGCCGGGAGAGGGGATCGTCGTGTTGTACCCACGCTCGCTCTCAAGAAGTACGTGGTCCCCCAAACGATTGGCAAGTTGTGCCGACCATGCACCTGCCGCGATGACGATCTTTGCGGCACTCAGCGTCCTTCCGCCGTTTAGCGTGATTTCCGCACCGTCGGTTGTTGGATCTACGCGGTCAACCTGGCCTCTCATGATTTGCACGCCGTTTGCGGCAAGCCAATTTCGCAAAACATCCACAACCTTTTTCGGATCCGAGACATGCGACCATTGGGGCATGAACACCCCATTTTTCACTATAGGACCGAGCGCTGGTTCCATGCCTCTGACTTGCGATCCCGACAGCTCTTGAGCCTCAATGCCCAGCGAACGCTTTGCGTCCCACTCGGGCTGGTCGCGTCTCAGCCCGCTCTCGCTTTCGTATACCGTCAGCGCCCCGTTACGATACAGGTCGTTCGCAAGGCCGACCTTGTTGAAGAGCGGCACGAGATCGTCATAGACGTGGCTGTTGATCGACGCGAGCGCCCCAGAAATCCGTCGCACTTCGGATGGGGTGCCAACTTTTGCGAAACCCCAAAGCCACGGCAATAGATGAGGCGCATGTCTAACCCGGATCGCTAGTGGGCCGAGCGGATCCAGAACCCAGAAGGGCACTTTCTTCCACAATCCTGGGACGGATAAGGGTATCACTTCGGTTACGGCGATGCCGCCGGCGTTGCCGAATGACGCTTTGTCACCCTCAGGGTCGCGATCGATTATTGTTACAGCCGCTCCGCTTTGTAGCGCCTCGTAGGCGACACTCAATCCGACAATGCCGGCGCCGATGACAATGACGCTCATCCTAGCCATCTAATTTGCTCTCTTTCCCGAAATGTGAAACGTTGGCAACTGTATCCAATCTACAATGCCTTGACAATTCTGGATCCAAGTGGTTTGATTCAGATGCCCTGATGGCCGGCTTGCGCACTTTTGGGAGGAATGGCTTGGACGCCGAAAGAATTCACCGCGATGCGGTCATAATCGATGCCGTAGCCCCGCTTCTCGATAAGAAGCAATACGTGGACTCATATAAAGTGGGCGGTGCTACCTGCGTGGCTCCGACCGTTGCGGGGAATACCGACACGCCCGCAACTGCCCTTAAGACGATCGGCAGCTGGTTGCACTTCATACGGTCTAGAAAAGATCTCAAGCTGGTGCAGAAAGCATCTGACATCGAAGCTGCCAAGCGCGATGGTCAGATCGGAATCCTGTTCCATTTTCAGGGCACGGGACCCTTCGAGACAGATCTTAACCTCGTAGAGGCTTTCCAAGCGCTTGGCGTCCGGATCGTTCAGTTGACTTACAACAGGAAAGATTACGTCGGAGACGGATGCGAAGAAGAGATCGACGGGGGGCTTAGTAGGTTTGGCAGGGCTCTCGTGCAGAGGCTGAATGAGAACAGAGTTATCGTCGACTGCACCCATACTGGCTACAAGACGACGATGGATGCGTTGTCGCTGACGACAAGACCTGCGGTATTCTCGCACTCCAATTCTGCCGCCGTCTTTCCTAGCAAACGAAATATCAAAGACGATCAAGCCAAGGCTGCGGCGGCCACGGGAGGGCTTGTCGGCGTCACCGCTGTCCCGCAGTTCGTTGTGCCTGCCAACGGTGCCGCGGCGCGTCCGTCGCTTGACGATCTGATAGCGCATATCGATCATTTCGTCTCGCTTATCGGCATCGACCACGTCGGCCTGGGACTCGATTACTGGTGGGGGACTCTTCCGTTCTCCGACCTCGATACAGTGATCAGCCAGTGGGAGCACGCTATCAGCGGGGGGGCTTGGAGCCCGGACGCCTACCCACGCCCACCCCATTACAACCCGCCCGAAATTGAAACGCCCGAGATGTTCCTCGGAATGACGGAGGGGCTTATCCGACGCGGGTACAATGAGGACGACATCCGCAAGATATTGGGACTGAACTGGCTGCGTGTCTTCCGGGAAGTCTGGGGAGGGTGACCTTGTGGCTTTCAACCTGGAAGATTTTCGGAGGCCGGGACCTAAACTTCTTGCGGTGCCCGAACAGCAGATGACTCCTTCCATCCTTTCAGTATCTCATTTGGTCACCTCTTTCCGGGCGGGAGGCCGCTGGAATCCCGTTGTGAATGACGTGTCGTTCGAGATCGGCGCGAGGGAGACTGTCGCTGTCGTTGGCGAATCCGGATCCGGCAAGAGCGTGACTGCGCTCTCGATAATGCGGCTAAACTCCGAGCGCGCGAGCGAGGTCAAAGGATCAATCAAGCTCGAGGGGAAGGAACTGCTCACGCTGCCGGATGCCGAAATGCGCCGTATCCGCGGCAATGAAATTGCCATGATCTTCCAGGAACCGATGACTTCACTGAACCCGGTGCTGACCATTGGCTTTCAGATCGCCGAGGCGCTGATCCTGCATCGTGGCCTGTCACGATCCGAGGCTGAGGCGGAGACGATACGACTCCTGGAGAAGGTGCGCATCCCCGCCGCGAAGGCGCGCTTACATGAATATCCAGACCGCTTCTCGGGCGGCATGCGTCAACGCGTGATGATTGCGATGGCGCTAGCCTGTCAGCCGAAGCTGTTGATCGCTGACGAGCCGACGACGGCGCTTGACGTGACGATACAGGCGCAGATCCTGGAGCTGATCAAGGAGTTGCAGGACGAGGAGGGCATGTCAGTCCTCTTCATCACGCACGACATGGGCGTCGTCGCCGAGATCGCCGACCGCACTGTGGTCATGTATAACGGCCAAGTGGTCGAGGCCGCGGCCACTGAGGCGATCTTCACCAGCCCCGAACACCCCTATACGCGATCGCTGCTTTCGGCCGTTCCGAAACTCGGCTCGATGGAAGGTCATAAGCGGCCGATGCGCTTCCCGGTTGTCGACCGTGGGACTGGCCAATCCGACGTGCCGGCGGAGGTGCCGGACACCATCAAGGAGACCGAGCGCCCAGTGCTGGAGGTCGCCGGCTTGACCAAACGCTTCGAGATTCGTTCGGGTCTGTTTTCTTCGGTCAAGGGGCGCGTCTACGCGGTTGAGAATGTATCTTTCAGCGTCAAGAGCGGCGAAACCTTGGCGCTGGTCGGCGAGTCAGGCTGTGGTAAGTCGACGACCGGCCGCACGGTGATGCGATTGACCGAGCCGCTCTCGGGTTCGATTTTGCTCGACGGCGTCGATCTTCTCAATCTTAACCAACATGAATTGCGCAAGAAGCGTAATCGCATGCAGATGATCTTCCAGGATCCGTTCGCATCACTCAATCCGCGCATGAATGTCGGCACGGCGGTAATCGAACCGCTGCTGATCAATAATCTCGCCAGCCGCTCGGAAGCACGCGACAAGGTCGTCGACCTCCTGCAGCAGGTTGGTCTTTCGCCCGACATGGTCAACCGCTTTCCGCATGAATTCTCGGGAGGGCAACGCCAGCGCATCTGCATTGCGCGTGCGCTTGCGCTTGAGCCCCGGCTCATAGTGGCAGACGAGGCAGTCTCGGCGCTCGATGTTTCCATCAAGGCCCAGGTCGTCAATCTGATGTTGGATCTGCAGGCCCGTATGGGGCTCGCCTATCTTTTCATCTCGCATGACATGGCGGTTGTCGAGCGCGTCAGCCACCGCGTCGCTGTGATGTATCTCGGAGAGATCGTTGAGATCGGCCCGCGCGAAGCGATTTTCCAGAATCCGCAGCATCCGTACACGAAACGGCTGCTCGCAGCAGTGCCGATCGCCGATCCGGCACGGCGCCTACATAAGCGTCCGCTCATCAATGACGAAATCAAAAGCCCGGTACGATCCACAAACTATGTCCCGCCCGTGCGGCAGTATCGCGAGGTCTCGCCCGGCCACACCGTCATGATCTGGGACCCGGAATGGGACAAGAAGGAAGCGCCAGCCGTCGCTGCCTGACGTCGTTGTGAACGGCCAGATAAAAGGGGAACTAAAATGAAGAGAAGCACCAACAGTAGCAAGAGCATGGCTAAGAAGGCAATGCTTTCGTCGATATTTGCAGGGATCTTTTTCGCCAGCACAGCCATGGCAGACACGCTCCGCGTCATCGCCGACGGAGATCTAAAAACCATCGATCCCATTGTAACAACGTCGGGCACAACTTTGGTTCATGCCTATCTGATCTATGACAAATTGTTTGAGTTTGACAAGGACGGCGTCGCCCGTCCCCAGCTTGCGGATAAAGTCGACATCAGTGCCGACAAAAAAAGCTATACGATCGCGCTTCGGAAAGGTCTGAAATTCTCCGACGGAGGCTCAATTACGACTGAGGACGTTATCCAGTCGCTGAAGCGTTGGGCCTCCCGCGACCAGACTGGGCAATTACTGGCTGCCAGGCTCAAGGAGATTACGAAAGTCGATGATCTGACATTTCGCATTGAGCTGAACCAGCCGTTCGACGTCCCCGCTGCGCTTGCCGGTATCACGGGAAACCCTGCTTTCATCATGCCGAAGCGAATTGCTTCCCTGCCGCCAACAGACCAACTCACCGATACCACCGGATCTGGGCCTTATCAGTTCGATATTTCATCATGGAAACCAGGGCAAACGCGCACCTATACCAAAAATCCCAATTACATCCCCAGGACCGATCCGCCGAGCTTCTTTGCCGGCAGGAAGGAGGCAACGTTTGACAAAATTGAAATGGCTTACGTGCCGGATGCCAACACCGCAATGGCGGAGATGCTGACTGGACAGCAAGATATCTGGGCAGCTCCTCCGCTGGATAACGCTCTGGCTTTGCGGGGTAATCCCGATCTCGTTGTAGCGAAAGGGTTTTTGAACCAGGGTCTGGTCGTGATTAATCACGTAGTGCCTCCGTTCGATAACAATAAAGCACGTGAGGCGCTTACCTATCTGATTGACCAGACAGAGATCAGCCGCGCGGCGGTCGGTGACCAGGAATTCTGGCAGACCTGCTATGCTTATTTGACTTGCAAGGGGACGTATGGAGACGAGTCAGCTTATAAGGGCCATCGAGGGGCAGCCGATTTAGACAAGGCGAAAGAACTCCTCAAAGAAGCCGGTTACGATGGAGAGCCGATCGTCATTCTCGACCCGACTGATTGGTCTGAAGCCCATGCAAGGGCGCTGTATTTGGGGCAGCAACTGAGAAAGGCCGGCGCGCAGGTCGACCTTCAGGCAATGGACTGGTCAACGCTCACGTCGCGCCGTACCTCCAAGGCGCCGGCTTCGGAAGGCGGCTGGAACCTCTTCCCCAACATCATGGAAGGCCAGCCAGCCTCCTCTCCGCTGACACATCTGATGCTCGCCTCTAACTGCGACAAGGCTTGGTTCGGTTGGCCTTGCGACAAGCAGATCGAGGACTTGCGGGCGGCATTCATTAGCGCAGCGGACCAGAACGAAAAAAAGAAGATCGCCGGCGAACTGCAGGCGCGTGCGTCGGTCTACCTGCCGTTCATCATGACAGGAGAGAATACCGGGGCGGTCGTCTACAGAGCCGAGCTCGAAGGGTTTAACCCTGAGACGGCCGAAATGTATTTCTGGAACATCCGGCGTAAGAGCAAGTAGAGCGTCGATCTGTGGCCGTGAGTTTGTTATGATCAGATATCTCATCACCAGAATGCTTTCCATCATCCCGGTGATGGGGGTGGTAACCGCTGTTGTATTCGGGCTGACTTATTTGAGTCCTGGAGATGCCGCGGTTGTGCTGGCGGGCGACTACGCGTCGCCCGCTCAGATCGACGCTATTCGAGAGCGGCTTCACTTGGACGCTCCAATTTTGTCCCAGTACTTTCATTGGCTGGGCAACGTCTTGCGGGGCGATCTCGGAAATTCGATTTTTTCTGAACAGCCAGTATTGAGCCTCATTCTCTCGCGAGTGGAACCGACAATCATTCTGGCAATCGCAGCAACTCTGGTCTCAGTTATGATCGCGGTGCCATTGGGACTGCTGGCTGCCCGGAAGAGGGGAGGCCTCGCTGATCAACTGGTTTCGTTCTTCGGTATCGCTGGAACGGCAATACCTGCCTTCCTGATTGGGTATTTGCTGATATTTGCGTTCGGGGTGCACTTCGGATCGATGCCCATCTCAGGGTTTCCCGGGCTCGAAAGCGGAGCATGGGAAGTCTTGAGGCATGTGCTTCTGCCGGCGACTATGTTGGGATTCGCGCAGACCGCACTTATCACTCGGATCACGAGAGCGAGTGCGATCGAGGTCCTTGGCCAGGACTTCATTCGGGTCGCGCGAGCGAAAGGCCTGGATGAACTTACGATTATCATGCGGCATTGCCTTAGGCTTATCGCCGTGCCTCTTGTCACCATAGTTGGAATGTCGTTTGCCTACATGCTTGGTGGCGTGGTGATCACCGAGACAGTGTTTGCCATCCCAGGGGTTGGACGTCTCCTTGTTGACGCCATTCAACACAAGGATGTCCCCCTAATCCAGGGCGTCTTGCTACTTAGTTCTGTTGTGTATGTTCTGATAAATTTGCTGGTAGACCTGTCATACCTGTTTATCGACCCACGCATTAAATATAGCTAGGAGGTTAGGCCATGGCGATGTCTCTTTCGTTGCGACAGAAGAAGCGCCTGCCAACACCTTTGGTGGCGGCTTTAATTTTCATGCTTGTGATTTTGCTGGTCTCTTTTTTAGCGCCGATCCTGACGAGCGTTAACCCCTTGTCCATGAGCCCAGATGCAAGGCTAAAACCGCCTAGCTATAGTCATTTACTGGGCACCGACATGTTCGGGCGCGACATTCTCGCGCGTGTGCTTTACGGCGGGCAGATTTCGCTTGTCATCGGGGTGGCCACAGCGGCTCTAGCGACAACGATTGGAACGATACTGGGCCTTGTCGCCGGAGCCGGGCAACTTTCGGACAAGATCCTGATGCGGATCATGGACGGCATGATGGCCATACCGGGAATCCTGCTTGCGATTGCCTTGGCGACGATCTTTGGTGGCGGGATCTTGACTGTGATCGTAGCTTTGGCGATCCCCGAAGTGCCGGGTGTCGCGCGCCTGGCTCGAAGCTTGACGCTGACCCTACGTGAGCAAGTTTTTGTTGAGGCTGCTCGATCCTACGGCGCTGGGCCGCTGCGTATTCTGTTCAGGTACATCCTGCCGAACGCGTTGGCGCCGATCGCAGTGCAGGCCACCTATATCTGCGGCGTGGCGATCCTTTATGAGGCTTACCTCAGCTTTGTGGGCGTTGGCGTTCCACCCGAGCATCCGAGTTGGGGCAACATCGTTGCCGAGGGCCGGTCCTTTGCCTTGATCGCCCCACATATGATTCTCTATCCAAGCGTACTTATTGCTGTTGTCGTGCTCGCGATCAATTTGATAGGCGATGGTGCACGAGACATGCTCGACCCGCGATTCGCCTTGCCTGATTGAGCTTCGCGGCTGAATCAACGTCTGTGGAGCAAGTTTGTCACTTGGCGCTTATTCTTCTTCCGGGCAGGTCGGCTAGGCAGCAGTTTCACTGACCCGGCGTTTATTGAGCGCCTCCAGAAGGTTATGACCAGCGCGGATGATGTGCTCTCGCATAAACTCCACGACTTGACGGTCGCGTCCTTTGCACATGCTCAGAATTTGGCGATGTTCGCGCTCTGCTTCTTCGAAGCCCGAAGTCAAAAGTAGTTGAATCCTGATATATCGATCAATCTGGACATTGATGCCTTGGAGGATGGCGAGTGTCTGAACGCGTCCCGCGGGCCGATAGAGACTGCGGTGATACTCCCAGTTCAATGCGCCTACCTTGGCAATGTCCCGCTTGTGATAGGCCTCTTCAAGTCGCTTAAGAATTTGCGCGGAGTGAGCCAAGTCTTGGTCCGAGAGATGCTCCAGAGATCGGCTCAGGATATCGCACTCCAGCGTTGCCCGGAGTTCGAACAATTCCATGATCTGTTCGGATGGCAATGTCGAAACTATTGCACCCTTGTGAATCTGGGAAACAATCAATCCGGCAGCTTCCAACTGGCGAAACGCCTCGCGCACTGGCATTCGGCTGCATTCGTATTCAGCTGCGATCGCTTCTTGTATCAGTGGGTCGCCTTCTTTGAACTCGCCGCTGAGGATGCGTTCCCGCAAAGACTCTGAGAGCGCCTCCGGTAGGCTTTGCCTCTGAAGGCGATATTTCGAGCGCTGCTTCTTCTGTTCCAGCATATTGTCCATCGTTTGTTGGATCCTAAAAGCCAATTTGGAAACTCCCGCATTCGCTTTTTGCGGAATGATTGACGTTCGAGAAGATACCCCAAAAAAGAGTGACATCAAAGGGTAGACATGGCAATTGTAGCCGTGTAGATTGGATCCAGTTGGACCGAGTGGATGGAGAACCATGACAAAGTGGGCGGGTGTATTCCCTGCAGTGACGACCAAGCTCACGCGGGATGGCGACATTGACGTTCGCGCGACCAAGGATAGCCTTGACCGCCTCGTCAAGGCAGGCGTTTCCGGTGTCATTGTGCTTCCGATGCTTGGTGAGAACGCTTCGATGTCACTGAAGGATCGCGAAGAGATCATCCGCGGCGCGATCGACGTGGTCGACGGTCGTGTTCCGGTTCTCTCTGGGCTCGCTGAAATCACACTCGAAAGTGCAAAGTCCAACGCCAAGCTCTATGAATCATTCGGTGCCCAGGGCCTGATGGTGTTCCCAAGCCTCGGCTACAAAACCGACGATCGCGAGACGGTCGAGTGGTACAAGGCTATCGCCAGCGCTTCGTCGCTGCCGATCATGATTTACAATAATCCAATCGCCTACGGCGTAGACTGCACGGTCAACGTTCTCAAGCAACTCGGCGACACTCCGGAAATCGTCTGCGTCAAGGAGGAAACCGGTGACATTCGTCGCGTCACCGACATGTTCGTCGAACTTGGCGACCGCTTCAGCGTCTTCTGCGGCGTGGACGATCTGATCGTCGAAAGTTCCGCACTTGGCGTCACCGGCTGGGTGTCGGGCATGACCAACGTTTGGCCGTCAGAATGCGTCGAACTCTTCAACCTGTGCGCCCAAAACAAGTACGAAGAGGCGCGCGCGCTTTACCGTATCCTGACGCCGTCCTTTCATCTCGACACTCACGTTAAGCTGGTTCAGTACATCAAGCTCGCCGAGAACCTGGTCTACGGCGCGCCGGAATGGACCCGTGCACCGCGCTTGCCGCTCGTCGGCGAAGAGCGCGAATTCGTCATATCGACGATTCAGCTAGCAATCGAGACTTTGGCCAAGCGGGTGAAGAAAGCTGCCTGATTTTAGCATCGTCAGAAAACCGGTGCCTCGCAATGATCGCGCAAGGCTAGTCGCCACGGGCTGGGGTTATCCGTGCGCCAGACCAGCGCATTGATTCTCGGGAGCTTGGGTCCGCAGCAAACAGTGTTCGCGGGCGTTGCCGAGCAAGCCGCCATCTGTGGTTAAACAAGTGCAAGTCTCGTCCGGCCTGCCGCTACCCAAAAGACAACAGTTGGGGATGACGTCCGCTCAAGTGCCGCTCGTTCGGAAGACAGCAACTGAAGGTGCAGAGATCAAGATATGGTTCATTCAACGCCGACAGCCTTCGCCAGCTCGAAATCGAGCCGCCACGTGTAGCCATCGCTGGTCCAACATGAAACCAATACGCGAGGACAAGGTTTGCACCCCGGAGACGCTGGTGCGACAATACGTTGTCCAATTGGTCGGCATTGACCATGTTGGCCTTGGTCTAGACTCGGTCCTAGACCCCGAAGAACAACCTAAGCTCTGCAAAATGTGTCCGCATATCTGGCCAGCCGAGTAAGCCCAAAAATCGGCTAGACATGTGGTACTATTCTCTCGGGGCAGTTCCTGACATTCGCGAGAGCCTGCTCGTTCTCGGCTACAGTGAAGCGGATGTCAGACGAGAACACAATCAGCTCGGATTTGCCGTTCAGCTATCCAGGCAGGGTGTTGGCGACCCGACGGCCTTCAGGAGACCGAAGAACGCCGGAACGAAATCTCGGAAGTTGCCGTATGGCGCAACAGTCCGTTTGATCGCCTCCTGGCGTATCACAGCATGCCTACGGGAAAGCGGAGCGGCCTCAAGGGGCATTCGCCCAACACCACTTTTCAACAGCGCGTTGCTGCCGGCTGGTCAGCGATGACCATGAGCCGGGATGAGGTCCGCGCGGCTGTAGCGCGCCGTGTCGAGCGCACTGTGATCCAAGGCGCGTTCCAGATCCGTGGGCGTCGGTGGTCCTGCGAAGAGTTGTGGCAGTACACGCACGATAAGGTGCTGGTCTGCGAGCCTGTCTGTCATGCGCCGGCCGAGCTGCTTGTGCTGGATATGAAGGGCAACAGGCTCCGGATCGCAACCCCCGATGTCGCACTTCATCCACTTGATCACTTGATCATCGTGGCGCTCAAGGGCTCAAGGCACGGCAGCACGAGCAAAGGCGCATCGCGATGCAATTATGGAGATGGTTCGCTCACTCCCGAAACTCGACGTTGCAGCTCGGCTGATAGCGCTTAGTCTGGCTCAACCTGAAACGTCATCCCCAACGAGCCGACGGGCAAAGTGTCGTTCGACCCGTCTGAGCGGCCGGCGTGGATGGGCTTTGAGATTACCGAAACCATCTCGATCACCGACACCGGTTGGAATGATGCGGCCAAGCACCTCGACGAGACTGCCCAAGGTCAACGTTCCCTCCGGCAATACACTGACGTCCACGGTGATGCTGTCCATCGAGACGCGGCCGACGATCGGCAGTCGTGTTCAGTTGTAATAGACTGCACCGCGCCCACTCAGGTTCCTTGGCAGTCCATAGGCATTGCCTGCTGCGATCGTCGCCAGGCGGGTTTGTTTTTCTGCAACGTGAGCGCCGCCGTAACCGATTTTGGGCGCACGGCGGGGACCTTGCGGGCTAGGACCAAGGCGACCTCGAGGCATTTCCATCGAGCATGACAACGTTAGGAAGTCAGGCAACGCACGGCGCACCTGTCTTCGGTCGGCAAAACTCAACTGTGACCTTCCGACCGAACTTCGGTGGTAGTCGCACCATTAAAACTTAAGATACTTGGGACACGATCATTGACGTCAGACTGTAGTCTGAGTTGAAATGATTTCACCAAACAGCGCTCGAATTTGAAACGTCGAAGTGGCCTCAGAAAAAGTCGCTACGCCCAGCATTGTCGCTCCTACTTTTAAATTCTCCCTATTCGCTTTCGAATAAACCGGCGGCTTGAAACGTCTATTTCATCTGTGGGTGCAGAATGAAACGTATCTGGCGTCCGATTGTTGAAAGCATTAGCATTCGACATCGTCGTTCGCGTAAAAAATTTTATGGGTACCCGGGTCCACACAGGAGATACAGAGATAGATGCTGGACGATCTCGATCGGCGCCTCGTCGCCGCACTTCAGGTAAACAATCGACTCTCGTTTGCTGAACTGGCGGATGTTGTTGGCTCGTCCGCCGCGTCCTGTATGCGTCGAATCAACAAGCTGCGTGCAGATGGCGTGATAATTGCCGACGTCGCCCTGGTAAATCCGAAAACTCTGGGAAAGTCGCTCACGGTTGTTGTGAACGTAGAGCTCGACCGGGAGCGGCTAGATCTCGTCGATGACTTCAAGCGCGCCATGCGGGCCGCAAAGGAAGTCACCCAGTGTTATATGGTGACCGGAGATGCGGATTTTGTACTGATTGTTGCGGTGGAAGATGTGGAAGCGTTCGACGTATTTGTGAAGACCAAGCTATATACCAATGCGAACGTACGCAAATTTAAAAGCATGATCACACTTGATCGTGTGAAGTTCGAAACCCGCGTTTTGGTATGACCTTTTTCTTCGCCTGACTGTGTTTGCCATCCGAGCGCTTTTTATGAAGCTTTTGTTGCGTTTATCGCACGAGTTTGACCGCTCCTGCCCAAAATTTCCTGCGATGAATCATACGTAGACGGCGTTGTGTCGAACTGCCGCTGACAACCCAAAGAGCTGCCCAGCTCGTCATCTGCATAAGCAGCGTCTGGTAGGCGGCATTTGGGGAGCAGGCCGCTAAGCCAGGCAGCACGTGCACACGAGTGGGCATCGATCGACAATGCGCGGGGTAGGCCAATACCCTGGCGCAGCAGGAGAAAGAAAACATGACAATTGCAACGTTTGGATCGCACGAAGACTTTCCAGCAGTCAAATCGCGTCACCAGGATTCTCGCAATTATCCTCACGGCATTGCCTTCATGGACGGACAATATCTGCCCATGTCAGAAGCAAAGGTTTCAGTCCTTGATTGGGGCTTCCTTCACTCTGACGCGACCTATGATACGGTGCACGTGTGGGACGGTCGTTTCTTCAGGCTCAACCTCCATCTCGATCGCTTCTTCAGGGGCATGGAGCGTCTGCGGATGAGGCTTGCGTATAGCCGCGAAGAAATCGAAGGGATTTTGGCTAATTGCGTCGCTTTGTCGGGGCACAAGTCAGCATATGTCGAAATGATATGCACCCGCGGCGGATCCTCCACTTTCAGTCGCGACCCGAGGGAGGCTGAGAACCGCTTTATTGCATTTGCAGTACCGTACGGTTCCGTCGCCAACAGTGAGCAGTTGAAACGTGGTCTTCATATAGCTGTGAGCGACACTGTCCGCATCCCGCCTAGCTCGGTAGATCCTGCCGTCAAGAATTACCATTGGCTCGATCTGGTGAAGGGACTTTTTGACGCCTACGACTTCGGCGCGGAAACAGCCTTGATTATGGACACCAACGGTAACATCGCCGAGGGCCCTGGTTTCAATGTGTTCACCGTGAAGGAAAGTCAGCTGAAAACCCCCGCGTTCGGAGTACTGCCGGGCATCACGCGTCAGACGGTCTTCGACCTGTGCCAAGAATCCGGCCTAGCTGTTGAAGCAGCAGACTTGGCTCGTGAGGAACTGCTTCAAGCGGATGAGGTGTTCATCACCTCGACGGCCGGAGGTATCATGCCGGTAACGCGCATCGACCATACCGTCATCGGTAACGGTAAGGTGGGCAGTTTAACAAGTCAGCTGATGAATCTGTACTGGCAGAAGCACTCGGATCCGGCATGGTCTACCGCCGTAAACTATCGGTGAACTGATCAAGCGTGTTCCATGCGACAATGGTTCGTTCGGCCGATAACGATGTGCTGCTCGTCTCACTTTTCCATCGCTCCGCCAATTGGATGACCATGACCGACTCTTTTGTTGCACACCTAAATGAAGATCTGATGAGACTTAAGTCGTCAGGGCTCTACAGGTCCGAACGCATTATCATCTCTCGCCAATCTACCAAGGTGCGACTGGCAGATGGAAGCGATGTGCTAAACTTCTGCGCCAATAACTATCTTGGCCTTGCCGATGACGATGACATTTGCGCTGCCGCAAAGGCAGCAATCGACCGTTATGGCTACGGTATGGCATCGGTGCGCTTCATCTGCGGGACGCAGGAGGAGCACAAGCAGCTCGAGGCGTGTATCTCCGCCTTCCTCGGCATGGAGGACACGATCCTCTACTCCTCCTGCTTCGACGCCAATAGCGGCCTGTTCGAAACGCTGCTCTCCGAGGAGGACGCGATCATTTCCGACGCCTTGAGCCATGCCTCGATCATCGACGGCGTGCGTCTCTCCAAGGCCAAGCGCTTCCGCTATGCAAACAACGACATGGCGGCGCTTGAGGAGGAACTGAAGAAGGCGGAGGGCAGCCGCTTCAAGCTGATCGCCACCGACGGCGTCTTCTCGATGGACGGCATCATTGCCAATCTCGGGGGCGTTTGCGATCTCGCCGACAAATACCGCGCGATGGTCATGGTTGATGATAGCCATGCCGTCGGCTTCGTCGGCAAACACGGACGCGGCTCGGCCGAGCATTGCGGGGTCGAGGGCCGGGTCGACATCATTACGGGCACGCTCGGCAAGGCGCTGGGTGGCGCTTCGGGCGGCTACACGTCGGCGAAGGCCGAGGTCGTCAAGTGGCTGCGGCAGCGCTCGCGACCGTATCTCTTCTCCAATACGCTGGCGCCGGTGATCGCGGCGGCGTCGCTGAAGGTCTTCGAGATAGTCCAGGACAGCAACAAACTGCGCGAGAAACTTTACGTCAATGCTGATCGATTTCGGTCAAAAATGACGAGTGCAGGGTTCAAGTTGCTCGGCAACCATCACCCCATTATCCCCGTGTTATTGGGCGATGCAGGTGTGGCCCAGGAGATCGCTAGTCAAATGCTGCTACAGGGCATTTATGTTACGGCGTTTTCCTTTCCAGTCGTGCCGAGAGATCAAGCACGCATTCGCACCCAGATGTCGGCTGCGCATTCCACGGAGGACATCGATCTCGCGGTCGAAGCGTTTGTTAAGATCGGCCGAAATCTAGGCATCGTTGCTTGAGATCGTTGGATTCGAAACGGACAAAAAGGGTCTATGGAATATGAGAGACATTGACATTTTTAGGGAACTGCAAGGCGAGGCCACCGATTGGCGCCGTTATCTTCACGAGAATCCGGAGTTGGACTTCCAGGAGTACAACACTGCAAGGTTCGTTGCTGAAAAGCTTGCTTCCTTTGGCATAAACCACATCGAAACGGGAATTGCGGGAACTGGCGTCGTTGCAGTGATTCAGGGGGAAGGTGGCGATGGGCCGACGATCGGGTTGAGAGCAGACATGGACGCCCTTCCAATCGTCGAGACCTCAAATAAACCTTGGGCATCGAAAACCTCTGGCGTAATGCACGCGTGCGGCCACGACGGTCATACGGCAATGCTGCTGGGTGCTGCAAAACATCTTGCGAGGTCACGCAACTTTAATGGCTCCGTCGCCTTGATCTTCCAGCCGGCTGAGGAGCCATCATTCCCAACGGGCGCTTTTAAAATGGTCCAGGAAGGGATCATGGAGCGCTTCGGAATCTCGCACGTTTTTGGCATGCATATCGCCCCGGGCATTGAGGTCGGTAAATTCGGCATCCGTCACGGTTCGATTATGGGCTCCCAGGACGACTTCGATATCATCGTCAAGGGTCGGGGTGGTCATGCGGCCGACCCATCAAGTACGATTGATCCCGTTGTTATTGCGGCCCAGATCATTCTTGGCCTGCAGACCCTGGTATCGCGCAAGACCGACCCCTTGGCGTCGCTGGTCATCTCTGTCACAAAGCTAAATGCCGCACAGGCCTACAATATCATTCCCGATCAAGTCGAGATCGGCGGGACCGTCAGGACCTCTGCATCCAGCCTGCGGGATTTCGCCGAGCAAGAGATTTTGGCTTCTGCCCAGGCTATTGCGCGGGGGTTCGGCGCAGAAATTGAGTTCAGATATCTCCGATCGGTCCCGGCGACCTTCAACTCGATTGAGGAAACAGATCTGGCAATCCGCGCGGCGCGCAGTCTCGTCGGGGCTGAATCCGTTGATGAGAAGGTGAAACCCAGCATGGGGGCGGAGGATTTCGCATATATGCTCGAGGCGCGACCCGGCGCTTACATTTTCCTTGGCAATGGGCTAACCGCTGCGTGTCATAGTCCGGCATTCGATTTCGATGACGAGGCTTTACCCTATGGCATCGGCTACTGGGTACAACTGGTCGAGACCGTCTTGGGGTCTGGAATGGAGGCCGGGTGAAATCACCACTGATGCCTTAGTATTGGGGTAGGTCCACGAGCTATCCTGAAAAGCGCTCTGGCGCCCCTGTAGTGGCCGGCCTGGAGCTCTTAACACCGTCTTTGACAACCCCACGACAGTTCGAGGAAGGAGTAACCAATTCTCGACTTCCCTATGGGGCGGCGAATGAAAAACGATTATGTAACGGCACTTCAGTTCAAGAAGTGGAGATGACTAAGGCCTATCGAGATGCTGTTCCGAGAGCTGGAACGGGTTCGTCGAATTCGCGCAGCGCCGAATGCGATGTCGCAAAAGCCGGCACCATGCTGTGGAAAAGGAAGGACTGTCGGTCTGAACAATTAGGGGTATGTCGGCGGACTGCACCTGAGGCGCGACGGCGCTGTCGGTTTCTCGTCGCCGCCCTGCCCGGCAACTAACGCGCCACAATTTCCGCTGATGGCGACCGGGCAAACTCTGCGTCCTCGGGATAGCCAGCGATCTCGATAGTGCGCGCGTATAGGGAAGGACGCTCACTGCCATCAGCACATCCTGCGGTCCGGCACGGCCAATCGGATTGGCCCCGGTTCCGCCGATCCCGCCCAGTAGCGTCGAACGTTTTCCGATAAGCGAGAGGATGTAGTCCGGGTGCCAAGCCGCGGCAAGGCTGGAGGGCAGGCCGAGGCAATAGACCTCGCGCCGCTGAAATGCGCGCTAGCGTTGGCAAGCGTAAGCGAATCCGGCTCTGCAAGTGAGGCCGCCTGTTTGCTGAAGGTCATCAGCATTTCGCCTGCGAGAAACTGGTCGCCCTTCAGCTTCTGGTGCCGCGCCTGCTCGCCAATACGTCCCCGCGGTGCGTCGCCTCGAACCGCAGCGCGATAGACCGACCGAATGTCTTCGTAACCATCAAAGCCGAGTTTGGCCAACCCGTGTCATCGCTGCCGCTCGCAGCCCCCCCTGTCGCGCCTGCTGGCGCATCGCAGCGCCATGTCGCGAGGGTGGTCAGATGGATCGAAGGAGGCGTGTGCAGGAGACAACAATCGCCGTGGCCCCAAATGGAGGCGGCCGTACGAAACAAGATCATCCGGAACTGGCGCGCGCCGCCTGCGAATGCCTGGAAGCAGGCGCGTCGATGATTCATGTCCACATCCGCAATTTGGATGGTACGCATCTGCTGGATGCCAATGCCTATCGATCCGCGATTGCCGCGATCCCGCGCCGAGGTGGCGGATAGAATAATGATCAAGATCACCAGCGAGGCAGTAGGTATCTACTCGCCCGCCGAACAGCTTGCCGTCGTGAAGGCTGTGCGCCCGCACACCCCGTCGCTTGTGCTGCGTGAACCCCATCCAACTGCCTTCGCGGACCTGCTTGCCTGGATGCGGCGGGAAGAAGCGCTGCCGCAGATCATCTCTATGAGCCTGCGGAGGCGATCCGCCTAGCCGAATATCGCCGACGTGGTCTGTTGAAATTCGATGATGTGCCTGTCCTCTAGGTGCGAGGACACTACACCGTCGGACAGATCTCGACGCCTGCAAATCTTTTGCCCTTTCTCGCCGCACATGTCTTTCCATTGGAGCGTCTGCGCATTCGGCCGTGACGCTCACCGCCATTCAGATCGACCGATAGACTTTTGGTAAGACTGCCTCAGTCAGAGGTGAATTATGCCGCGCGCGTTTCAAAATTGGTACGATCGAGATGCGAAATCACTTCGCGACCAATCTAATGTGGCTCCCGATGCACGCCGGCAGAAGTCGGAAAATCTGGGAGGATAGAATGAACGAGTGGTCACTTAATCGCCGTTCCGTGGTCAAGGCGATGCTTTTGGGATCCGCAGCGCCCTGGCTTTTGAATTCAACGGCCTTTGCAGGATCGTGCGCGGATCACGTCGTGCGCTTGGGCGCAACGGCCAGCCCCGACACTATGAATCCCTTTGCAACGTGGGGCTCGTGGTGGCCGACGGCCTTTACCTACGACTGTTTGGTCGGAGTCGACGCGCAGCGCCATTCCGACCGGAAAGGTTTTGCCAAAGAATGGTCTGTTGGCGATGATAACGTGACGTGGACCTTCAAGATATGGCCTGGGATGAAGTGGTCAGATGGTAGTCCCGCTACGGCCAGGGATGTCGCCTTCACGTACAACTATTTGCGCGACTCCCTTGGCAAACCCGACGAGTTGAACGTCGGCTGGAATAACACGAGCGGCTTGGAGCATATCCAGTCTATCACGCCAGTCGACGACGAGACTTTGCGAATAGTGACCAAGATCCCAACCCTATGGCCAATCGACAACACGACATTGATTGTCCCCGAGCACATCTGGAAGGACGTCAGCTATGGCGATGCGCGCGGCACCTTCCCTAACAACCCGCCTCTGGTGGGCACGGGACCGATGATAGTTTCAGAATTTCGGCGGAGCCAGTATGTCCGCCTAACCCCCAACCAACACTTCCGAACCGGGCGACCGGCCACGGCCGGCATGATCTTCAACATTTTCCCTACGGTCGATTCCATCGCTCAGGGTCTGAAGAGTGGTGATCTCGATTATGGCCTCGGGCTCGTGGCTGCACAGTGGACGGACCTCTCGAAGGATCCTGCCATTTCCGTCGGGCAATCACGAACCGAAAACCGCGTTTTCCTCGCCTTCAATACACTCTCCGGAAAGGGAGAGGGCACCACCAAGGCACTGCAGGATTCGGCGTTCCGCGATGCGATCGGGTATGCCATCGATGAAAAGAGTATCGTCGACCGAGCAATGCGTGGACACGCCGAGCCCGGCGTGGGACTGGTCCCGCCCGTGGCGACGGATTACTACTCGGACCTGGGCGATATTAAGCGCCATTTCGATCTCGCAGAGGCGGGGCGCCGGCTCGATGCTGCGGGATATCGAGATAAAGACGGCGACGGTGTTCGGGAGGACAAGGAGGGAAAGAGCTTTCAGCTTGAGCTGATTACCTCATCCGGTGGGACTAACGGCGTAATACCAATCACGGCCCTGCAGCTTATCGCCGACTGGATGGGGCAAATCGGAGTTACGGTCACGGTGACACAACTTGACGACAGTGCGTTCGGCGCGCGCTGGCAAGCTCCAGAGAATGGCGGTGGTGGCTGGGACCTTCTTGTTGACAGCAACTGGCTGTCACCCGCACCTTCCGATCTTCTCACTTTGGGCAGCGGCAAAGCTGTTGGCACCAACAACCGGTCGTACTGGAGGAACGAAAAGTTCGACAGTCTCGTGTCGCAGGTTGAGGTTACCGTCGACGCTAAGAAGAGCCGGGAGTTGCTCGATCAGGCGGTGCGCCTCATCTACACCGAAGCGCCCTACATTGTCCTGTGCTACCCTTTCATGCTGGAAGCCCATCGGAAGGATTGCTTCGAAGGTTGGGGGACGAAGGACATGATGTCGATGTGGGGCTACTTTCCGTTCGATCGCCTGAGGTCCGTGTGAGATGGCTTCCAATGGCAAAGGAAGTGGGACGGGTCAGCGGATAGGACAAATCATTATTAGAGCTGCCGTAACGCTTCTGATGGTGGCGGTTCTGAATTTCACATTGTTCCGGATCCTTCCAGGCGACCCGACAACCCTTCTGCTCGCAGGAGCTCGAACCGCAGTATCCACCGAGCAGATAGAGGCCCAGCGACGGGATTGGGGTCTCGATCAGCCGCTGTTCCCTGACCAGCTTCTGCACTACATGGAGTCAACGCTCCGTGGCGACTTTGGGTTCAGTTTCAAATACAGGGGGCAGCGTGTTGGCGACCTCCTGCTTGAGCGGCTGCCAGCCACAATCGCGCTGGTCGGTGTCGCCCAAATCATCGCAATCCTGTGCGGGGTCATGCTCGGTATCTACGCCGGTTGGCGCAGGGGAGGGGCCTTCGACAATGTCGCGACGGGCGTCTCTTTGGCGCTCTACTCAACGCCGTCATTCTGGCTCGGCATGCTCTTGGTGGTAATCTTCAGCACGGGATTGGGTTGGTTCCCCGCTTATGGTGCATATTCCCCTGGTGGCAGAACAGAATTCCTCAACTGGTTTGCCGATTATCTACGGCATTTAATACTTCCTGCCTCGACAGTGGCCCTGGGCCTGATGGGACAATACGTGCTGGTAGCACGTGCTGCCATGAGCGAGGTTGTGGCGGAGGACTACATGGTAACAGCAAGGGCAAAGGGGCTGACCAGCGGGCAGATGCTAATGCGCCATGGCTTCCGTAATGCAATGCTGCCCGTTGTGACCTTAGTGACGCTCAATCTCGGATACGTCGTGGCGGGTGCCATCACCGTCGAATCCGTATTCGCTTGGCCGGGAATCGGCGGTCTGACTGTCGAGGCGCTCAATGCGCGAGACTATCCGGTGCTCCAAGGTGTATTTTTGCTGCTCGGTGCCTCGATCATTCTTGCTAATCTCGTTGCTGACTTGGCCTATGGCATACTTGATCCGAGGGTGAGATAATGAATGAACTTATTGCGATACCTCGTCGGCGAGCCCGGCGGAGGGTTATAAAGGACTTCCTTGGGAGACTGTTCGAGCGGGGAGGCGCCTGGGTGGGCGTGGCGGCTCTGACTTTCTTTCTGGTTTTGGCAGCAGTGCCTGGTTCGCTCGTTGGTCCCCTCGAATCTGTCGCTACAGCAAGCGGTGATTTCCTGGCGGCGCCGGATGGCCAACACCTGCTAGGCACCGACGAAGCGGGGCGGGATGTTCTCAATCTCGTTGTCCATGGCGCGCGCATTTCCCTGACGATCGCCTTGATTTCGACTGTGATCAGTTTGATCATGGGTACCACGGTTGGCATAATGTCAGGCTACTTTGGCGGCAAGGTCGATACTTGGCTGATGCGGATGACAGATTTCTTCTTCATCGTCCCGCCCTTCGTGCTGGCACTGGTGATCGCGCCCGTGTTCGTTGAGGTCGTGGGGCGCGGCCGCGAGATCCTAGGCTTCCGGACATCCCTTTTCGTCATCCTTGTTGTAATAGGTTTGACGAGTTGGTCCTTTGTCGCTCGCATCATTCGGAGCCAGACACTGTCGCTTCGGGAGCGGCCTTTCGTGGATCGCGCCAGGGTCGGGGGCAGCAGTGATGCAAGCATTATGATACGGCATATCCTGCCCAACCTCGTACCCCAAATCGCCGCTAATGGCGCATTGGTGGTAGCTGGCGCGATCTATACCGAGACCGCGCTCTCGTTTATCGGCCTGGGGGATCCGTTGCAGCCCTCATGGGGCACTTTGCTCTCCTTGGCGCAGCGAGCTGGCGCCGCTAGTGCCGGAGCCTGGTGGTACCTGGGTTCACCAGGTGTATGCGTGCTCACCGTTGCACTCGGTTTCGTCCTGCTTGGCAATGCGCTAGACGACACATTCAACCCCCGCAGGCGTGTGATCCCATGATGAACATGTGCCAAAAGAGCACTGATCCTCTACTGTCGGTTGAAGGGCTTTCCGTTGACTATAGTGTGAACGGTGTCTCATTGCCCGCGATCCGGAAGGCGAGCTTTGAGCTTCGCGCCGGAGAGGCCGTCGCGCTTGTCGGGGAATCGGGAAGCGGCAAGACCACGACCGCGATGGCAATCGCGGGTCTGTTATCACCCAATGCGCGAGTAAGCGGCGGCCAAGTGTGCTACCGCGGTGCCCGATTGCCAATCGACGATGATGCTGCAATGCGGCCACATCGCTGGAGAGAGACCTCGGTCATTTTCCAGGGTGCGATGAACGCGCTTAACCCCGTTCACCGCATCGTTAAGCAGATTGCCGAGCCGTGTATACTAAACTTAGGCATGTCGCGTGAGGAGGCAACGACCAGGGCCAGAGAATTGCTGGAGTTGGTTGGTATACCAGCGGATCGGGGCTCGACATATCCCCACGAACTGTCGGGCGGTATGCGCCAAAGGGTGATGATCGCCATGGCGCTTGCATGCCGCCCATCGATTATCATAGGCGACGAGCCGACCACGGCCCTCGATGTCATCAATCAGGCTCAGATACTCAAATTGTTGGTCGAGTTGCGATCAAAGTTCAAACTTGCTCTGATCTTGATAACACACGATCTGTCAGTGGTCGCAGAGACGTGTGATCGCGTTATGATCATGTATGCTGGGGGCATCGTGGAGGATGGTCCGGTCGCGGATATCTTCACTGCGCCGAAGCATCCCTATACCCGGCTGCTGATCGAATCGATTCCAGACCCGGCGAAGGGAAAACGGATGTTGTGCCCGATCCCCGGCGATCCCCCGACACTGATGAGGCGCCCATTGGGCTGCGCCTTCCATACACGCTGCCCATCCGCCATGCCCATTTGTACAACTCAGGTTCCCGAACTTGAGGAATGCGGACAGGGACGCGTGGCGTGTCACCTCCACAGCTCTTTGACGCATGCAGACAAGGTACTAGCTAGTGACTAATAACGCCGAGATCTTGCAACTAGAAAACCTCCAGGTCAGCTTTCCGGTCCAGGGGGGACTATTCGACAGTGTCCTGGGACGAACCCGGGGCGCAGTGCGTGCAATTGACGGCGTCGACCTTACTGTTGGGCGCGGCGAGATTGTCGCCCTGGTTGGAGAATCCGGAAGCGGCAAGACCACGGTTGGCCGAGCGATCACAAAACTGGTTCAGCCAACCGGTGGTAGGATCCTTTTCGACGGCAAGGATATGACAACGCGGCAGGGCTGGTCGGCCTTGCGCCCTTACCGCCATCATGTCCAGATGATATTCCAGGATGCTTATCAAGCGCTGAATCCGAGGCATACAGTGTTCGATGCCGTGGCAGAGCCATTGCGAGCGCTTCGGATAGCGACGAATGACGATCAGCTAACCGAGCGGGTGAGCGAAGCTCTATCAAGCGCGGGCCTCAACCCTCCTGGGGATTTCTTCGCGCGCTTTCCGCACGAATTATCAGGCGGCCAACGCCAGCGAGTGGTCATCGCGGGAGCACTTGTCGTCAAGCCTGACCTCATTGTTGCCGATGAGCCAGTGTCGATGCTCGATGTATCAATCCGCGCACAGATACTGCAAACGCTTCTCGATCTTCGCGATCAGCAGAATTTGGCGATACTCTTCATCACTCACGACCTGCCGCTTGCTTGGTTGATTGCCGACAGAATCGCGGTGATGTATCTCGGCCGGATAGTTGAGATCGGCAGCGCTGACGACATTACGCTGAACCCCCAGCACCCGTATACCATTGCCCTGCGAAATGCCACGCCTCGGGTTCGAGATATCGGAGATGGGGGTGGAATTGAAGTGCTGCACGGCGAGGTGCCAAGTGCGGCCCGCCTACCGAAGGGTTGCCGCTTCCATCCCAGATGTCCGCAGTCGTTTGATCGCTGCAGTCAAGAAGAGCCGCCGGTTATTGAAGTGGGGCCGCGGCATCATTCCGCATGCTGGCTGGCAAAATGATGTTAGTGTCTGCTCAACAGTAGTTGTCCGGTCTTTGACCTTGCCACTGAAGGTTACCGCGTGTGGCCGGGATCATTGCCAAGCCGGGGAACAGGAACTTTCCACGGCCAGATGCTTGTTTAGCGCACGCACTCACTGTCGAGCCTAGGGCTTCTGTCGAAAGTGAAAGGCGAAGTTTCGGTGCGGCGGACGATCGTGGAAGGGGCAAAGACTACTTCTCTCATCAGGCCAATTGGACAAATGCAGCAAGGTAGTTGAGGCACAGATGAGCAATAAATCGGGTTATGGCCCGCCGATATGATCGAGTTATAATTTCGCGCGCGATTTCAATCTTCGGTGACATTTCAAGTCTCCGTTTCAAAAGCCGATGCATTTTGATGAACAGCGACCTTCCAGGGGCCGTATTCGCAACGCCCCTAGGTCAGACACGGCCTCGACTGCGACGGTTGCTTCACGTTCGTGTAATGGACTTAGCAGACTCACAGTGGGATTGGAGAATGAACAAAGAGGTCAACATGCACAATTTGATGAAGCCCGAAAGCGACGATCTTGCTGATTCTGACCTAGCGCGGGACATCGGCTACGTGCCAATGAAGGACGGAACACGAATTGCTTATATATCGTATCACCCGAAAACTGGCCATTATCCGACCGTCTTCCTGTACGACCCCTACACGGCAAGTGCTTCACCTTTCAGCCTCGCTAAGCCGTATCTCGAAGCTGGTTATGGTTTTGTTGGTGCAAACTTTCCAGCGACCGGCTGCTCGGAAGGCGTTATCGAGTCTTGGGTGGACGGCTTTGACCACAAAGTCGGACTGTATGGCGCGGAGGTGGTCGAATGGATCGCTAAGCAGTCTTGGAGCAACGGAAATGTGGGGATGATCGGTAATTCATCTTCTGGAACGCTCCAATTTTGGGTCGCAGCGGAGCAACCTCCGCATTTGAAAGCGATCGTAGCGAGCGGCGTCGAGGATGGCTACGAGGATTGCTTTTGTTTGGGCGGGATGCTGCAGCTCCAAACTGCAGCAGGATGGTCACTTGGCGCTGAATTCGTCAGTCAGGCTAGCGGAGCGGAGGACCGGATCAGAGCGGGCGACACCGAGTGCGCTGTAATCCGTGGGAGCAATCGGCAAGTCATCAAGCGCTCATTTTTCGACGAGGTTCGGAAGCATCCGCTGAAGGATGAATGGTGGGATTCAGCCTATCTGGCTCGCCATGAAGTAGCTGGCAAAGTCACTGTACCAACCATGCTGATCGCAGCGTGGCAGGACACTTACGGTGGGGCGGCCAGAGAAAGTGCGCGCGTATTTACTCAGTTGTTGCCGAATGTTGAGCATAAAAAACTCGTGTTGATGAACGGCGATCACTTGATCGGGCAACCTGGGACAGAAGCTTATCGCCAAGTCGATGACGAGAGGATGAAATTCCTCGACCGATGGGTCAAGGGAGTTCCAACTGGAGTAGAACAGGACCCGTCTGTGACCGTCTATTGGGAGGTTTCGGAGCCAGATGGCGACCCAAAGAATTCGGTTGCTGGTTGGGTCACAAGGCACAAGACATGGCCAGAAACTTCAGTCGAGCGCGCTACCTACTATCTCACAGCAGACGCCCGGATTTCGCCTCTCAAACCCAGTGCTGAGCCGAATGAAGGCTCACGCGCATACCTTTATCCGACTGGGACCGAGCTTCACGGAAACAATCTGCAGTTCGCGATTCAGCCCTACAAGGACGGTGTATTGAATTACCGGACGGCCGCAGCCACCTCGGACATGGTGCTGCTTGGGAACCCGGAAGTGACTTTGTTCTTGAGCATCGACAATGGAGATGACGCCGACCTACAACTAACTCTGAAGGATGTCGATCCTGACGGCAACGTTCTTTTCTTGCAATCGGGTCTGTTGCGTGCGTCGCTCCGTGCAGTCGACGAAACTCGCACATACGCCGACGAAGTGGTCCACCAGTGCCGGAGGTTTGAGAAGCTCATCCCGGGTAACATCTATGAGATAAGGATGTCGTTGCTTGCACCGATCGCTCACGTTGTTCGACAAGGGCACAGCCTCGAGTTAACGATTGGAGCCCCAAATCCTATTCCGCTTCGCAATATCGGCAGCATTCCTGCCGGCGCTCCGTCCATCAATAGGGTTTATCACTCGGAGAAATATCCCTCGAAGATCCTCCTTCCTATTGTCCCGGGGGCGGTGGCCCAGGCGCCCGCTCCTCCATGCGGCACTCTGCGGGCGCAGCCTTGTAGGAAGGGTACAGACTTTGTACCCGGAGGGTTGCCGATTCGATGAACTTTCGATCAGACGCTATCCCAGTGAAGTCGGACTAGATTCGATCGCGAGGCCGGTCATGAGGATGCGTCTACTGCACGTCCGGATCTGTGAGGTGCGGGGCTTGGTAACGCCCCCCACCTACTCAGCACTCCGCGAATTGGACCGGTTCATTGCGCCGCCCTTGGCACGCGCCTTGGCCAGATCGGTATAGGCCGAATAGCCGTCAACTTGCAGGATGCAGTGCGTAGCGGCAATCAAGGTGAAATTCAGCGGCAATCAGGGGTTCTTCCGCATATTTGGTGCAACGGTAGGGTTTCGCCAACCTGCCTCGCCTGCATGCGGCTTTCACGCCGCGAGCATCACCCTGCTCCTCAGGAGCTGGTGCCCCGAGCACCGATACATCTGGCACTTGATTGTCTTGAGCTGGTTGACCCGACCTTCACGGGACTTGCAGTCCATGGATAATTGATCGCGCCGCAGACGGCCTTGATGTCTCGACTAATCCAGCAGCCAAAGATGCCAACTCTGTTCATGCGGCGAGGAGCGAACCATTCGCAGAAGTGTATCGTCGCTCACAGGCATGGCCAGCTTTTGCGATAGGCGACCGCCGGACTCGCCTCCTGCCGTAAAACGGATCGCTGTTTGCACCGTAGTAAGGCGTGCGGTCCGACGGGCCTGTGTCGAAACAGATCCTGGCGCGAAGTCGGAGCTCCGCAACTTGATCCTGACAAGGCAGAACGGCGAGCCGGCGCATGTAGACTGTGAATGCGACCGCTGGATTGGCGGCAGGTGGGGCAATGGGAAGAAGCCGAAATCAACCGCGCCGAAATGACGACAGCGCCGCATTTGCGCACTATCTCCACAATCCCGAAATTCTGCGGAACGAGCTGAGAATCTGAAGCACGAGAAAACCACTGCATAGACTAAGATTCAAATCTATGAGCTTGTTCGGGGATACGTGAGTCCTCCTGCACTAAATAAGTGGAAGAACCCTTGATTGTTGTGGCGCTGCATCAGAGGTCCGCAATGGTTTGTCTTTAAGTTTTACTCACATAAAATCCCTCGGAATACGCTCGCTACGTTTGCGAGAAAAAACATTCTCACCGTTGTGAAACGCCTCAATTTCCTCTGAGACGATCCATTCAGTCTTCGTGCAGGACAGGGTAGATACGCTGTTTGTCACGGTCTCCCATGCTTCGCGCGAAAGAATCGATGTTCGCCGACATTCGCCGGTGATCGACAATGGGTTGTTCGCCGCGATTGTCCATCTTTCCTCGAAGTCGCCACCAGTGACAAGGTTGTCGACGAGACTGCGATTGCGGGCGCCTTTCGAGAACTTGCGATAGTGGGTAACGCCCTGTTCTAGGTCACGTTCAATGCGCCGTCCGGATTCACCGGGCGCTATCGTTTCAGAAACTGGAACTGGATCGAAATTTGCCGGCTCCGGGACGTCAATTCGTTCGTGATCGCCGAGCAGCGGGAGCGAGAGTGTGAGGCTGGACAAGTCGAGGTTGAGCGTAGCGTCATAAGGCGGAGGGAGCATCATTGGCCAATAGGCAGTTGAAAGGGCTATCCGAACTTTGTGCCCTGGGGCAATACGGTAGCCGCAGGCGTCCAGACAGATGGTCAGCCTTTCGTCCCGGCCCGGGATAAGCAGGGAGGGAGCCTCATTGCTGTGGCGATGGGCCAGATTTAGCAGACCAAATGATACTCGAGCCTCTGTACCGTCCGGGTAGACGTCGATGATGCGAACTGCGATGTTTGCCATCGGTGCGTCGCTTGAGAGGACTAGCTGCAAGCTCGGCACTCCGAGCAGGACCAATTCCTCATTCAAAGCGTTGCTCTCATAAACCAGTGAACCACCGTCGTCGATGCGCTGGTCACCCGGGAACTCTAAACCGGCGCTAGTCACATACCAATGCCCGGCGGCCGTCCCTGTATCGAGCGGCGACCGCAACAGCGCGCGTCCGCTGACACCTTGACTAGGCGTTGTCGTTAGCTTGCATGAAGTATCGAGCGAAAGGACACGTGTTTCCGGAGCGTGCCACTTCTTTTTAGCAATCCAGTACCCGGGAGCATGGTCGAAGTTGACCGTTGGCCGCGCTCCATCGAGAATAAAGGCTCGCACTTGGGATATGTCCGCGGCGCCATTTGGTTCATCGCGAAGCCAATGGCTCCACCAGTCGACCGCCTCGGTAACAAAGTCCATGCGCGGCCTTGGGTGAGCCAAATGCGGCCACTCGTGAACCCAAGGGCCGATCAGCGCTTTGACCTTTCCGGGAATTCCCTCGACCGCCTTTAAGGGCGTGTTGCGATAACCGTCGTACCATCCGGCAATCACGAGAGCTGGAACGGTGAAGTCATCGAAGTTCTCGCAAATCGAACCATGTTTCCAGAATTCGTCTCGGCGCTGGTGGCAGAGCCAATCCCGTATGAAAAAGGGCTCATTTTCGAGGCGCTCCAGCCACATGGATTGCCAACGTTCTCCGACGATCTCAGGGTCAGGAGCCTGAGACATAATAGACAGCATGATAGTCGCCCACGAAAATCGATCGAGTAGGTGAACGCCATTTTTATAGTGGATGTCGTCGTTGTACCGATCGACTGACGAAGCAACGGAAATAACAGCTTTCAGCGCGGGAGGCTTCATCACAGCGACCTGCAAGGCGTTGAAACCGCTCCACGAGAGTCCCATCATACCTACCTTGCCGTTGCACCACGACTGTGCGGCGATCCATGCAATCACTTCAGTCGCGTTAGCAAGTTCGAGAGGCGTATATTCTCCATCGATAGCGCCCTCTGACTCCCCTGACCCACGGATATCCACGTGGAGACCCGCAATTCCTGCGGCCGCAAAGGCAGGGTACATGGACTCGTCGCGTCTACTTGCTGGGCGTTTCCGGTAGGGGTGGAATTCGAAAACCGCCGGCACCGGCACTTTATAGGCTTCGTCGGGAAGCCAGATACGCGCGGCAAGGTGAGCACCATCCTTTAGAGGAATCCACTCATTCTCGATGACAGTGAACCGAGTCGGCGCGAGAGCCATTTTAAGATCCTTTCTGCGAATCACAGAACAAAAGCTGCACGGTATTGTTCGCAGGGTCTTCCGGTCGAAACAGCTCAATCCGATAATGAATGCGCAATTGTCGTTTCAAAAAGTGCGCCGGTCTGAATGTTTTTGAAACAGCTAGTCGATGGGTCGTAAACTTCCATAAGGCAAGGCGCACAGAAGCACTTGGAAGCGCCATTAACTGGCCATAGCTGTCCGAGTATTGATCCGACTGCTGTTGGCGTTGCCGGACATGGCAACCCTGCGGGGTCGTCGGCCCGCCATCAGAGGGGAGCGACCGAGAATTCCCCTGCCGAAAACTTGCTTGGAGACCGCAGAACGGGCCAAAGAACTCGGGAAACAGCTGGCGGGTATCGCCGTCCCGCATCAGGCCAGCCCCACCGTCGCCTGATTCTGTCGGATTCTGCTGAGCACATCGGCACTGTCGGTAATCGATATCGAATAGGTCACCTCGGGATAGGTTCTGTTGAACTACGCCATCGCCTCATTCCTTTCCTCATTCCTTTGTGTAGGGCATCGTGAATCTTGCGCCCTTCGTGCAATGCCTGAAAGCGAGTGACCGCTGCTCATGGCGACAAGCAGCCGGCGGCGACAAAAGCTCCTCAAGCACCGTGGAGCCCGCCTTTGTCCTCGCCGCCCTTTCTCGACCAGACCCACCAGGCAATCCGGGAAAAGGGCCTGACGCAGGCCGCCCGCGCCATCACCTACACCTGCGCCTACGCAATCGATATGGCACGAACGTCGTCGGGCAATGAGGCGCGCTTCTGGCATGACAGGGCGGCGTTGCTGACCCCATCGCCAAGGCATTTTCGACCGACATCGGCGTCGAGGTCGCCTCGCTCGGTATACAGGTCCACGGCGGCATGGGCTATATCGAGGAGACCGGCGCGGCGCAGTTTCTGCGCGACGCGCGCATCGCCCCGATCTACGAGGGGACGAACGGCATCCAGGCGATCGACCTTGTCACCCGCAAGCTCCCGCTGGGGGATGGCAAGCCCGTCAAGGTCTATATCGCTGAGCTACGCGACGTCGCCGACCGCGTGGCCGCCTCCAAGCGGCCGGCCTTCGGCCTGACGGCTGAGCGCCTCTTCGATCCACTCGGCAGTCTTGAGGAGGCAACGCTTTGGCTTCACGATACGCTGGCGACTGGCCGCACGGCCGAGGCGCTCTCCGGCGCTACGCCCTATCTCCGCCTCTTTGGGCTCGCCGCAGGCGGTGCCTATCTCGCCGAGGGAGCGCTCGCCGTCGAAGAGATTGAACGTGCCAACCTCTGCCGCTGCTTCGCCGAGAATCTGCTTGCAGAGGCCTCGGCGCTTTGCGCGCAGGTCGTGAACGGTGCGGAGAGTATCGTGGCGGCTGGGGCGAAACTTAGAGAGCAGCGGGCTGGTTGGCAGGTTCCCGTTCCGGAGCACTCTGTATGACGCGTTAGGCGCTCGGCCCGTCGTCCGCGCTCCCACAGACCTGGCGGAACCAACCGGTGAACTCGTCCACGGCAGGGTCCGCATCATGGCCACGCAAGAGATAGTATCCCTGGTCTTCCAGCGTCGCGATCTCGGATAGAACTACGAGATCGCCTTGCGCTATCTCCCGCCGGAACACCTGAATAGGGCAAAGTGCGACCCCATGGCCGGCCATGATGGCGCCGGTCAGCAAATTGAAATCCTGATAGATCGGCCCGCGCAGCGGCTTGACGCGCTTCATGCCCGCCTTCTCGAACCACTGCGTCCAACCATCCAAGCTTTCATCGTGGAGCAGATCCGCACCTACCAATCCATTGCTCTGGAGAACCTGCGGCTTCTGTTTCACGTAATGGGCACTGGCCACGGGCTTGTTCATGCGTGAGAAGAGCCTGATGGACCTGTAGCCCTCGCTGTCAGCGCGGCTAAGCGTGATCAGGACATCGTGCTTGTCGGGATCGAAGGCTTCCTGCGCGTGTGCATATTCAACGCGCATGTCTATTTCCGGATGCTTCCTCAGAAAGTCCTGGACAGAAGGCACCAGCCAGCGGGTGGCGATCGAGGGGATGCAGCCGACCGAAAGCGTACTTCTGCCGGCATTGCGTTTCAGACGGCGCGACGAGGCCGAGACCATGCGTAGCGCAGTCGATACGGCCTCGTAGAATTCCGCGCCGGCAGGTGTCAGGACAATGCCGCGGCCGGCGCGTCTGAACAATGGTCGGCCGAGCCACTCCTCGAGCTGTCTTACCTGCTGGCTGACTGCCGAATGCGTCACGTTCATTTCGCGGCTTGCGTTTGTCAGGCTTTCCAGGCGAGCCGCAGCCTCAAACGCCTTTAGCGTGCCGAGCGGAGGCAACTGCATCTGTAAGCCCTCCTTTCTTTTCCTTTAGAAATGACCGTTTGTGCCCAGAGCGACGATCATGCATTTTCCGAGGTGAGAGGCAGCCGAGCCGCTCGCGAAATCGACTCCAGATCGTGCCATATATCACAGTCCTGCTTATAGGTGGAAAACATGTTCGTTCGGTCAGTCAATGAAATTCAGGGAACAGCGCGGGACGTCGACTGGGGCAATGGGACAAGTTATCGCCTGCTGCTTGAATCCGATGGAATGGGCTTTGGTTTCTGCCACACCGTCGTAAAGGCGGGCACGGAATCTCTGCTGCAGTACAGAAATCACTTGGAGGCCTGCTATTGCATCGCCGGTGAAGGGGAGGTGGAAGACATGAGCGGCATTGTCCACCCCATCAAGGCGGGCGACATCTATGTGCTCGACCAGCATGACAAGCATTATCTGCGCGGCGGCAGGGACACAGACCTCGTCCTGGTCAGCGTCTTCAATCCACCGCTCAAGGGCACAGAGCGGCACGACCTGAAAAACGGCGAGGGTTCGTCCTACTGACCCGCCGAGTGCGGTCGAAAGACTGGCAGCTACGATCTGCCCGTCAGATCACCAACGTCGCCTGACGGGGCACAAGGGTGGAAGTTTTGAAAAGTCGAGCGCGCGTTTCGTGGCATAGCTCCCTTTGAAACCAGGCAGAGCTGGTCGATCTGCCTGTGCGATTGGAAACGAGCGCAGAACGATATGTGTGATCTGGCGACTGTCGGATTGGTTCTCGGTACCGTCTGCCAAGGCGGCAATGGTCAAACCCCAGATCACTCTGCGGCAAGTTGTTTTGGACTGAGACGAAGTGCGGCGGCGCGGCGATGGCCCTCGAGTTTTTCGGTCGCGCTCTGGCGAACCGCTGCGGGAGCAACTGCGGCGACGCCACGTTCGTCCAGCCATTGGTGGGTAGCGATCTTCACGTAGGAACCGACCCAGAGGCCACCAGTGTAGCGCCCGGCACCCATCGTCGGGAGGGTATGGTTCGTGCCACAGCACTTGTCGGAATAGACGACACTGGCAAGTTCTCCAATGAAAATCGAGCCGTAGTTGCGCAGCTTCCTCGCGGTCGCCTGCGGGTCGCGGGTGTGGACCTGCAAGTGCTCCGTTGCGATGTGATCGGAGTAGGCAATCATCGCCTCTTCGTCCTTGACAACAGTGATCTCGCCGTAGTCCTTCCACGCGACCCCTGCCACCGGTGCCGTCGGCAGGGTTTCCAACTGTTTCTCGACTTCGCTTAGAATGTCTTCAGCGAGTTTGCGGTCGGTTGTGACCACGCCAACACGGGTGCGAACGTCATGCTCGGCCTGGGCGAGCAGGTCCGTGGCGATCGTTACTGCATTGGCCGTTTCGTCAGCAACGACGAATATTTCGCTGGGACCGGCAAGCTGGTCGATACCGACCTGGCCGAAAACCTGACGCTTTGCTTCGTTGACGAAGGCATTGCCCGGCCCGACGATCTTGTCGACGGCCGGGATCGTCTCGGTGCCATATGCCATGGCGGCGATTGCTTGTGCGCCGCCGACGCGGAAGATGCGATCGGCGCCCGCGAGATGGCAGCCGGCGATCATGGCAGGGTGAGCATTTGGCGGAAGGCAAGCAATAACCTGGTCGCAGCCAGCGACCTTTGCCGGTACGATGGTCATCACCGGAGCCGAAAGAAGCGGGTAACGACCGCCCGGTACATAGCAGCCAACCGTTTCAATCGGGATCACACGATGACCGAGGTGAAGACCGGGAAGGCTCTCGATTTCAAGAGGCAGAATAGTGCCAAGTTGCGCCTCGGCGAAGCGACGGACATTGGCAATAGCGAACTCGGTGTCCTCGCGGGTCTGCGGATCAAGATCGGCAACAGCCTTCAGCTTTTCTTCCTCGGTGACCTCGAAGTTTGCGACGTCAGCCTTGTCGAAGGCGAGGGAGTATTCGCGAACCGCCGCGTCACCTCGCTTGCGGACATTTGCGACGATCTCCTTCACGGTTGTTTCGACCTGAGCTGTATCGGAGACGGCGTCTCTGGTCGGTTGCTTGATCTGGGTAAATTTGCCTTTCAACGCTTCAAGACGCGGCGTCATCAAAATCTCCTGGAATTGGGATAATCCACGCCAGCATCGTGCAACTTCGACTGTCCGGCAATCGCCCTCCAACCAACTGTTCAGTGTAAGCGGTGTTTCCGGACCACCTTTCGGGAGTGGTCGCGATCTGTGAGGTTGCCGATCCTGTATTGGGATCGGAGATCGGCTTGTGTCTGGACTTGACCTTACGCTTGACCCGGAGCGGCAGCTTCGGCGTTTCGAGGTGATCAACGGTGCCGGCGGTCGGCGTCACTGGTCGGTGGATGACAAGGCGCGGATCATCGCGGAGACGCTGGAGCCGAACGCAATCATTTCCGAGGTCGCCCGTCGGTATGGGCTTAGGCCGCAGCAGGTCTTCGCCTGGCGCCGCGAAGCGCGCAAACAGGCCGCTTCGGTGCAGCAAGATTGTCCTGCCTTTGTGCCGGCGGTTTTGGCGGCGGCGGAACCTGTAGCCAGCCGTTCACCGAAGCAGCGGAAACGGCAAGCCACCCGAGATGCCGGTGTGATCGAGCTTGAGATCGACGGCATCGCGATGCGCGTCGGCCGGGGCGCCGATACCAAGACGGTGGCCGCTGTAATCCGCGCGCTGAAGGCGACGTCGTGATCGGGCCGACGGGTGCGGTCAAGGTCATGGTGGCGACGAAGCCGGTCGACTTCCGCAAGGGTGCGGAGGGATTGGCGGCGCTGGTGCGAGAGACAATGGGGGCCGATCCGTTCAGCGGGGCCGTCTACGTCTTCCGGGCGAAGCGGACTGACCGGATCAAGCTGATCTTCTGGGATGGCACCGGGGTTTGCCTCTATGCCAAGCGTTTGGAGGATGGGGAGTTCCGCTGGCCGAAAGTGCATGACGGCATGATGCGGCTGACGGCCGCGCAGCTCTCGGCGCTACTCGAAGGTCTCGACTGGCGGCGAGTCCACGAGGCGCGCCGGACCCGCGTTCCAGCCCAGGCGGGCTGACCCGCGACGAAGTGAATCAGCCTGGATTCCGCTGTCGCGGGTTGTCGGCGAATATGGTCTGATCCGCTCATGGCGATGACGGCTGACCAGCTTCCCGACGATCCGGACGCGCTGAAGGCGATGGTCCTGGCGCGCGACGTCGAGAATGCCCGTCTGATTCAGATCATCAAGGAATTGCAGCGTCACCGCTTCGGCCGGCGTGCCGAGACGCTCCCCGAGGATCAATTGCTGCTGGGGCTCGAAGAGGCCGAGCAGATCGAGGCCGCCGACGAGGAAGAGAACGAACAAGCATCTCCCGCAGAGCGCCTGGAGCGCGCCAGGAAGCGTCGGACGAACCGCGGCGCGTTGCCATCCCATCTGCCGCGGGTGGAAATGATCGTCGACATCGAGGACCATGCCTGCCCATGCTGCCGCAATGGCTTGCATCGGATCGGCGAGGACGTGAGCGAGCGGCTCGACATCGTTCCGGCGCAGCTGCGTGTGATCGTCGTGCGCCGGCCCAAATATGCCTGCCGCGCCTGCGAGGACGTCGTGGTTCAGGCTCCCGCGCCGGCCCGGCTGATCGAGGGTGGTCTTCCGACCGAGGCAACGGTCGCCCAGGTGCTGGTCTCAAAATATGCCGATCACCTTCCGCTCTATCGTCAGGCGCAGATCTACGCCCGGCAAGGAATCAATCTCGATCGCTCCACGCTCGCCGATTGGGTCGGCCGCGCCGCCTGGCACCTGCGTCCGGTGCATGAGCGGCTGCTTGGCAAGCTGAAGTCCTCGCCAAAACTCTTCGCCGACGAGACGACCGCGCCAGTGCTCGATCCGGGCCGCGGCAAGACGAAGACAGGCCAACTCTGGGCCTATGCGCGTGATGATCGGCCATGGCAGGGAGCCGACCCGCCGGGCGTCGCCTATGTCTACGCAGCCGACCGGAAGGCCGAGCGTCCGATCGCTCATCTCGCAGGCTTCACTGGAATCCTGCAGGTCGGACAAGCCTTTCATGGGCATCGTGACGTCCAAGGAACGAGCCGAAGACACGATGGCGATGGCAGGCATCGTGTTTGGTGAAGACTATGTCCGCGACAACCCGGTGCTGGTGTCGATCACCAACTGCAATTCGCCGCTGGTATGGGATGCCACCATGCTGGACGCGATGAAGGTCTATGCGCGCCACAACCAGCCACTGATCCTGGCGCCCTTCGCGCTCTGCGGCGCCTCGACTTCGGCCTCTGCCGTGGGCGCGGTCGCGCAGGTCAATGCGGAAGCGCTGGCCGGCGTCGCCTTCACGCAGCTGCTGCGCCCGGGCTCGCCGCAGATCTACGGACAGTTCATGGTGACCGTCGACATGAAGACCGGCGCTCCCATGGGTGGCACGCCGGAGGCGGCGCAGATGATGTACCTGATGGGCGCGCTGGCGCGGAAATACAAACTGCCCTGGCGCACCTCGGGCTTCCATGTCGGGTCGAAGCTCAACGACGCCCAGGCCGGCTACGAGGCCAACATGCTGATGCATGCCGCCATCCTCGCCGGCGCCAACTATATCTGGCACTCCGCCGGGTGGCTGGAGGCCGGCCTGAGCTGCGGCTATTCGAAATTTGCCACCGACTGCGAACAGCTGGTCGGTTGGTACAAATATGCCGGCGGGCTGCCGTTCGACGATTTCAAGGAAGCGATGGCGGCGATCCGCGAGGTCGGGCCGCAGGGTCATTTCCTCGGCACCAAGCACACGCTCGAGCATTTCGAGTCCGCTTTCTTCATGCCCACCATCATGGACTTCAACTCGTACGAACAGTGGAAGGCCGAAGGGGCGAAGGATCACGACACGCGTGGCCGCGAAAAAGCGCGCAACATGCTCGCCGACTATGAGGAGCCCAAGCTCGACGAGGGCGTCGCCGAGGGTCTCAAGGATTTGATCGCGCGGCGTGAGGAAAAACTGCCGGACAGCGTTAGTTAGTAAGACAGGCGAAGAACCTGACGGAACCACCAAGGGAGGAAAACATGACGCTCTTCAGAAGCAATGGCGACCGCGTGCCGGGCGCTATCGAGGCAATGGCGAAAGAGACGCGTGCGGGCCGCATGGACCGGCGCGAATTCCTGGCGCTGGCCAGCGCCTTCGGCGCATCGACGGCTTTCGCCTACAGCATGATCGGCCTTGCCGCGCCGACCAAAGCCCTGGCCGAGGAACCGAAAAAGGGTGGAACGCTGCATGTCGCCATGTCGGTCAAGGCACAGAAGGATCCGCGCACCTATGACTGGACCGAGATGGCAAACGTCACCCGTTGCTGGCTGGAGCCGCTTGTCCGCTACACGCACCAGTTCACCTTCGAGCCGGTCCTGCTCGAAAGCTGGGACGTCAATGACGACGCCACCGAATACACGCTGCATCTGCGCAAAGGCATCACCTGGAACAATGGCGATGCCTTTAACGCCGATGACGTGGTCGCCAATCTGAATCGCTGGTGCGAGAAGGGGGCTTCCGGCAATTCCATGGCGGCACGCGTCGGCGCGCTGATCGACACAAAGACGGGCAAGGCCAAGGATGGCGCTATCACCAAGGTCGATGACCTCACGGTCAAGCTGAAGCTCGGCGAACCCGACATCGCGATCATACCGGGCCTGACCGACTATCCGGCGCTGGTCGTGCATCGCGACTTCGACAAGGATGGCGCCGACCCGATCAAGAAGCCGATCGGTACCGGACCTTTCGAGCTGGTGTCCTATGCGGTGGGTTCGAAGGCGGTCGTCAAGCGGCGCGAGAGCGGCAAGTGGTGGGGTGGCGAAACGCCGCTCGACGGTGTCGAGTTCATCGACTACGGCACCGACTTCAATGCCACGCTGAATGCCTTCGAATCCGGCGAGATCGACCTCGATTTCGAAACGCCGGCCGACTTCATCGACGCCCTCGACAAGATGGATCTGGTGAAATCGGAGGTCGCTACGGCGACCACGCTGGTTGCCCGCACCAACATCACCCACAAGCCTTATGACGACCAGCGGGTGCGCAATGCGCTGCAGATGGCCGTCGACAACGATGCCGTCATGCAACTCGGCTACGCCGGGCGCGGTACGGTCGGCGAAAACCACCATGTCGCCCCGATCCATCCCGAATACTATCCGCTGCCCAAGAAGACGCGGGATGCCGCCGCCGCCAAGAAGCTGATGGCGGATGCCGGGCAGGCCGACTTCGAGCACGAGCTGATCACCGTCGAGGACGAATGGCAGAAGAACACCGGCGACGCGATCGCCGGCCAGCTGCGCGATGCCGGCATCAAGGTGAAGCGTACGGTGCTCCCGGGCTCGACCTTCTGGAATGACTGGACGAAATATCCGTATTCGATGACCATCTGGTACATGCGGCCGCTGGGCGTCCAGGTGCTTGCACTCGGCTATCGCTCGGGCGAGGCCTGGAACGAAACGGCCTATGCCAACCCGGATTTCGACGCCAAGCTGAAGCAGGCACTCTCGCTGGCCGATCCTGCGAAGCGCAAGGAGGTGATGAAGGACGTCGAGCAGATCCTGCAGGATTCCGGCGTCATCATCCAGCCGTTCTGGCAGAAGCTCTACTGCCACATGAGCAAGAAGGTGAAGAACTACGGAATGCACCAGACCTACGAAATGGACTTCCAGAACGTCTGGCTGGACGCCTGATTTAACTCCCGAGACTTGCAAGCAACAGCCGCCGGCACCTCTGACAAAAGGTGCCGGCGGCCCGTAATCACTGACAAGCAATTGGCACAGGCAAAAATGTCCGACGACGAGATCATCCTTTCCGAACTTTCCGACGACGAGTTGGTGCAGCAGATGCACGACGATCTCTATGACGGCCTGAAGGAAGAGATCGAGGAAGGCACCAACATCCTGCTCGAGCGCGGCTGGGTGCCCTACAAGGTGCTGACCGAGGCGCTGGTCGAAGGCATGCGCATCGTCGGCGAGGACTTTCGCGATGGCATCCTGTTCGTTCCCGAAGTGCTGCTTTCGGCCAATGCGATGAAGGCCGGCATGTTCATCCTGCGCCCGCTGCTCGCCGCGACCGGCGCGCCGAAGCAGGGCAAGATGGTCATCGGCACCGTCAAGGGCGACATTCACGACATCGGCAAGAACCTTGTCGGCATGATGATGGAAGGCGCCGGCTTCGACGTCATCGACCTCGGCATCAACAATGCGGTCGAGAAATACCTCGACGCCATCGAGCAGCACCAGCCCGACATCATCGGCATGTCGGCGCTTTTGACCACGACCATGCCCTACATGAAGGTCGTCATCGACACGATGAAGGAAAAGGGTATTCGCGACGACTACGTCGTGCTGGTCGGCGGTGCGCCGCTCAACGAGGAATTCGGCAAGGCCGTCGGCGCCGATGCCTATTGCCGCGACGCGGCGGTGGCCGTCGAGACCGCCAAGGACTTCATGAAGCGCAAGCACAACGTGCGCGTATCATAGCCGCAAGGCAACTTTCCTTCCTTCGTGGAAGGCGTAGGGCGCCTGGCGCGGAGCGACAGCGTCGCCGACCTCTATGAACGGCTGGGACGTATTTTCCAACTCTTTCGCCAGCCAATTCGCTGCCACATTCGTGGTTGCCAGAACAAGGCAATCGCCCGGCACGAAGCTTTCTTCACGGGTGTTGTGGTCAACGATGGTCGCGCCGTCCCCGTGCCACTCGAGCACGCTGACATCCACCAGCCATGTGACGCCAAGCTGGCGCAACGTCCGCCGCAGCGGGAAATCAGCTGCCGTCCCCTGCAGTTCCTTGCCGACCAACGGATCAGGCGTGAGAATGGTGACTTGATGGCCATCCTCGGCAAGTTTCCAGGCTGTACCGCCGCCGCGCCAGCCGCCGCCCTCGTCGAGCAAAAGCACACGCTTACCTGGCCGCGCAACGCGGGCCATAACGGCTTCGATCGAGAAGACATTGCCCCTTTCGATGCCGGGTAGGCTCGGCATTGCCGGCAGAGCCTTCTGGAAGCCTGTTTCAGGAGACACCGACCCCGTGGCCAGGATGACAGTGTCAGCCTGGAACGAGGCGATTTCGGATGCCTCGACATAGGTGTTCAGTCGTACGTCGACGTTCAGTTTGCCGAGTTGGCGCTCATACCACCCGAGAAGGTCGAGGATTTGCCCGCGGCGTGGCTGCAGTCCGGCGAGCAGAAAGTTCCCGCCCAGCCTACTGGAGGCTTCGACCAGCACCACGTCGTGCCCTCGCTCGGCGGCAACCCGTGCCGCCTCGAGGCCGGCGGGACCGCCGCCGACGACAAGCCCCCGTTTTTTGGTGGCGGCTGACGTGAACCGGTCACCGCCCCATTCAAACTCACGCCCCGCGGAGGGATTGATAAGACAGCTGATCCAGTAGTCGCGCGAACGACGGCCCCAGCACATCTGGTTGCAGGAAATGCATCCGCGCACATCTTCCGGCCGGTCGGCCGCGGCCTTGCGTGCCAGATGCGGGTCGGCGATCTGACCCCGCACGATCGACACCAGGTCGGCAGCTTTTTCGCCGAGCACCGTTTCGGCGTTTTCAGGCGTCCTGATATGGCTTTCGGCGACCACGAGGGCCGTCTTGACCGCACCCTTTAGGACCGTCGCGAGATCGGTGCCAAGCTTCTCCGGATAGAGAAAGGTCGGCATTATCTTGTAGAAATCGAGGTAGCTGCCGGTGCCGCAGGTCACGTAGTCGATCAGTTCCTGTTCATCATGCAGGTGAATGATCTCCGCCAGTTCCTGGCGACTGAGCGCGACTGTGTAGTCGGGCTCATCGCTGACCGACAGCCCGACGATGAATTCTCGGCCACATGTTTCGCGGATGCGGCTCAGGATCTCGCGGGAGATCCGCGTGCGGTTTTCGAGCGAGCCTCCCCATTGATCTTCACGTCGGTTTGTCCAGGGTGTCCAGAACTGATCGACCAATCCGAGATAGGCCGCCCAGACTTCGACGCCATCGAAACCGGCTTCCTGGCAGCGGCGCGCGGCCTGAACAAAGCCGTCGATAGTCTCCCAGATCTCATCCTCGGACATGGCGTGGGAACCATCGCTGTCATGATAGCTTGGAAGGCCCGAGGGCGACCAATGCGCATGAAACGAGTTGTCCGAATCCCCATGCGCACCGACATGATAGAGCTGCTGGATGGCGATCGCCCCATGGTCCTTGATCGCGCGCGTGACCCGCTGGAAATGAGGAATGACGCTATCGTCGCCAGGTCGAAAATTGCCGCGTGTCAGGACGGCGGCCTGATGAACGGGCATGGGTTCGACAACAATCATGCCGGCGCCACCGATGGCTCGCTCGGCATAGTAGGCAACGTGTCGTTCTGTCGGCACGCCATTCTCCGCCATGTTCGCGGTATGAGCCCCGAACACGATCCGGTTTCGCAGCGTGCGGCTGCCCAGCTTTACCGGCGAGAACAGATGCGGAAAGAGTTTTGACATAAGTATCTCACCAGCGGTCGGAGGGAGGCCCGCCTCGTGCGGCAGTCAGGAGGCTTGTCCCATAGCCACGGATTTATGAAGCGCTGCGGCAAGGCCGTCTGCCACGGCTGCTTCAAACCCGGCTGCGCGCATGGCCTCGATTGCAGCGGCGGTAGTGCCGCGGTAGTCGACGAAAGTCTGGACGATATCTTTGGGATTTTCTGCGCGAGCCTCGAGGAGTTTGCCGGTTCCAACAAGCATTGCGCTGACGCCCCGCCGGGCAATATCTGGGTTCATTCCTCGGCTGACCGCGTCGTCAATCATCGCCGCCGCCAGAAGCGCCGGAAACGCCGGGCCGGAGCCTGTAAGACCTGTAAGATAATCGATATCTGCTTCGCTTTTGACTTCATCGGCAGCGCCACAGGCTTCCAGGATCCGGCGAATGACATTGCGGTCATCCGCGGTGACACCTCGAGTGCCGATCCAGGGCGTGTAGGAATTGCGCACCTCTGCGGCTGCATTCGGAAGCGTGCGGACGACGCGGTCGGTCTTGAGACGTCGAGCCAATTGGTCGAGAGGGATCCCGGCCATGACCGACATGACAAGCTTGCCGGACGCAGAAATGTCGATGGCAGGCCAATCCTGGGGCCGGACCGACACGATGATGACATCAGATCGATCCACCAGTTCCTGGTTGTCCCAGGTCCAGGTAGCATCTGGCAGAAAGCCCGGTTGCCCGCTTCTGTAAGAGAGTGTGAGGTGCTCAGGGGACACTATTTGCGCATCGACAATGGCCTCGGCGAAGGCGCGTCCAAGCCAGCCACCTCCACCGACTATTCCGATGCTCATGGGTTGGCTCATTGTCGCAACTCTTCCTCAGTCCGCCAAATAGTCATGTCTGGCGAAGAACCGATCCAGCTCACGCTGCTGCGGGGCCTCGCCTGTAAAAATTTCCACATACCCGGGAATGCGCTTCATGCGGGCCGTGAGATCTTCCCGGGTCTGCATTGAGATGTAGCCGATCTGCACCAGGTAGACGGTGCGCGCTCGAACATCGGCCAAACTTTCCTTGTAACCGAAGCGGACGAACATCTGGCTCATGGCGTCGAGACGCGTTTGGTCGGCTTTTTGTACCTCCGCCAGAATGTCAGGGGATTGAATTGCCCAGCTTCTGACGGCGAACTCGAACTGGGCATCGAACAAGGACTTGTCGAGCCAGCAGTCGAAAACGTTTAGCATCGCTTCCGCAACCGTCTCGGCATAGGCCTCGGCCTGCTTGACGAGGCTGCCGGTGTTCTTGTCGCGCCAACGCGCTACGAGGGCAGCCAACAGTTCTTCTCTATCCTTGAAGAACCAATAGAAGCTGGTGCGCGACAGGCCCAGCTTCTTGGCAAGTGGCGAAATTCTCACCGTGTCGACGCCGGATTCCAGAAGCAAGTCGTAGGCGGCTTCGAGCCATCCCTCCGGCGATCCACGCCATCCGCTATCGTTCGAAATCTGCTCCATGAGCGGCCAGCCTAACAAAAGGTCAAACTGAAAACCAGCAAAATGTACACCTATGTCGACTCTTTCGACGTCTCAGAAGCTAAACTTGACATGCATGTACATTTTCGGGTAGCGTTCGCACTTGCCATCCCAGCCCGGAGTTCGTCAGATGTCGAGCGATCCCCTTCTGCAGCCATACAAACTCAAGCATTTGACCCTGCGCAATCGCATCATCGTGACCTCCCATGAGCCGGCTTATCCGGAGGACGGGATGCCTAAGGAGCGCTATCTTGCCTACACGGTGGAAAGGGCAAAGGGCGGTGTGGCGATGACGATGACAGCCGGCTCCGCGGCGGTCTCGAAGGACAGCCCCCCGGTTTTCAACAACCTGCTCGCGTACAAGGACGAGATCGTGCCGTGGATCCGGCAAATGACCGATGCGGTGCACGAAGAGGGCGCCGCCATCATGATCCAGCTAACCCATCTTGGACGGCGTACACGCTGGGACAAAGGTGACTGGCTTCCCGTCGTGGCACCGTCCCATCATCGTGAAGCCTCCCACCGCGCGTTTCCCAAGAAAATTGAAGACTGGGATATCGAGCGCATCATCAAAGACTTCGCGGACGCCGCCGAGCGGATGAAGGCGGGCGGGATGGATGGCGTGGAGCTGGAGGCTTACGGCCACCTGCTCGAACAGTTCACGTCTCCTCTCACGAACGACCTTGACGGCCCTTATGGCGGTTCCCTCGATAATCGCATGCGCTTCTGCATGGACGTGTTGAAGGCGATCCGGTCACGGGTCGGCGAGGATTTCATCCTGGGCGTGCGCTACACTGCGGATGAATGTCTCCCCGGCGGCACCGGCAGGTCGGAGGGCATTGAAATCTCCAAGCGCCTCAAGGAAAGCGGACTTATCGATTACCTCAATGTGATCCGCGGCCACATCGACACCGATGCGGGCCTGACGGACGTCATTCCGATTCAGGGAATGGCGAACGCGCCGCATCTTGATTTTGCCGGCGAGATTCGTGCGGCAACCAACTTTCCAACCTTCCATGCAGCGAAAATACCGGATGTGGCGACAGCGCGCCACGCGATTGCGTCAGGTAAGGTCGACATGATCGGCATGACGCGCGCTCACATGACCGACCCACATATCGTGCGCAAGATCATCGAAAAGCGCGAAGACGAAATCAGGCCCTGCGTGGGTGCCAACTATTGCCTTGACCGCATCTATCAGGGCGGGGCGGCATACTGCATTCACAACGCCGCGACCGGCCGCGAATTGACCATGCCGCACATCGTCCCCAAGGCAGAGATCTGCAAGAAAATTGTCATCGTCGGCGCTGGTCCGGCCGGCCTCGAGGCCGCCCGCGTCGCGGGCGAGCGGGGACACGAGGTCGTGGTCTTCGAGGCCGCTAGCGACCCTGGCGGGCAGATCCGCCTGACAGCGCTGAGCCCGCGCCGCAAGGAAATGATGAGCATCATCGATTGGCGCATGGCCCAGTGCGAAAAATATGGAGTGACCATCAAGTTCAATAGCTGGGCGGAAGCAGAAACCATCGAGGCGGAAAATCCTGATGTCGTCATCATTGCGACGGGCGGGGTGGCGCACACCGACGTCCTGTCGAAGGGTAACGAGTTGGTGGTGTCTTCATGGGACATCATCTCCGGAGACGTAAAGCCCGGAAGCAATGTCCTCATCTTCGACGACGCCGGTGACCACGCGGCACTCCAGGCTGCGGAGTTCCTCGCCGGCGCAGGAGCGAAGGTCGAGATCATGACACCGGACCGGTCCTTCTCCCCCGAGGTCATGGCGATGAACCTTGTGCCCTACATGCGGTCTCTTCAAAAACTTGATGTCACCTTCACGGTCACCTATCGGCTTGAGTCCGTTGAGAAGAACGGCAACCAGCTCATTGCAAACGTCGGCAGCGACTACGGCGGTATATCCAAGCAGCGCGTCGTGGATCAGGTTGTCGTCAATCACGGCACCATTCCGCTCGACGACATCTATTTCGAACTGAAACCGAAATCGACCAATCACGGCGAGATTTCGCAAGATGAGCTCATCGCCGGACAACCACAGTCGGTGGTGCGGAATCGGCAGGGCCAATTCCAGCTCTTTCGTATCGGCGACGCAGTTTCGGCCCGCAACACCCACGCCGCGATCTACGACGCACTGCGACTGGCGAAAGATATCTGACGTCTGACAACGGACGCCAACAACAAGGCTGCGAGATGAACAGAAGTGAGGCCCTGCAATATTTTGTAGACACCGCGTTCGTGGCCTTCGACCAGTTCTCCCACGACCTGCGATCGCGCAGATCGATCATCCAGCTCTTCGCCCAATCTGAAGTTCCCGGGCTGGAAAGAACCAAGGCCGGGAGCCGTTTGCCGGTTTGTTCTTATCTTGACTCGGCGTTGGCGGAAGAAGCGATCCCGTCCGCGCTTCGCAACTTGGTCGAACGTTTTAGGGCGATCGAGCCGCTGCTCGAATGGCGGCTAAAATCGAACCCCGACCCGTCTGCCAGCAGCAATTTCCCCGACGGTCATGCCAACGCGATGATCCTTGGCCCAGGCGGCATCGAGGACAGAAGCGATCTGTGGCTCGGCGTCACTTTGATGGCTCCTCACGTCCGATATCCCGACCACGATCATCCCCCGGAGGAAACCTACCTCGTGCTTTCACACGGCGAGTTCAAGCAGGCCGACAACGATTGGTTTTCGCCGGGCATCGGCGGTTCATTCTACAATCCGCCAGGCATCAAACACGCGATGAAATCGCTGGATGCGCCGCTGTTCGCTTTCTGGGCACTGTTGGTGGATCAGACGCATCACTGAGCTTGCCCGGGCGAAGCGCTTGATCCATCAATTCGCTTCATCCATCGACTTCGGTTGACAGCTGCCGGTCAAGGTGCTGCCGATTTCGAAGAAACCCCTTGGTCAAAGATCGCGAATTGGTTGCTATATCTCGACCTTCACCCGGCCAACCGGATTGGAACAGCAAGCAAGGATATAGCCGTCGGCAATTTCTTCCTCGGTGATGCCGCCATTGTGGACCATGTGCACATCGCCGTCGATTTTGCGAACCTTGCATGTCCCGCATATTCCCATGCTGCAACCCGATCGGATCACCAGACCGGCAACCCGTGCCGCAGCCAGGATCGTATCTGTCTCGACGCATTTCGCCGAGACGCCGGATAGGGCAAATTCGATCTCGGCCTCGTTCTTCTCGGTGGGAACGAAGTCATCCGGGATTTTTTCGGCCTCAGGAAGAGGCGCGCGGAAGCTTTCCTGATGGTAATGCGCCATGTCGAAACCGAGACCGGCCAGGGCCTCGCGCACCGCTTGCATGAAGGGCTCGGGCCCGCAGCAGAACACCTCGCGATCAAGATAATCCTGCGCCATGAGTCCGAGCATAAGTTGGTTGAACATGCCTCTGTAACCCGTCCACGGCCTGTATGGATCGGTCTGTTCAACCACCCATTTCAGGTCGATGCCAGTTACGCGCGAGGCCATATGCTCCAGCCGTTCGCGGAAGATGATCTCAGAAGGGCGGCGCGCGCAGTGGACAAAGACGATGTCCGGATCAACTCCGGAATCATACAGATGTGTAGTCATGGACATCATCGGTGTGATGCCCGAGCCGGCTGAGATGAAAAGATACTTTTCCGCTGGCTGATGCGCCACCGAGAAGGTGCCCGCCGGACCGATTGCCCGCAGGCGCATTCCCGGACGGAGGCTGTCAAACATCCACTGCGTTCCGACAGAGTCAGCCTGCGCCTTTACGGTGATGGTCAGCGAGGTCGGCCGCGACGGAGATGAGGATATCGTGTAGGTCCGGTAGATCGGACCGCCGGGAGTGGGCAGTTCGAAAGTCAGGAATTGCCCTGGATCAAAATTGAACAGCGATCCGGACGGCGACCGGAAACAAAAGGTCAGGACGTTCGGCGCCTCCGGAAGAAAGGAGGCACATTCGAGTTCTTCGGCGTCGGTCCAGAAAACCAGCCTGGGTTTTGCCATCACGTTCATTGGTTCACTCCGCGGCCAATCGCATCGGGGCCTGAGAGCGCCCAAGCCAGTTCGCGTACCAATCGACGAATTGGGTCACACCGCTTTCCTGAACCGGCGAATATGGCCCGGGAACATAGGCAGGTGAGCAGATCCCTCGCTGGTTGGTCTCGATGATCTCACGGTCTTCATTATTGGTAGAAATCCAGACCTCGGTCAGGCGCTTGAGGTCGTAGTCGAGCCCTTCGACGGCATCCTTGTTCACCAGCCAGGTGGTGGTGACCTCGGTTTCCGTGGCGCTGATTGGCGTTACTCGGAAGGTCAAGGAGTGATCCGGCAGGAAGTGGTTCCAGGTCGTTGGATAATGGAACATCAACAGCGAGCCTGCTTCGGGCAGAGCCACCCGACCAAGATTCTTATGAACGGCAGCCTTGCCGTCGAGCGTGTAGCTCACGGCCTTTTGCTGCAGCGGCATCCGCGCCAGGCGAAATTGCCCGCTGCCGCCAAGGCGAAACTGCGCTGGCGCGCCTGAGGCTTCGCAACGGTCAAAATGCGCCTGAAGGGTCGCCGAGATCGATCCGTCTGCAGACACGCCCGCCACTTCCGGGTCGAGCGAGAAGGAGCGGCACAGCGACGGGTGGTTGCTGCTACAGTGGTAGCATTCGCGGTTGTTCTCCCACACTAGCTTCCAGTTGGCCTTCTCGATGATGGTGGACGTATGCGCGACCTTCGCATTGTTGAGGTCATGGACCTCAAGGTAGGGAAGAGCCAGGTCGGCAAACGGTTCGAAGTCGGGGGGCGTTTCGGACAGACAGACGTAGATCATGCCGGCTAGATTGCGCAGATGGACCGGCTTCAGCCCGTGTTTGGACATGTCGAAGTCGGGCCCCATGTCATTTGCCCAGATGAGCTTGCCGTCAAGCTCATAGGTCCACTGGTGATAGGGGCAGACGAGTTTGGCCACCTGGCCTTCGCGGGCCTTGCAAATCATCGACCCGCGATGGCGGCAGGAATTGTGGAAGGCGCGGATTTCACCATCGCGGGCGCGCACGATGACCACCTCATAGGCACCTACACGCATCGCCACGTAGCTGCCAGCTTTCGCAAGCTGGCACGCCGGGGCTGCGTAGAGCCATTCCTGGTAGAAGATGTGCTCGAGATCGAGTTGGAAAATCTCCGGCGATGTGTAAAAGGGCTGCTCAAGGGCATAGCCCGAGACGCGGCGCGCTAACAATTCTTGGATCGACGGTGACGAGGCGTTCATGCGAAAATTCCATAGATGGCGTGCATTTTGAGTTGAAATTTTCTTATCTCAAAATCTTTTACGCAACGGCATTTATTTTCATCACGATTTACTTCAGCTAACTTCTTGCGTGCCGCAGGCGCTCACATAAAACGGAAAGCATCTCCGAAAAGCCGCGTGATGCCAAGACCATATGGTCACCTTCCTGGCAACCGCTCATCTGCTTTGAGGTGGCGCCTGAAATGCGGGTTTACAAAATGCCGTTGAGGACCTGAACGTGGTGTCCACGGTTTTCAGCCGCCAGATCAAGGCCGCTATCGCGAATGGAACCAAGTCGACTGCGAGCTTCCGTGAGCCGATATTGACCGTCAGTTCGGTTTCTCGGGTCCCTTGGACTTGTGAATTGTCGCGCCTGAGCCGCGCGTTGCGTCTTCCGGCACGCCCTCATGCGCGGCGTGTTCCTTGTCGAACTTGATCACCGGCTCCATTTTCGCCAGCACGTCGTCGGACAGCCAGCACAGGCTCATATGGCCGTTGCCGAGATGCTTGACTGGCGGCACCTTGGTTTCGCAAAGATTGTCCGGCACCAGTTTCTTGTAGCCGCAGCGCGTCTGGAACGGGCAGCCAGAGGGCGGGTTCATCGCCGACGGAATGTCGCCTTCGAGCACGATGTGCCTTTTCACCACGCTGGTATCGGCAATCGGAATCGCCGACAGCAGCGCCTCGGTGTAGGGGTGATAGGGCGGCGAAAAGATCTGGTCGGTCGTGCCTTGCTCGACGATATAGCCGAGATACATGACGACGACGCGGTCGGCGATGTAGCGCACCACCGACAGATCGTGGCTGATGAACAGCATCGTCGTCTTGTTCTTGCGCTGTATGTCCATCAAGAGCTCGGTCACCGCCGCCTGGACCGACACATCCAGCGCCGAGACCGGCTCGTCGGCCACCACCACCTTGGCGTCGCCGGCAAAGGCACGCGCCACGCCGATGCGCTGTTTCTGGCCACCTGAAAGCTGGCGCGGCTTGCGCGTCTCGAACGCCCTTGGCAGCTTCACCAGGTCGAGCAACTCCAGCATCCGCTTGCGGCGGTCGGCCACCGTGTTGCCGACATTGAACTTTTCCAGCGTACGGATGATCTGCGAACCGACCGAATGGCTAGGATTGAGCGTGTCGAACGGATTTTGAAACACCATCTGGATCGACGACACCGTGTCGACGCTGCGCTTCTCGATCCCGGTCGACTGGATCTCCTTGTTGCCGAGCTTCACGCGGCCAGAGCTTGCCGTTTCGAGGCCGAGCAGCACCTTGGCCAGGGTCGATTTTCCGCAGCCGGATTCGCCGACGATGGCGACGGTCTCGGATTCGCGCGCCATGAACGAGATCGTCTCGTTGGCCTTGACGACGCGGCCCTCGCTCGAGCCGAACACTTCGCTGCCGCCGACCTTGTAGTACTTCCGGAGGTCTTCGATCTGGAGCACCGGCGCACCGGGCACCACCCGCTCGTTGACCTTCTTGGCGCCGGGCGGCAGCGCCTCCCAGTCGATTTCGTTGAAGCGCACGCAGCGCGAGAAATGCCCGTCATGGCCGTCGACCGCGATCATCGGAATTTCGGCGGCGTTGCAGACGCCCTCGACGAAATGGTGGCAGCGCGGGCCGAAATTGCAGCCCTTCGGCCGCTCGTGCGGTAGCGGCAGCTGGCCGGGGATCGAGATCAGCGGTCGCGAATTCTTGTCGGCGCCCGGCAGCGGGATCGAGCGGAACAGCCCTTGCGTATAGGGATGACGCATCCGGTCGAACACGTCCTTGATCTTGCCGGTCTCGACCGCTTCGCCCGAATACATCACCGTGATCCGATCGCAGGTTTCCAGGATCAGGCCGAGATTGTGCGACACGAAGATCATCGACGTGCCGAACTTCTCGCCCAGTCCCTTGACCAGATCGACGATGCCGGCCTCCACCGTCACATCGAGCGCCGTCGTCGGCTCGTCGAGCAGAAGCAGTGCCGGCTTCGACAGCAGCGCCATGGCGATGACGATGCGCTGCTGCTGGCCGCCGGAGAGCTGGTGCGGATAGGAGCGCATCATGCGTTCGGGATCGGGCAGCTTCACCGCCCGCACCATGTCGAGTGCGCGGGTGTAGGCCTCTTCCTTCGACACCTTGTCGTGGATCAGCGGCACTTCCATCAATTGCTGGCCGACCTTCATCGCCGGATTGAGGCTCGCCATCGGCTCCTGGTAGATCATGGCGATCTTGTTGCCGCGGATGGCGCGCAGTTCCTCGTCGGACAGCTCGCCCATGTCCTTGCCCTGGAACTTGATCTTGCCGCCGACGATCTTTCCGATGTTGGAGAGGTCGCGCATGATGCCGAGCGACACGGTCGACTTGCCGCAGCCGGATTCGCCGACGATGCCCATCGCCTCGCCCGGCATCACCGTGCAGGAAAAGTCCATGACGGCAGGGATCTCGCCCTTGCGGGTGAAGAAGGAGATCGACAGGTTCTCGATCTCGATGATCGGCCCATTGGTCGGCTTTGGGGGATTTCGAACTGCCTCATTCATGGGTCGCTCCAATCCTTAATTTCTTGTCTGAGCATGATCTTGTCCGAAAACCGGGTGGCATTTCCAGGGATCATACTCTTCATGCTCTGCGGGCCGAAACCCGCAGATCAGTCTTTCATCGATTGTTCGCGCAGCGAGTCGGCGAGCAGGTTCAGCCCCAGCACGAACGACATCAGCGCGATCGTCGGCGGCAACGCCGGGTGGATGAAGGAGCGCAGCAGGCGGCTGGCGTCCTTGATCGCGGTGCCCCAGTCCGGGCTCTCCGGCGCCAAGCCGAGGCCGAAGTACCCCAGCGTGCCGAGCAGGATCGTGGTGTAGCCGATGCGCAGGCAGGCATCGACGATCAGCGGGCCGCGCGCATTGGGCAGGATCTCCCACAGCATGATGTACCAGGGCGATTCACCGCGCGTCTGCGCCGCCGCCACATAGTCGCGTGTCTTGATGTCCATCACCAGGCCGCGCACGATGCGGAACACGCCGGGGCTGGAGGCGAACACCACCGCCACGAAGATGTTGAGCTGGTTGGGGTCGATGTGGATGACCCTGAACGGATCGGCATCGAAGACCAGGCCGGCATAGACCCAACCGCCGATGACCAGCGTCAGCCCGAGCAATATGTAGAGCCGGTCGGGCCGGTTCTTGTAGCGCGTCCAGAACAGCACGCTGAAGAAGATGATGGGGAAAAGGAAGAACACACCGGCCATGCCATAGGGGATCGGGGTGTCCATGATGCCCGGCGTCACCAGCAGGTAGAACAGCAGGATCACCGGGAAGGCGAGCACCAAATTGGCCAGGAACGACAGCACGGTGTCGATCTTGCCCCCGTAATAACCCGCGGGCAGGCCGAGCGTGATGCCGACCATCAGCGCGAAGCCGGTTGCGGCAGGCGCGATGATCAGCACGATCTGGCTGCCATAGACCATGCGCGAAAACACGTCGCGCGCCAGCTTGTCGCCGCCGAACAGATAGGTCAGCCCCGATTGCGGCTCGACGGCGCCCGGCAGCACGTCCTTCATGATGGGGACCTGGGCCAGCGGATCGAAGGGCGAGATGGTCGCGGCGAAGATCGCCGTGAACAGCCAGAACAGGCAGATGCCGACGCCGACAATGCCGACACCGCTGTCGAACAGCTGGCCGTAGAGCGCCAGCTTCTTCTTGTAGGCGAAGCTCGCACCCATGACGATGAGGAGGGCGATCCAGACCGGCCAGAAGCGCGACAGCACTTCGAGAACGACGGTGAAGCCACTGATATATTGAACCGGCATCCGCTTCGCCCCCTACTGAACTCTGATACGCGGATTGAGAAACGCGTAGCCGACATCGGAAATGAGCTGCGTGATCAAGACGATGAACACCGAGACCAGCGAGCAGCCGAGCAAAAGGTCGATATCGTTGTTGCCGGCCGCCTCGACCAGCGTGTAGCCGAAGCCCTGGTAGCGGAACATCACCTCGACGATGACGACGCCGGTGAGCAGCCAGGGAAACTGCAGCATGATGACGGTGAACGGCGCGATCAGCGCGTTGCGCAGCGCATGTTTGACCACCACGCTGCCGAAGGAGAGCCCCTTCAGCCGGGCGGTGCGGATATATTGCTGCGTCATCACCTCGACCATTGAAGCGCGCGTCATGCGGGCGATGTAGCCGATGCCGTAGATCGCCAGCGTCATCACCGGCAGCGTGAAATTGTAGAAGGTGATGCCCTGGCTGGCCGAGGCCGCCGAGCCGTTCAGCCAGCCGAGCCATGAGGCGAAGATGACGGTGAAGATGACGCCCGACACATATTCGGGCGTCGCCGTCGAGGCGATCGAGGCTACCGACAGCGTGCGGTCGGTTCGCGAGCCCTCGCGCATGCCGGCCAAAATGCCGATCAGCAGCGAAATTGGCACCATCACCGCCAGCACGCTGAGCATCAGGATGCCGGTGGCGCTGAGTGCCGGAAAGAGCTTCGACGCAACGTTGGTCTTGAACTTGGTCGAACAGCCGAAATCGCCTTCCAGGACGCCGGAGAATTTCGGCTCCAGCGGGTCATTGCAGAAGGAAAAACGCTGCGTCGGCTTGCCCGTCGCCGGATCGGTCACCGGCTGCTTCGGCACGACGCCCAGCCACTGGCCGTAGCGTACGAAGAAGTTCTGCCGGTAGCCATGGTTGACCAGCCAGCTTTCGAGCTGCTCGGCGGAGGTATGCATCTCGGTCTGGCTGATCGCCAGCTTCTTCAAATTCGGTTCGAGATTGATCAGGAAGAAGACGATCATCGTCAGGCACAGCATCGTCAATGCCATGGTGCCAAGACGCCTGATAACGAAGGAAAGCATGGCGGCCCCCTGCCGACGGGTTGGGGTTGAAGCCTGCTGGAAACCGCCTCCGCAACAACGGCAAGGCTAGCTGTCAAGAAGACCTTCGGATGCGATCATCGGGTAACTCGCTTGCTCAAAGGATCGTTCTTCTCGCCCGGACCAAGCAGAAGTTCGCTAACATGGAACTGCGATAGTAGGCATCGCAAAAAAGTAACCTGCCGATTGACTTTTTTTCGAGCAAACTTTTGCCTCCCACTTGCAGGATCGCCGTTGGATCGCTTGCCAGTCCGACTGAGGGAAATTCATGCACCTCGGGACGGAAACTTCTCACAAGTCAGCCCCTCGGCATCATAGCCAGCAATAGCCACGATAGAGCCGCACATTCGCTCGCTTCAATAGTCTTTCCGAATGTCCGCCTGACTGCTAAACCGCAAATTTCTCGAGGTGGGCGGACGTGCAAGCGCGACGGACAATCCGAACCGCACCAAGATTGATATGTTGTCAGGAGCCGAGTGTCTTTTAGTCAACGCGAGCGTGAGTTTTTTGCAGTAGGGCAATCGCCGCACATTCAGCAATAGTCCGGCACTGAGCGGCTCACGCGCCGGCTTCTTTCTTCTCCGTGTGTCGAGGACACTACGAGAGGAATTGAGAACGTCAAACTGGGGGATTGAAAAATGAGCTTTTTTCGAAGCAGTGGCGATCGCGTGCCGAGCGCTATCGAGGCGATGGCGCAAGAGGCACGTGCAGGTCGCATGGACCGGCGCGAGTTCCTGGCGCTGGCAAGCGCCTTCGGCGCATCGACGGCGTTTGCCTATGGCATGATCGGCCTTGCGGTGCCGGATCGGGCCCTGGCCGAAGAGCCGAAGAAAGGCGGAACGCTGCGCGTCTCGATGTCGGTGAAGGGGCAGAAGGATCCGCGCACTTACGATTGGGTGGAACTGGCGAACATTTCGCGCTGCTGGCTGGAGCCGCTGGTCCGCTACACCAGACAATTCACATTCGAGCCGGTCTTGCTCGAAAGCTGGGATATCAACGACGACGCCACCGAATATGTGCTGCATCTGCGCAAGGGTATCACCTGGAACAACGGCGATGCTTTCAACGCCGATGACGTCGTTCAAAATCTGACGCGATGGTGCGAGAAGAATGTCGCCGGCAATTCCATGGCCGCACGCGTCGGCGCGCTGATCGATGCAAAGACCGGCAAAGCCAGGGATGGCGCTATCACCAAGGTCGATGACCTCACGGTCAAGCTGAAGCTCGGCGAACCCGACATCTCGCTGATCCCGAACTTGACCGACTATCCGGCCCTGGTGGTCCATCGCAACTTCGATGCCGACGGTGCCGATCCGATCAAGAAGCCGATCGGCACGGGACCGTTTGAACTGGTCTCATACGATGTCGGCCAGAAGGCGGTCGTCAAGCGCCGTGAGAATGGCAAATGGTGGGGCGGTGAAGCGCCGCTCGACGGCGTCGAGTTCATCGACTACGGCACCGATTTCAACGCCTCGATCAATGCATTCGACTCTGGCGAGATCGATCTCAATTTCGAGACACCGGCCGACTTCATCGACATACTCGACAAGATGGATCTGGTGAAAACAGAGGTGGCGACGGCGACCACGCTGGTTGCCCGCACCAACATCACCCACAAGCCTTATGACGACCAACGGGTCCGAAACGCCCTGCAAATGGCCGTCGACAACAATGCCGTGCTCGAACTCGGCTATGCCGGGCGAGGCACCGTCGGCGAGAACCACCACGTCGCCCCGATCCACCCGGAATATTATCCCCTGCCAAAGAAGACACGCGACGCCGCCGGCGCCAAGAAGCTGATGGCCGACGCCGGACAGGCAGACTTCGAGCATGAACTGATTACCGTCGAGGACGATTGGCAAAAGAACACCGGCGACGCGATCGCCGGTCAGTTGCGCGATGCCGGAATCAAGGTGAAGCGCACGGTGCTGCCGGGTTCGACCTTCTGGAACGACTGGACGAAATATCCCTATTCGATGACGATCTGGTACATGCGCCCGCTCGGCGTTCAGGTGCTGGCGCTCGGCTATCGCACTGGCGAAGCCTGGAATGAATCGGCGTACTCGAATCCGGATTTCGACGCCAAGCTCAAGCAAGCTCTCTCGCTCGTCGACGTGGAGAAGCGCCGCGAGGTGATGAAGGACGTCGAGCAGATCCTGCAGGATTCGGGCGTCATCATTCAGCCATTCTGGCAGAAGCTCTACAGCCACACGAACAAGAAGGTGAAGAACTACAGCATCCATCAAACCTTTGAGATGGATCTCCAGAACGTGTGGCTGGACGCATGAGTTAGCTCCCAAGCTGGCAATGACCGCCGACACCTGTTGCAGAAAACAGGTGCCGGCGGGCCGAGAGTGGAGCCAGTTGCACTCTGCCCACGACAGCCCTCAAGCTGGATATACCAGCTCTCGCCGCCCCGCGAACAGTAGGCGAGGAACGAATGCTTCCTAACTACCCTTCGGCGACTCCCAGGTAACCTCTTCAGCGGGACTCGGCCCCAGTCAGGCAGCAGGAGGCCTCGGTGAAGAGCGGAAAGAACGGTCTTTACGACAATCTGAAGCGTCAGATTCTGACGATGGACCTCGATCCTGATCCGGACCTGGACGAGGCGAGCTTGAGCGCACGCTACGGCCTCTCCCGAACACCGGTTCGCGAGATTTTTCGTCGGCTCGAGGTGAAGGCTATATCGATATCCGTGCCAACCGCGGCGCGCGCGTCATCCCCATGAACCATCAGACGCTCAGGCACTTCTTCCTGGTCGCGCCGATGATCTATGCCGCGATCGGCCGCCTTGCGGTCCAGAACTTCAAGCCGAAGCAGCTTGCCGACCTCAAGGACACACAGGAACGGTTCCGCACGGCAAGCGTCACCGGCGACGTGCTCTCCATGGGGCTGGAATCGCTTCCGCGAGATCATCGGCGAGATGTCGGGCAACGCCTACCTGCAGCCGAGCCTTGGCCGACCTCTGATCGACCACGCCCGGATCGGCCACACCTTCTTCCGGCCGCGTACAGATGACATGCGCCGGTGACTGCGGCTCGCCTGCGACCACGATGATGGCTTCATCGCTGCAATCGGCTCGCACGACGAGGACACGGTCGTCGACCTTGTATTCGAACACTGGGAGTTGTCGCGCGAGAACATGGAAATGCTCATCGCCCCGCAAGGAATGAAGGCAGATGCGCTTGTCGAAACGCCTGCCGGATCGATGGAGAAATCGTCTTGAAGTTCGAAGGTATCTACACTCCAGCCAACACGCACCATTGGAACGGGCGCTATCAATGCAATAGCATTTGTTCTCATCCCGATTTGGTTCAGATAAGCTCTTGCGCTCCGCCCTCGCATGATACGGAAAACGGGTCCGAAGAGCTGTGATGCCAAGACCGTACGATCTCTCCTCGGTGACCGCTCTCATCTGCTTCGAGGCGGCCGCCCGAAATGCGAGTTTCAAAAACGCAGCCCAGGAATTGAACGTGACGCCGGCGGCGATCAGCCACCAGATCAAGGCGCTTGAGGGTGATTTGGGATGCAACCTGTTCCTGCGCATGAGCCGCGGTGTCGAATTGACTGAGAAGGGGGCGTTCTTGTTCGTTGCCGTGCAGCGCGGGCTTGAGACGATTTCCGACGCCGTAACGCACATGCGCGATCGCCCGGAAACCGCTGACGTGACCATCCGGACAACGACGGCCGTCAGTTCGCTATGGCTGACACCGAAGATCTCAGCCTTCTGGAAAAGCCATCCTACCGTCGCTGTCTCGCAGATCGTCAGCGACGTTCCCACAAAATCCGTCCGCTGCGATCTAAGTATTCAGTACGGAGATCCGAAGGAGAATCTCGAAGAGTGCCACAAACTTTTTCAAGATCGCATTGTCGCGCTCGGAACTCCAAGGTTCGCCGCCGAGCACGGCATCGGCCGAGTTGAGGATCTGCTCAACGCACCTTTGATTCATATGGATAACGAGGAAACCGACTGGACGAACTGGCCGGACTGGTTTCAAGCGCTTGGCCACACCATGCCAAAGGGCCGCAGGTTTTCCGTGAACAACTACATGATTGCCCTCCAAGCCGCTCAGGATGATATCGGGGCGGTATTGGGGTGGGATGAATTGGTCAAAAGCCTGATTGAACAAGGACGGCTGGTCACCCTTGTGCCCGAAAATATTCCATCACCCATGGCGTTTTATCTGAAAATCCAGCCCAGGGCAGGTTCGAAAGCGCGGCTTTTTGCGAGCTGGCTCACCAAGAGCTCTTGAGTGGCTGCTCTCTTGCTCGCGGACTTCTTTTGGCGGCATGACACCACCGCGCTCGCTATGCCTTGGCTAAGTGGGCATAGCTTGCTGCGAAACGCCCGAATTTGTGCTCGCCACAGGTCACCGGTTTATAGCGACGCGGGTTGCTATTCGTGACGCAGGACGCCAGCGGTTCGATGATTGCATCGAAATCAGCATCGATAAAGAAGGGGATCGAATACCGCTCCCGCCCAGTGGTGTTGATCACGCGGTGCATATTCGCCAGATAGAGATCATTGGTGAGCCGCTGGATCAGATCGCCAATGTTGATGACGAAGGTGCCGTGGATGGGTGTGCCCTCTACCCAGTCGCCGTCGCGATTCATGACCTGCAGACCGCCCACGTCGTCCTGCGCCAGAATGGTCAGATTGCCATAATCCGTGTGCGCACCGATACCGATGATGTTTTCCCCGACGTAGCCCCCTTGCGAAGGGTAGTGGAGAAGGCGCTGGATACTGATCGGGTTTTGCATCAGTTTCTCGAAATGATCTTCCTGCAAGTCCAGACTGAGCGCGATGCCCTTCAACAGGGTTTTCGCGAGGATGATCATTTTTTGATGGTATGCGTATGTCAGCTCGGAAAACTCGGGCAGGGTTGAGGGCCACTGGTTGGAGCCAAAAAACGGACCTTCCAGGGTCGAACGCTCAGGGCCGATATCAAAGCATTCTTTGAGGTCTTTCGTCTTGCCTGGATCGGTGTTTTCCCCGAATGGCTCGATGTATCCGCGCAGTGCGACATCCGATTTGCTTACGTGCAGCTCCATCTTCTGGGGCATGGGCAAATCAAAAAACCGGCGGCTCACATCGAACACCGAATCGACGAACTCCTGGGGGATCCCATGGTTCTTCACGTACATGAAGCCAGTGTTCGACAGCGCCCAACGTATTTGCTTGGCCACCGCCTGCTTGTTGCTGCCATCGAGAAGTGGGGCGATGTCGACCACCGGAATCTTGTCGAAGCTTTCGCGCTTCGCACGCAGCTTGTCGTCCAGTTTGGCAACGAGATCTACGGACATTGAGCACCTTGGTTTGATGGAGGAAGACCGGGCGGACCTTGGCCCATTCGGTCCGATCTCCTCAACTGCAATAATATTGCTTTCGGATTACTTCTAATAACCTGGTGTCACCTCGGAGCACCGCTGCCTATGCGACGTTGACGACAGGATCGCCGTGACATCCAAACGAGGAGCGCTTCGGTGCGGAAGAACTTTAGGTGGTTCGTTCCTGCGCAGCGATTTCTCGTATCCAGCTTCGCAGGATTTCGGCAGCGGGCGAAAGCGTGCGGTTATCGTTCCAGGTGAGATAATAGGCCCCTGGCGCAGGAAGCTCGAGTTCCGTCAGCCTGACCAGTTTACCGTCCTCGATCTGTGACTTCACGAGCCGATGCCAGCCCAGCGCCACGCCCTGGTCAGCCTGAGCCGCCTGCATGGCTACAAGGAATTTGCCGAATCGGCGGCCGCGGGTCGGACCATGAGGCACGGACGCACGACGCAATACCTCATCCCAAATCGCCCAGTTTGGATCAACCCAGTCAACATGCAGCAAGGGAAGGTCCGGCAAGGATGCTGCCGTCGCCTCTCGATGCGCTGTAGCAAACTCCACCCCGCAGACCGGATAGATGGTTTCGCTGAAAAGAAGCTCGGCATTCTCGTCAGGCCAGGAACCGAACCCGTATCGGATGCGCAACTCCACCTCGGCCCTTCGATAGTCACGCTGATTGTCGGAAATCAGATGATCGACTGCAATCTCGCCGTAGCGAGTCCAGAAATCGGGCATGCGCGGTATCAGCCACATTGTAGCAAAGGCGTCAGAACAGGCGAGGGTGACGTTCTTGGACCGATCACCGCGCTTGACGGTGCGGACAATCTCAGCTGCGCGCGAAAAGCCGCTCGCTAGAACGCCATAAAGGTCCTCGCCGGCGCTCGTCAGCATCACCCCTGAGCCCAGCCTCACAAACAACTGAACGCCCAGTTCGTCCTCGACCGCCTTGACCTGCCTGCTGACCGCCCCGGGAGTCACATTCAGCTCTCCCGCCGCCAGTTTGAATGACAAGTGCCTGGCGGAAGCTTCGAACACGGCGAGAGCTGTCAGGGAGGGCAGGTCATAATATCGGCGAACCATTTTGGGCTCCAAACATTCGAAAACCGAGCGGCGCAGCGATTTCGGCAAAGGCGTAGGCGAGACATCGGCACGACATTGTGATTGCTGCCATGCATACACCAGATCGCATCAGGCGAAAGCTGGCGCTGTCGGGACTGCAGGTATTTTCACCCGGCACATGCTGACCGTCGCAACTCATTAAAGGTGAGAGTACTGCAGGGGGACGTGGGAATGATTTTCGGGCCAGCTTTCAATGATGAGCTGCATTTCCCATAACGATGCCAATCGGATCAATCGTGATCGACGAGGCCAAGCCACGGACCGCCGCATATAAGTCAACACGCGCGTGAGACTTTTGCAGTAGGTCAAATGGGCGAGTTGCAGCAATAGTCGCGCGGGGTCCGGCTGCGGCCCGCGTTGTTGTACCTCTTGGAGGCCCGCATGACCGTTGACGCGCAACTCTCTCGAAGGGGAGGGCGCGATGCGCGCCGGATTGTTCGGACCGCGCCGAAAGTGCAGATGCTGCCGACGCTCAAGCGCGGGCTACCTGTTGTCGAGCCCATGGATGCAGAGCAAGTAGAACGCATTCACCAGGCGTCCTTGGCAATCCTGGAAGACATCGGCGTTGTATTCCGCGACCCAATCGCTCTTGAGGACTGGAAGAGAGTAGGCGCCGACGTTCGCGGTGAGCGAGTCCATCTGGATCGCGGGTTGGTGATGGAGCTGATCAAAACCATCCCGCCCGATATTGAGTATTTCGCTCGCAACCCGGCGAAAAACGTGCAGCTGGGCGGCCCGAATTCGATCTTCGTGCCGATGACCGGCGCGCCTTACATGCGCGATCTTGACGACGTGCGTCGCGGCCCGACCATTGCGGACTTGGGGACCTTCCACAAGCTGGCGCACATGATGCCGGCGTTGCATTCATCGGCGCACCACATTGTCGAGCCGATGGATATCGTCGTTGCGCACCGGCATCTGCACATCACCTATTCGTCGATGAAGCATTCCGACAAGATCTTCATGGGCATGACCACCTCGCCCAAGAATGCCGAGGACGTGCTCGACATGTGCGAGATTCTCTTTGGCAAAGGCTTCATGGACACGCATGCGGTCACGACTGGCAACTGCAACGGCAATTCTCCGCTCGTGTGGGACCAGGTCATGCTTGGCGCCATGCGCGCATTCTGCCGGCGCAACCAGCCAGTGCTGTGCTCGCCATTCGTGCTGGGCGGCGCGAACACGCCTGCGTCGACGGCGGCTGCGGTGGCACAGCTGAATGCTGAGGCGCTGTCCGCACTCGCCTACACCCAAGTGATCCGCAAAGGCTGCCCCGCCATCTACGGGCATTACCTGTCGACGGTCTCCATGCAGTCCGGCGCCCCGATGGCTGGAACGCCCGAGATATCGCTGATGAACTTCATGATCGGCCAGATGGCGCGACGCTACAACGTTCCGTGGCGCACATCGAACCTGCTCGGCGGCGCCAAGATTTTCGATGCGCAGGCCGGCTACGAAAGCGCCATGACTATGATGGCGGTGCTGATGTCCGGCGCCAACTATATCTGGCACTCGGCGGGCTGGAACGAAGCCGGGATGCATTGTTCCATCGCGAAGTTCGTCGTCGATGCCGAGGTTTGTGCCATGGGCTATCGCATGACCCAAGGTATCCACTGGGATGATTTTGACGAGGCCTTGGCCGCCATTCGTGACGTCGGACCCGGTGGCCACTATCTTGGACATGCGCATACCCAGGCCAACTTCGAACGCGCATTTTTCATACCAAAGCTCTTCGACAACAATTCGATCGAGCAGTGGAAGGTCGACGGCTCCAAGGACATAAAGCAAAGGGCGCTCGACCATGCAAAGCACCTCCTGGGAGAGTACCAGGAGCCTAAGCTGGACCAGGCCAAAGATGAAGAACTGCGCGCCTATATCGATCGACGCTCGCGCGAAATCCCGGCGGTTGACGCGCTCAACGATGACTATTGAGGGTCATCATGCGCATCAACAGGATCAACGTCTACTCGACCCAGCTTCCCATCAAGGGTGGCGCGTACAAGATGGCGAGCGCCGACGTCCACTCATTGGACAGCACGCTTGTCGAGGTTGTGACAGATGACGGCATTACGGGATGGGGCGAAACCTGCCCCGTCGGCCCAGTCTATCAACCCCATCACGCGCTAGGGGCTCGGGCGGCGATAGCCGAGATCGCGCCCGGCCTGATTGGAGAGTCGACCCAGTCGCCGCGACATCTGGCCAAGCGGATGGATGAAAGACTGAATGGGCACAACTACGCCAAGGCGGCGCTCGACATAGCGTTCCTCGATCTCATCGGTCAGCGTCTCGGCGTGCCGGTGTCGACGCTGCTGGGCGGAGCGCTGACAGACCGCGTGCCGTCCTACTACTCTACGATCGTGGGCTCTCCGGACGAAACCGCGCGTATCGCCGCCGACAAGGTCAAGGTGGGCTACCCGCGTATCCAGGTCAAGATTGGTGGTCGCAACCTGGAAAAGGACGCGGCGACAGTGCACAAGGTCTGGGAGGCTGTGGGACTCAAGGCAAGCATAGTTGTGGACGGCAATCGAGGTCTATCGGTGGCGTCTGCCCTTCACCTAGATCGGCTTTGCCAAAACATCCCGTTTGTGTTCGAGCAGCCCTGTAACAGCATGGAAGAGATTGCATCTGTCCGGGGCAGGGGTACCCATCCCATCTATCTGGACGAGAACACCGAAGACCTGAATGCGGTATTGCGGGCCATCTCATCGGGTATTGCGGATGGTTTTGGCTTCAAAGTCACGCGTCTGGGCGGACTGACCAGAATGATGACCGCTCGCGATATGTGTTCCATCCGGTCGCTGCCGCACACCTGCGACGACGCATGGGGCGGAGACGTGATCGCGGCCGCCTGCGTGCATCTCGCCGCAACGGTCGACCCGCGGCGCTTCGAAGGCGCGTGGATCGCCCAGGAATATATTGAAGGTCACTACGATAAGAAGAACCCCGTGGTCATAGACAATGGCCATATCGCCGTGCCGCAGCGACCTGGCCTCGGTGTGAAGCCCGAAGCAGGCATCTTTGGCGTCCCGGCAGCGAGTTATGGTTCCTGATGAACGCTGTGGCCCGCATCCCCGAAACCTGCAACTCGGTCCACGCTGACGCTGCGTTTCAAGTGTCGGGGAAGCCGCATGAGATCGCCGTGCTCGTGTTGCCGGGATTCTCCCATCTAGCGCTTCACGCCTATGTCGAGCCCTTTCGCATAGCCAACTCGGTCTCGCGCCTTCCTCTCTTCCGCTGGCGGATTGCGGGGATCGACGGCCAAGCGGTTGTGGGCGCCAATGGACTATCGATACCCGTGGACATTACCGTCGAGGAATTGACAGGGGGCGAGTCCTACAGTTGCAGGCTTGACCAGCTCGCCGTCGTGGCGGGCGAGCCGGTCGAGAAGCAGATGACGCCTCTGTTGCATGCATTCCTGCGGCTCCTGGTCCGGCGAGGAGTATCGATATCGGCAATCGGCACGGCGACGTGGCTGCTCGCCCAGACGGGCCTGCTCGCGGATACCCGTTGCACCATTCATTGGTCGCGGCTCGCGGCTTTCTCTGAGGTTTTTCACCAGCCGCGCATTCGTGATTCCCTGTTCGTCAGGGATGGCCAATATTCAACCTGCGCCGGTGAATTGGCGGCGTTCGATCTAGCGGTGGACCTTATTGCAGGTCACGCAGGCGCCTACATCGCCCAGGAAGTCTGCCGTCATGCGACGGTAGAGGGCCAGCGCTCCGGTTCGAACCGCCAGACGGGCCCCTCAGGCCTGGCGTTTGCGGGAGTCAGCGACAAGCTGGCGATGGCCATGCGCATTATGGAAGAGAATGTGGAGACTCCGCTGTCGATGGGTGACGTTGCCGATAGGGTTGGGATCTCCCGCCGGCAGCTTGAACGCCTTTTCGCAACTCACATAGGTCAACCGCCGGCTCGTCACTACCTCAGGGTCAGGGTCGACCACGCCAAGCGCCTGATCGAAGGCACGCGAATGCCCATCATCGACATCGCCGTTGCTTGCGGGTTTATGTCAGCGTCGCATTTTGCCAAATGCTTCCGCATCATCAATGGCTTTTCGCCGCAGGAGTGCCGGGCAATGGTGCCCGTTTGGGTCGGGCCGGGGCTAGGTTGAAAAGCTCAGCTGCAGCGAAAGCTTCGTCTCGCCGGCAAGCTTTTTTGTCCCTCTGGGCGGATGCCTGATCAGTATAGGTTGAGGAGAATTTGATGAGATTCGAAGGGATATACACGCCCGTCATCACGCCACATCATGACGATGGTTCGATCGATCGCGATGCGTTCACCAAAATCGTCGAGCACCTGATAGCATCGGGTGTGCACGGCATCATCAGCGGCGGGTCGACGGGCGAATACTATGCGCAGTCGATGGACGAACGCGTCGAAATGGCTAAGTTCGCCAAGGAAGTCATTGGCGAACGCGTGTCACTTACCATAGGCACAGTCGCTATTCGTCTGGAGGACTCGATCCTGATGGCCGAGACGGCAGCCAAGATCGGGGCTTCTGCCATTCTCGTCGGATCGCCTCCCTATTCGGTGCCCACCGAGCGCGAAAACGCACTGAACGCCTTGGCGATCGACCGGGCGGCGGACCTCCCGATCATGCTGTATAACTACCCGGGCCGCATGGGGATCAACATGGGCGAGGATTTCCTCGACCGCGTCGCCCGCAGCCGCAATTTCTGCGCCATCAAGGAGAGCTCCGGCGACATCAACCGGGTGCATCTGCTAGCCCGCGACTACCCGCATATCCAGATGTCCTGCGGAATGGACGACCAGGCCCTGGAGTTCTTTGCATGGGGAGGGCGCAGCTGGGTCTGCGGCGGTTCGAACTTCCTGCCGAAGGAACATCTCGCGCTTTACCGCGCATGCGCGGTTGAAGGCAATTTCACCAAGGGGCGTCGGATCATGTCCGCCCTGATGCCTCTGATGCGCGTGCTGGAGCAAGGTGGGAAATTCATTCAATGCATCAAGCATGGCTGTGAAATGGCGGGATTTCGTGCCGGCCCCCCACGACCGCCGCTAAAGGGATTGAACAAGGACGATATGCGTCAACTGGAACAAGTCGTGCGGGTCCTGAAGTGCACGATTGCGGACATTGAAGCGGAGGCATGAGCATGGGCAATCTTCTCACACACGACGAATATTCCGCGATTGCCGCCAAACTGGAATTTCCGACACAGGCATTCATCGACGGCCGCTTCAGACCGGCAATCTCGGGCAAAACATTCGAAACGACCAATCCGGCCACGGGCAGGGTACTGGCGAAGGTTGCCTCCTGCGGTCCCGAGGACGTCGACTTTGCCGTACAAAAGGCACGCGACGCGTTCGAGGACGGTCGGTGGTCGCGCCTTCATCCGTCGGCGCGTAAGGAAGCTCTCATCCGCCTCACCAAGCTCATGAAGCGCAACGCTCACGAACTGGCGGTTCTGGAAAGCCTCGACAGCGGCAAGACGATCTACGACTGCGAGAACGTCGACGTTCCTGAAACCATCCACTGCCTCGCCTGGCATGCGGAACTGATCGACAAGATCTACGATCAGGTGGCGCCTGCCTCCGACAATCACATCGCAATGATCGTCCGCGAACCGGTCGGTGTCGTGGGCTTGGTCCTGCCCTGGAATTTCCCGCTGCTGATGCTGGCCTGGAAGATCGGACCGGCACTCGCCGCGGGCAACTCGATCATCGTCAAGCCGGCCAAGGAAACGACCTTGACTGCGCTGCGTGTCGCCGAGCTGGCAATGGAGGCGGGCATCCCCTCCGGCGTCTTCAACGTGCTGCCGGGCGGCGGCTCCGAAGTCGGGGAGCCGCTTGGGCGACACCTGGACGTGGATATGGTGTCGTTCACCGGCTCGACGGAGACCGGAAGACGCTTTCCGCGCTATTCGGCAGAGTCGAACCTCAAGGAAGTGACCTTGGAGATGGGCGGCAAGAACCCGGCTGTCGTGCTGGACGACGCGGAGAATATCGATCGCGTCGCCGCCCACATCGTGAACGGCGCGTTCTGGAACATGGGGCAAAACTGCTCCGCCTCGTCGCGGCTCATCGTTCAGCGCGGCATCAAGGACGAACTCCTCAAGCGGGTTATCGCGCATGCCCGGGAGTGGCCGATGGGCGATCCGCTCAATCCCGAGAATCGGGTGGGTGCGCTGGTTTCCAAGGCGCACTTCGAAAAAGTCTGCTCCTATTTCGAAAAGGGCCAGAAGGTGCTTCTCGGTGGAAAGGCAAAGGATGGGTTCGTGGAACTCACGATCCTGGATGTCAGCGACCGCGGCGCAAAGGTCGCGCGGGAAGAGATCTTCGGACCGGTCCTGACGGTGCTGACTGTCGAGAGTTTCGATGAGGCGATCACGCTTGCGAACGACACAGAGTACGGACTGTGTGCGTCGATCTACACATCGAACGCGAAACGAGCCATAAGGGGAGCACGTGCGATCCGGGCGGGTACCGTGACCGTCAACAGCTTCGGGGAGGGAGACATCACAACGCCCTTCGGAGGCTTCAAGTCTTCCGGCTTCGGTGGCCGCGACAATGGCATTCACGCCCACGACCAGTACACCAGAATCAAGACCATCTGGCTTGATCTCACCGATGACGCAGATGAGGCGGTTGCGTGACCATCCACAAGGCTGAAAGGCTGCCGGTCCAACGGGGGCCGGCAGCCTGGAACGCCATCCTCCCGGCCCAACCCTGTTCCGCGCCGCTTGAAGGCGATCTCCGCGTCGATGTCGCCATAGTCGGCGGCGGCTTCGCCGGTCTTTCAGCCGCCAAACGCCTACGCCAACAAGACGCGAACCTTCGGATCGCGGTTCTTGAGGCCGGCGGTCTCGCGGAAGGCGCTTCCGGCCGCAACTCCGGCTTCATGATCGACTTGCCTCACGATTTGCAATCCGATGATTACGCCGGAAAGGGTGTGGAGGAGGACAAGAAAATGATCGCGCTGAATCGCGCGGCCATTGGCTTCGCGAAGGAGTGTGTTGAAGAGTACGGAATGCACCCCGCCTATTTCGATCCGGCGGGCAAGATCAATGGCGCAGCCAGCGAGACCGCGCGCGACCTCAACGCAAGCTACGCCAGACACCTCACTGAATTGGGCGAAGCCAGCGAGATGCTCGACGCCAAGGCGATGCATGAGGTAACGGGAAGTCGCCACTACACGTCTGGCCTTTTCACGCCGGGAACCGTGATGATCCAGCCGGCGGGCTATATCCGGTCGCTTGGTACAGGCCTTCGACGCGACGGCGTGTCTGTGCTCGAGAGATCCCCTGTCTCAAAGCTCGCAAGAGTGAACCAGGATTGGACGCTTGCAACGCCCAATGGCCATGTCACCGCAGCGAAGGTCATTCTTGCCAACAACGGGCACCTTGAAAGCTTTGGCTTCGCGCGCAAGCGCCTCATGCATGTTTTCCTCTACGCCTCGATGACTGCCGAACTCGACGCTGAAGTCCTTTCCAAGTTGGGAGGGCAGCCTCGTTGGGGCGTTACCCCTTCCGATCCGATGGGTACGACGATGCGGCGCATCGACACCGCACAGGGCGGAAACCGTATCGTCACCCGGACCTGCGCCAGCTATCTGCCTGGGATGGTGCCGTCAAAGTCAGCAGTCGCCCGCGCGGCAAAAGTCCATCGGCGAAAATTCGCCGACCGCTTTCCTGCCATCGCCGATGTTCCGATGGAATACAGTTGGGCCGGACACCTGTGCCTGACCTGGAACGGTGTCTCGATGATGCGCGAACTGGAGCCGGGTCTTTTCTCGGCCTGCTGCTGCAATGGCCTGGGAACGGTGCGCAGTACGCTAACCGGCATCGCCGCCGCCGACATGTTGTTCAACCGGTGCTCGGAAATCTCCGCGCATTTCATGTCTGAACCAGAACCACCGAAGCTCGTGCCGTCGCCTTTCGCCGAGATCGGCGCGAACCTCTATTTCCGTTGGAAAGAGTGGAGAGCCCGTGAGGAGTAGCGTACCCGTGTATCTCGACGAAAACACAGAGGACCTTTCCACTGTGATCCGTGCGATTGGAGAGGGAGTATGCGACGGCTTCGGAATGAAGATGACCCGCATTGGTGATCTCCATGCAATGGCGACGGTGCGGGATCTTTGCGAGGCACGTTCAATGCCTCACACTGGCGACGACGCGTGGGGCGGCGACATTCTCGCCGCCGCCTGTGTTCAAATGGGTGCGACCGTCAGTCCCCGCCTGAACGAGGGCGTCTGGATCGCGGCACCGTATATCGAAGGCCACTATGACGAGAAGAATGGAGTGTCCGTTGAAGCGAGACACGTTAGGCTTCGGAGGGGGCTGGCCTGGGAGTTGTTCCGCAGCAATCCCGCTTGGCCCTCCGGTGGCATCTTATAGTTTATCGGCGAATGCCAGCCGACCGAGAGCGATCCCGGCCGGCACAAGTCACGAACTTGCGGCTCAAGACGGAAGGGCCAGCCACCCTTGACATGTCGTCAAGGCGTAAAATGGGAAGAGGGAAATCATGAAAACCCGTGCCGCTGTCGCTGTTGCCGCCGGAAAGCCGCTGGAGATCATGGAGGTCAACCTCGACGGTCCGCGCGATGGCGAGGTGCTGGTCGAGATCAAGGCGACCGGCATCTGCCATACCGACGAGTTCACGCTCTCGGGCGCTGATCCCGAAGGCCTGTTCCCGGCGATCCTCGGCCATGAGGGCGCCGGCATCGTCGTCGACGTCGGCAAGGGCGTCACCTCGGTCAAGAAGGGCGACCATGTCATTCCGCTCTACACGCCGGAATGCCGCCAGTGCCCGTCCTGCCTGTCCAGAAAAACCAATCTGTGCACGGCGATCCGCGCCACGCAGGGACAGGGCCTGATGCCCGACGGTTCGTCGCGCTTCTCGATCGGCAAGGACAAGATCTTTCACTATATGGGCTGCTCGACCTTTTCGAACTTCACCGTGCTGCCCGAGATCGCGCTGGCCAAGGTCAACCCCGACGCGCCCTTTGACAAGATCTGCTACATCGGCTGCGGCGTCACCACCGGCATCGGTGCTGTGATCAACACCGCCAAGGTCGAGATCGGCGCCACCGCCGTGGTCTTCGGTCTCGGCGGCATCGGCCTCAATGTCATCCAGGGCCTGAAACTTGCCGGCGCCGACATGATCATCGGCGTCGACTTGAACAACGACAAGAAGGCCTGGGGCGAAAAGTTCGGCATGACGCATTTCGTCAATCCGAAGGAGATCGACGGCGATGTCGTGCCTCACCTCGTCAACATGACCAAGCGTGGCGCCGACCAGATCGGCGGCGCCGATTACACCTTCGACTGCACCGGCAGCACCAAGGTGATGCGCCAGGCACTGGAAGCCTCGCATCGCGGCTGGGGCAAATCGGTCGTCATCGGCGTGGCCGGCGCCGGCCAGGAGATCTCGACGCGGCCGTTCCAACTGGTCACCGGCCGCACCTGGATGGGCACCGCCTTCGGCGGCGCGCGCGGCCGCACCGACGTGCCAAAAATCGTCGACTGGTACATGGACGGCAAGATCCAGATCGATCCGATGATCACCCACACGCTGAAGCTCGAGGACATCAACAAGGGTTTTGATCTCATGCATGAGGGCAAATCGATCCGAAGCGTCGTCGTTTACTGAAGCAAAGCCACAAGCCGCCGACCGATCGGCCTGCGGCCTCTGTGGTTCACAACTGGAGGAGAAAAGAATGGCCGAGAAACTGCATCCGAAAATCGACAATGGCCTGCCGAGGGAAAGCGCAAGCTTTGCCGGCGGCACGCTGGTCTGCGCCTGCACCAGCAAGCCGGTGAAGGTGAAGGTCAAGGGCCAGATCGCCCACAACCACGCCTGCGGCTGCACGAAGTGCTGGAAGCCGGACGGTGCTGTGTTCTCGGTCGTGGCCGTCGCCGGCACGGGCGACGTCACCGTCACCGAAAATGGCGACAAGTTGAAGGTGGTCGATCCGGCAGCGCTGATCCAGCGCCATGCCTGCATCGGTTGCGGTGTCCACATGCACGGACCGGTCGAGCGCGACCATCCGTTCAAGGGCCTGACCTTCATCCATCCCGAGCGTTTCGTCGAGGACGGCTGGTCGCCTCCGGGCTTCACCGCCTTTGTCTCGTCGATCATCGAATCCGGTGTCGACCCCAAGCGGATGGATGGTATTCGTGCACAGCTGAGGACAATTGGGCTCGAACCCTATGACTGCCTCAATCCAGGCCTGATGGACTATATCGCCACCTGGACGGCGAAGAAGTCCGGCGCCTTGCCGGCTTGAAGACCTGAAACGTCATGGGGCCGGTAGCGATCCGGCCCCATATTTCATTGCAAGCAAGATGCACGAGCGGCACGTCCAGCAAAAAACCGATTGGCCGGCATTCAAAGAATTCGCCTTCCCTGGGTTGGAAGCATTGGAGACCTGAGCAGAGATGTCCAATTTTCCATTCGCCCGCTTGAACCTGGCTAACACAACACCGTTTGACGCCTCTAGTCGTATCGATTGGATCGTTGCGGGACTTGTCGAACGCTACCTTGCTGCCGGGATAAAGGGCTTCGTGCTTAGCTTCGGCACCGGGATGCGCGTGTACCTTCCAAAGGAGAATCCAAGAACTTGCACAGCGGGGCAGCAGCATGACCCGATTTTTAAAGATCCGAGCCTAAAAGCCCCGCATCAACCACGTCCGGCCTCTCTGGCTCAAAGCCGCGGCTCAACTCATTAACACAGCGTCGAATGGACACCTCGTAAGCTTCTCATAGCCGTCGTCCGTTATCAGGACCTGCTCTTCGAGTTTTACGCCTTCACGGCCCCCAACGGCGCCAATGTATGCCTCGACACACAACGTCATGCCCGGCTCAAGAATGTAGTCGAACGCCCCCGGAATGAAATCCTCGGGATAATAGATTGCCGGATATTCGTCACACAGCCCGATACCATGCATCATTGCGCCGTATCGTTGATCAACGAATTCCTTTGGCAATTTGTGGCCATGCCGTGTGAGTTCAGTGAATGAAATACCTGGCCGCAAAAGTTCCATGTTGGTCGTTATGTGCTCGAGAGCGATGGCGTGAAGTCTGCGTTGTTCGTCGCTCGGGCGCCCATCGCCGCAAAACCAAGTTCGCGAAAAATCCGCGCACATACCGTATGGTCCCACCATATCAGTATCGAAGGCAACCAGATCTCCTGTCTGGATCCTGCGTGGCCCGGCCTCCTGCATCCAGGGATTTGTTCTGGGGCCTGAGGTCAGAATACGCGTCTCGATCCATTCGCCGCCACGTGCGATATTTTCGGCATGGAGAATTGACCACAATTCGGTCTCAGCAATGCCTGGTCGCAAAGACTCACGCATTTTCGCGACCGCAATCTCGCAAGTTGCAAGGGAGCAGCGCATGGCATTGATCTCGTCGATGCCCTTTACAGCCCTTGCATGCTCCATCAGTTGCATACCGTTGCAGATATCGATGCCGGCGGCGTCCAGTGCGCGCAAGCCGGGGATCTCGATCTTGTCGACGGCAAGTCGGCGGTTCTTGCCTCCATGGGTCCGTAATAGCTCATCAATTTGCCCTGCAAAATCCTTGGCAACGGCTTCCTCCTGATCGCCAGACACGAAATAGTAAAAGCCCGCACCGCCCGCGCGAATCTCGTTCACCAATGGCAGATGCTCCGAAAGGTGCCCGCAACGATGGAAGTCCCAAAGAACAACGTATCCATCGGCTGAAACAAAAACAGCACGTGATGGATTGTGCGTGATCCAAAGATGCATGTTCGAGGAGTCAGTTGCATATCGGATGTTCAGTGGATCGAAGCACAGCACGCCGGCGTAATCCCGCTGGCGCAGCTGTTGCACGATGCGGTCCAGACGGGTTTTCCTCATCCTTTCCAGGTTGGGAGGAGTGAGGCCCAACGCTGCCCACTCGGCGAAGGCGACATCTGTCGGTCCGATCTCCACCCGATCGTTCTCATCTATGGTTCCATCTGGCTTCAGTGCCGTCGCCCGGCGCGTCGGATCAATTTTGTTCTTCGAGACGGAAAACGAGGACATTCTTGATGGTTCCTGCTGCTGAAGATGTGTCGGTGTATCGCCGGATTGCTGGATTTGGCTCGGGGCTCCGCGCTGCTGAAGGCGGGAAGAATTTTGCCCTCCATAAGATCAATTCAGCTGGGATTTGTGAGCTATCAGCCTCGACAGGCACTTGGACTGGCACCGAAGGCCTGGCGGAAGCATTTCGAAAAATGTGAGGCCGAGGCGAAACCTGAGGCGATCGCTATCTCAACAATTGGCAACTCTGTTTGTTCAATGAGACGCTTGGCGCGGCTAAGTCTCAAATGCAGGTAGAATCGCATGGGGGACGATGTGATCGACCGCTGGAAAAGCCGTTCGATCTGACGCTGCGAGCGACCGACGCATTTTGCGATGTAAAGGAGCGGCAGCGGGTCCTCAATATGCTCCTCCATGATTTGAATTACGTCTGCCAGCGACTTGCAGATGCCGGTTTCACCAGCGTTGATGGTCGATTGTCTGTCCGAAGCGGGACGCCAATGGCCGGCAGTCGTATGTCGGCAGACAGCCAACGCGATGTCTCTGCCAAGGCGCTCGCTGATCAGCTCCATAACGAGGTCGAAGGACGCGAATTCTCCTGCGCAAGTCAGAAGGTGAGGATCGCGAACGAACAGTTGGTCGGTAACCTGGAGGCGGCCAAACTTTTCCAAGAGGGCGGCTCTCTTGTCCCAATGGATTGTGCAAGGTGTATCGTTGAGCAACCCGCTTTCCGCCAGCAGCCATGTCGCCGTACCCAACGCCGCGATTGGAACCCCGTGCCGCTTGCAAAGCCGAAGAATTTTCGTGAGGGAAGTCGACATCTGTTTTTGGACCCATTCGCCTGCGCAGACGATGACCATGCTTGGTCCCTTGCCGGATTGAATGCATTCTCCAGTGCCGGCAAAATTACCGCCGACCGAAAGGATGAATCCGCTGGCGCATTCAACCGGCTGGCCATCCGGGCTCGCAATCGTCCACTCGAAGGCGGGTCGTCCGGAGATCGAATTGGCAAGGCGAAGCGGATCCACGAAGGACGAAAGGCCGAGCTGGGAAAATCCCGGAAGTGCAAGAATGACCAGGCGGTACACGTCGTGGGTGTCAATCACCTGCCTGCCGGGATTCCATCCCACGATTCGCGAACTGTCTCCTGCTGAAAATGGCGCATTCATAAGGTCATACATCCTCGTTGACGGTCATCAACATCGAGCGGGCGTTGGCACCAGCGTCTTGCAGGATGGATACCGCCGCCATCAGCCGCGGACGTTGTGCTTGCGCTTCATGAAGTCCTTGGCGGTCTCGACTGCCACCGCCGCGTCGCGGCAATAGGCGTCGGCGCCGACGGCCTTGCCGAATTCCTCGTTCAGCGGCGCACCGCCGACCAGCACGACATAGTCGTCGCGGATGCCCTTTTCCTTCATCGTGTCGATGACGACCTTCATGTAGGGCATGGTCGTGGTCAAAAGTGCCGACATGCCGATGATGTCGGGCTGATGCTCTTCAATCGCTGCCATATACTTCTCGACCGCATTGTTGATACCGAGGTCGATGACGTCGAAGCCAGCACCCTCCATCATCATGCCGACCAGGTTCTTGCCGATGTCGTGGATGTCGCCCTTGACGGTGCCGATCACCATCTTGCCCTGCTTGGGCGCGCCGGTGGCGGCAAGCAGCGGGCGCAGGATGAACATGCCGGCCTTCATGGCGTTGGCCGACAGCAGCACTTCCGGCACGAACAGGATGCCATCGCGAAAATCCTCGCCGACGATGCGCATGCCTTCGACCAGCGCCTCGGTCAGCACCTTGTAAGGCACCCAGCCGCGCTCGAGCAGGATGTTGGTGCCTTCCTCGATCTCTTCCTTCAGCCCGTCATAGAGATCGTCGTGCATCTGCTGCACCAACTCGTCGTCGGAAAGCTCGGAAAGGATGATCTCGTCGTCGGCCATGTTGGGTCGCCTCACGCATAGTTCAAAGGAGGTCGGTACCCCATACTCGATGGGGCACCGACCAGGCTTCCGGTTGGAGCCTTGGGAGTCTGCTAGGCTGCCAGCCAGACTTTCTGCAAATCCATCTGGAAAGTCTGGTGGATTGCATAGTTCTGAACTTTTTTGTTCATGTGACCAAAGAGGCTTTGCCAGAAGGGCTGGATGATGACGCCAGAATCCTGAAGCACATCTTCGATATCCTGCATCAGTTCCTTCCGCTTGGCGGCGTCGCTGACCGAGAACGCCTTTTTGAGCTTGGCATCGAAGTCGGGGTTTGCGTAAGCAGTCTCATTCCAAGCCTCGCCAGTGCGATAAGCCAGCGCCAGGACCTGAACCCCGAGCGGCCGCATGTACCAGACGGTCAGCGAATAGGGATACTTCGCCCAGTCGTTCCAGAAAGTCGAACCCGGAAGCACCGTGCGCTTGACCTTGATGCCGGCCTCTCGAAGCTGCGCCGCAATGGCGTCACCGGTGTTCTTCTGCCAGTCTTCGTCGATCGAAATCAGCTCGTGTTCGAAGTCGGCATGTCCGGATTCAGCAATGAGTTTCTTCGCGCCATCAACGTCCCGGCTCTTCTTGGGCAAGGCATAATATTCCGGATGGATCGGGGCGACGTGATGGTTTTCGCCGACCGTTCCCCGTCCTGCATAGCCGAGTTGAAGGATGGTGTTGTTGTCGACCGCCATCTGCAGGGCATTGCGGACCTTCTTGTCGTCATAGGGTTTGTTGGCTGTGTTGGTGCGGCACACCAGAGTCGTTGCGGTAGCGACCTCCGATTTGACCACGTCCATCTTGTCCAGAATGTCGATGAAGTCGGCCGGTGTCTCCATATTGACGTCGATCTCACCGGAGTCGAAGGCAGCCACCGTTGCCTGGAAATCGGTTCCGTAGTCGATAAACTGCACGCCATCGAGCAGAGCTTCACCGCCCCACCATTTGCCATTCTCGCGGCGTTTGACTTCCGCCTTGCTGCCGACCGCGTAGGATACCAGTTCGAATGCGCCGGTGCCGATCGGCTTTGCGACGGGGTCAGCGCCGCCGGCGTCGAAACTGCGATGGACGATCAGCCCGGGGTAGTCGGTGAAATTCGCGATGATGGCGATGTCCGGGTCGCTCAGCTTGAGCTTGACGGTATGGTCATCGACCTTAACGATCGCTCCTTCTCTCGCCTTGCCGGTCTTGGCATCGATCAGTCCCCCGACCCGCGCGGCCATTGAATTGCCGGAGACGCCCTTGTCGCACCAGCGGGTTATGTTGAGGACCACGTCATCGGCGTCGAAAGCGTCGCCATTGTTCCAGGTCACGCCCTTCCTGACATGGAAGACATACTCGGTGGCATCCTCGTTGACCTCCCAACTTTCCAGCAAGACAGGTTCAAATGTGAATTCATGTGTGTAGCGGACCAGCGGCTCGAGCCAGCAGCGAGAGATGTTGGCAAGTTCCACCCAGTCATACGTGCGTGGGTCTTTTTGCGCCTTGACGGGCATGGACACGCGCAGGGTTCCGCCCTTCGTTGGCTCGGCGGCGCGTGCGGGCTGGGGCAATGCCACGCCAATCAAGCCGTAGGCCATTGCCGCCGAGGCGCCGAACGTGCTTGCAAGCGCGAGAAACTCGCGCCGGTCCATTTGTCCTGCTTTGACTTCGCCCGCCAGCTTTTCGATGGCAGCCGGAACGCGATTCCCATTGCTTCTGAAGAGTCCCATTTTCTTCTCCCTTGTTGGCTATTGATTGCAGGCTCGTGCGCGGGCCCTTAGGCAAGGCTTGGCGAAATTTGCTCCTGGCGTTGCGCCACGTATGCATCGAGTTCCTCGCGCACGGCTGGATCCATCGGTGGCTGCTCGTAACCCGCGATGATCGATTTTGCCTTCTCACGGCAGCGCTGCGCCATGTCCTTGGAGCCTTTGACCTTCCACTGCTCGTAGCTGAGGTAATCCAGAATCTCCGGCGCGAAGAATGCGTCCTTGAAGCGCTTGAGTGTGAAGGAATCTCCGAGATAGTGCCCGCCCGGTCCGATGCGCCGCACTGCCTCGAGAGCGTCGTCGAAATGCTCGAATGAAATCCCCTGCGCGTATTTTTCGATCAGCAGGTTCTGTTCGGCATCGGCGACAAACTTCGCCATGCAGCATACGAGGCCGGCCTCATCCCAGCCGCCCGCATGCATCATCAGGTTCGCGCCTGCACTCGCTCCCGACATGTAGGCGATCGCCGACTCGTATCCGGACTGAGCATCGAAGGTCTTTGCGGACGATTGGGAGGCGGTTGTTCGCCACGGCAAGCCATACCGCCTTGCCATCTGGCCGATGACGGCGTTGATCAGAGTGACTTCGGGCATGCCGGACATCGGGGCCCCGCTGCGCATCGACACCGAGACTGAATATTGCCCATAGATCATTTTGGCGCCGGGCCTGACCAACTGGGTGTAGGCGAGCGCTGCGAGCGCCTCGGCGTTCAACTGGGCGATTGTGGCCGGGATGTCGGCGGGTGTGTTTGCGGCACCGAGCACAAAAGGCGACAGCAGGACGACCTGGTTCGCCTCGACGAAAGCGCGGAGCCCTTCCAGCATGGTCGAATCCCAGACCAGCGGCGAGTTTCCCGATACGTGACCCATCATCACCGCGTTCTGGTCCATAAAAGCCTTGCCATGGACGATCTGCCCCATGGCGATCGAATCGTCGGCTCGCTGCTTCCCGGTCGTCAGACCGAAGAAGGGCATGTTGGTTTCCACCAGGCTCGAATGGTTGATGTGCAGATGGCGCCATGGAACAGCGATGTCGGTCGGCTCACAGGTGAACCCGCCGGCGATATGGAACCCCGGCAGCATCTGGGTCAGCCGGTTCATGTTCCGCAGATCCTCGATCGTGGATGCGCGTCGCACACCCTCAAGGTCGCGGACGTTTGGCGCACCTTGCATGGCGCCGAAGGTCATTGTGTCCGGCGCGATCTCGAAACGCTGTGACGGATCGCGAGATGTCATCTCAAAACGGGATGGGGCCTTGGAGATCAGATGCATCAGCATCTCGCCATCGAGGCGCACACGTTGGCCTTGGACTTCAGCGCCAGCCTCCTTCCATTGCTGGATCGCTGTTTCATCCCGGAATTCGATTCCGATCTCCCGCAGGATCGCCAGCGAAGCCTGGTGAATGCGCTCAAGCTGCTCAGCCGTGACGGCCTCCACAGGCCGAATGCCGTACTTGATGGTCGAGACGCGGGGCCTCTTCTCTGCTTCCCGGGCAGCTACGACCGACGCGCGTCCTCCGCGGCGTCGGATTACGGCAGTATCAGTGTCCATCATCGTGTTTTCCCAGAGGGGCGCAAAAAGACCCGTCAACAGAGCTTTCCTCGGTCCGCTTACGGAACGCGGCACTGCTCATAGATGTTGATAATAGGGTCCTGCGAGCGCCCTGAGGACTCGTAAAAGGTTGCGCTGGCGTTAAACTCAGTTTATACCTGGGTCGACTGCGCAGGCACTCGTTACCTGGTAAGGACACCCGAAAGGCGACGCGGCTGGGGTGGGTACGGGAACCGAGGCAGCGGTGCCGATAGCCGTCTAAGGGCGCAGTTCCTTCGACTGCGCGAGGAACCAGTCTACAAGTACCTTGCACCTCTTGTTTTTGCCTGCATCGCCATTGGACAACAGGAAGAAGGCGCGGTCGGTCTTGATCTCGGTCGCGATGGGCCGAACCAGCATGCGGTTTTTGAGCAGGTGTTGGGCGGTCAGGGACCATCCCAGCGAGATTCCTTCGCCGGCAAGAGCTGCCTGGAGCGTCAGCTGATAGTCATTGAATACGATGTTCGGTTTCGTCTCGCTGGGGTCCCCGCCTGCAAGCGCGACCCATTCGGGCCAGCTCATTCGCCGGCGAAAGGCATCGGACGAATGAATGAGCTGGTGTCGAACCAGCTCATCGACGCTCTGGGGAGCGGGGTGCGCCAGAAGATATGCGGGGGAGCAGACGGGGAAAATGATCTCGTCGCATACGAACCAACTGTTGGTTCTCTCAAAATCCCGTGGCCGCACCCATACGGTGACGTCCACTTCGTGATCGGGCTCGATATCCCGATCGGTGGCGACAACCTTGATCTTAACGTCGGGATGCTCTTCCTGGAAATGATAGAGCTGAGGCGCAAGCCAATGTGCTGCCAGAGATGTCGACGCAGCAAAAGTGATGTACTTCGTCCCGCGATCTGAGATGGTCTCAAGTCGCTGTTCCAGACGGCGGAAACTCGTGCGCACCTCGTCGTAGAGCTGCCTGCCAGCCTCGGTCAGCTCTACCCCTCGATTATCTCGGGCAAAGAGCGCGGTCCCGCAATGCTTCTCGAACGATTTGATCGAGTGCGAGACGCTCGGTTGCGTCACGTTGAGCTCGCTGGCTGCGCTTTTGAAACTCAGGGTGCGGGCAGCCGCTTCGAAGACAAAAAGCGAATGCGTCGAGGGCACCAGGCTACGAAGCTTTGACATGAAGCAGGTCTATATCAGATGCTATCTTTTCCGTCTACGAGACGCCCGCCAACTGCTCTATTTGAACAGGAAACAACGCGACCGCGGATTGTTGCCAAGCCTTCGTTATCGGTCGCCTTAAACTCAGCGAGTTGGCAGTGAATTCGTTCAACCAAACCACGACGAAACAGCGCAAAGTCGTTCAGCCACCCCATCCTGAACCGACTATGTCCGGCTGGTACGCTGCGGCCGGACCAGAGTTGGCGCTGGTGCCGCTAGTAGGCGACGTTGCATGTGATTGCCTCGTGATTGGCGGCGGCTGGATGGGACTGCACGCGGCCCGCCGATTTGCCGAACTCAACCCGCAGTCTTCGGTTATCCTGGTAGACGCCGGCCGCATTGGGAACAATGCATCCGGACGGTGCATGGGTTTCGTCATCGATCTCGCGCACAATCCTCGGAAGCGCGATTTCGTCGAAGACATCAAGGGGAACAAGGAAGAGCTGTTCGTTAATCTGGACGGGATCGCCTACATCCGAAGCGCTGTCGAAGAGCATGGGGTCGATTGCGACTGGGACGCGCAGGGAAAATACCACAGCGCGGCCACCGCTCACGGTGTGGAGGACCTGCACCGCTTTTCGCAGGCGCTGGATAAGCTCGGGCAGAACTATAGCTGGGTCGAGACCCCCGAAATCCAGGCGATCACCGGCAGCAAGCACTACATCAAAGCCTTGCATCATCCTGGCACGGTCTTGGTCCAGCCAGCGAAATATCTCAAGAATGCGACAAGAAGCCTGCCCGCGAACGTCACCGTTCACGAAAACACCCCCATCGTGGCGGTGCAGTTCGGGGCACTGAAGCACATATGCGAGACGCCCGCCGGAACAATCAGGGCTTCGAAGGTCATCATCTGCGCGTCAGGCTATCTGACGAAATTCGGTTTCTTCGACAACCGCGCCATACCTCTGTACACATTTGCGAGCATGACACGACAGCTCACCGAGAGCGAGCTTTCGCAGGTGGGGAACAAGAGAGCCTACGGACTTATCCCAGCCAACAGCTTTGGCACGACGGTTCGTCGCACGATCGACAACCGGCTTTTCCTACGCAACGTCTATTCCTATGCGACGGACTTCAAGACCACCACGCAGGACGTGATGAAGGCTCGGGTGCAGCAGCAGATCGCGTTCGATCGGCGGTGGCCAGAGCTCTCCTCGATCGGCTTCGAGGCCAGTTGGGGCGGCCTTCTTACTCTCGCGCAAAATGGCGGAATGGTTTTCGGCGAATTGGCGGAGAAGGTCTACGGCGCCGCATTCTGCAACGGGACGGGCGTCGCGCGAGGAGCTGCCTTCGGCAAGGCCATAGCCGATCTGGCGTCAGGGCGATCGTCGCCGATAGTCGACATCCTGAAGACGCGCGCAAGTCCCAGCAAGCCTTATCCCAAGCCCGTCACAGCGATGGGCGTTCGAATCGTAACCGCGGTCCGTTTCCGACAGGCCGGAGCTGAAGTCTAGATACGAGAGAGACCATGGCGGACCTGAAGGGCATAAATCTGGCAATGCAAACACCGTTCGATGAGAATGGTGCGATCAACTATTCGATTTTCGAGGATCTGATCGAGCAGTACGTCGCCGCAGGTGTTCACGGGCTGGTGCTTGGCGCAGGGACCGGGCAACACCCCTATCTTACCGAGGCCGAGTGCAACCGCCTCTACGAAGTAGGCGCAAAGCGAATAGCTGGTCGCTGCAATGTCATTTGCCAGACTTCCGCTTTGAATATGGACGAAGTTATCAGAAGGTCCCGTCACGCGGAGTCCGTTGGCGCCGACGCATTGATGGTACTGCCCCCCTACCTGGAAGGTCCGAGTGATGAGCAGGGAATCTTCGACTTCTACAAAGCAATCGATGCTGAACTAGGTATCGACCTGGTTGGCTACAACATCCCACAGGCCACCGGCATTTCGGTTTCGCCGCAGCTGTTTGAGCGCCTGAGCCAGTTGAAGAATTTCAACTACATCAAGGACAGCGCAGGTGACTTTACTGTCCATCAGGAATACCTGCAGACAAGCGGAACGGTCCTCAATGGCTGCGACACCACCACGCTCTACGCACTGATGGCCGGGGCACGCGGCGTCATATGGGGTGGTGCGAATTACATGCCTTCTGAAGCGGTCGAGCTATATAGATTGGTGGACCGCAAGGAATACGAACAGGCGCTAACCCTCTGGCAGCGCATGTTGCCCTCGTTGCTCTTTATCTGGAGGTCGCCCTATACGCCGTCAGTACTTCGAGCGGCGCAACTGCGCGGCTACGGAACGGGAAATGTTCGCAGCCCACTGAGAAAGCTATCGGCAGATCAGGAAGCGCAGCTTCGCCGTTCGCTTGAACCGTTGGGCGTCTAAGGCGAAGAGAGGCGAGGGCTTCGTGAGAATCGTTCATGTTGGTGCGAGTGGCGTGATCGGCAAGGCCGTGTCGGCCGAACTCGGCAGGCGGCATGATGTCATCGCTGTCGGCCGAAGCGCCGGCGATTTCCAGGTCGATATCGACAATCCGTCGTCCATAAGTCGAATGTTCAGTCAGATCGGCGAGTTCGATGCCCTGATATGCACAGCGGGCACGGTTCATTTCGCCCCGCTCGCCGAGTTCACCATCGAGCAATATGCTATCGGCTTGCAAAGCAAACTCATGGGGCAGGTGAACCTTGTCCGACTTGGACTTGGATTCCTTCGTGAGGAAGGATCGTTCACGTTGACCTCCGGTCCAACGAACGACGATCCGATATCGCTCGGAACATCATCAGCGATGGTCAATGGCGCGCTCGAGGGATTTGTCCGAAGTGCTGCAATTGAGCTTCGCCAGGATCGTCGGATCAATCTGGTAAGTCCGACTATGCTCGAGGAGTCCTCTCCGCTCTACAGTCCTTACTTCCGGGGCTCGAAGGCGGTCGCGACGAACGACGTGGTGCTTGGTTACGTCAAAAGTGTCGAGGGCAAGCAAACTGGATGCGTTTACAGGATTGGATGGTCACGAGATCGCTGACCTGACTGCATCGGCGGCCGTTTGGGTTGGCCGCACTGGCATCGGCTTATCCGGCATGGATTGGTCTAGTAACGGGAGTAAGACCGCTTGATTGTTCCGTCCAAAGCTCGCGCCGTGATCATCGGCGGCGGCGTCTCCGGCTGTTCGGTCGCCTATCATCTGGCCAAGGTCGGCTGGACCGATGTCGTGCTGCTCGAACGCAAGCAGCTGACGTCGGGCACGACCTGGCATGCCGCCGGCCTGATCGGCCAGTTGCGCGGCTCGCAGAATATGACGCGACTGGCGAAATATTCAGCCGACCTCTACGTCAAGCTGGAAGCCGAGACTGAAATCGGCACCGGCATGCGCCAGGTCGGCTCGATCACCGTGGCGCTGACGGAGGAGCGCAAGCACGAGATCTATCGGCAGGCATCTCTCGCCCGCGCCTTCGATGTCGACGTACGCGAGATTTCGCCCAACGAAGTCAAGCAGATGTACCCACATCTCAATGTGTCAGACGTGGTCGGCGCCGTGCACCTGCCGCTCGACGGCCAGTGCGACCCGGCCAACATCGCCATGGCCTTGGCCAAGGGCGCGCGCCAGCGCGGTGCGACGATCGTCGAGAACGTCAAAGTCACCAGGGTGCATACCAGGGCCGGCCGCGTCACCGGCGTTTCCTGGGCGCAAGGCGACGAGCAAGGCACGATTGAAGCCGATGTCGTCGTCAACTGCGCCGGCATGTGGGCACGCGAACTTGGCGCCCAGAACGGCGTCACCATTCCGCTGCACGCCTGCGAACATTTCTATCTCGTCACCGAGCCGATCCCCGGGCTTTCCCGGTTGCCAGTGCTGCGTGTGCCGGACGAGTGCGCCTACTACAAGGAAGATGCCGGCAAGATGATGCTCGGCGCTTTCGAGCCGGTGGCCAAGCCCTGGGGCATGAATGGCATAAGCGAGGAGTTTTGCTTCGACCAGTTGCCGCAGGACATGGACCATTTCGAGCCGATCCTAGAAATGGGCGTCAATCGCATGCCGATGCTCGCCACCGCCGGCATCCACACCTTCTTCAACGGCCCCGAGAGTTTTACCCCCGATGACCGCTACTATCTCGGCGAGGCGCCGGAGCTTTCCGGCTACTGGATGGCGACCGGCTACAATTCGATCGGTATCGTCTCCTCCGGCGGCGCCGGCATGGCGCTGGCGCAATGGATCAATGATGGCGAGGCGCCGTTCGACCTGTGGGAGGTCGACATCCGCCGCGCCCAGCCGTTCCAGAAGAACCGCCGCTATCTCAAGGAGCGCGTCTCCGAAACGCTCGGCCTGCTCTATGCCGACCATTTTCCCTACCGGCAGATGGCAACCTCACGAAACGTGCGCCGTTCGCCGTTGCACGAACACCTGAAGGCGCGCGGCGCGGTGTTCGGCGAGGTCGCCGGCTGGGAGCGCGCCAACTGGTTCGCTAGGCCCGGCCAGGAGCGCGAATACCGCTATTCCTGGAAACGGCAGAACTGGTTCGACAACCAGCGCGACGAGCATCTGGCGGTCCGAAACGGCGTCGGCCTGTTCGACATGACCTCCTTCGGCAAGATCCGCATCGAAGGCCGCGACGCCTGCGCCTTCCTGCAAAAGCTCTGCGCCAACGATGTGGACGTGGCGCCGGGCAAGATCGTCTACACCCAGATGCTCAACCAGCGCGGCGGCATCGAGAGCGACCTCACTGTCTCGCGGCTGTCCGAAACCGCCTTCTTTCTCGTCGTGCCCGGCGCGACGCTGCAGCGCGATCTGGCCTGGCTGAGAAAACACCTTGCCGACGAGTTCGTCGTCGTCACCGATGTGACCGCTGCCGAAGCCGTGCTTTGCCTGATGGGGCCGGATTCGAGGAAGCTGATCCAAAAGGTCAGCCCGAATGATTTCTCCAATGACAACAATCCGTTCGGAACGTTTCAGGAGATCGAGATCGGCATGGGCCTGGCCCGCGCCCACCGCGTCACTTATGTCGGCGAGCTCGGCTGGGAGCTTTATGTCTCGACCGACCAGGCTGCCCATGTTTTCGAGGCAATCGCGGAAGCCGGCACCGATGTCGGCCTGAAGCTATGCGGCCTGCACACGCTGGATTCCTGCCGCATCGAGAAGGCGTTCCGGCATTTCGGCCACGACATCACCGACGAGGACAACGTGCTGGAAGCCGGCCTTGGCTTCGCGGTGAAGACGGCGAAAGGCGACTTCATCGGCCGTGATGCGGTGCTGCGCAAGAAGGAGACCGGATTGAACCGCCGACTCGTTCAGTTCCGGCTGAAAGACCCAGAACCCCTGCTCTTCCACAACGAGGCGATCCTGCGCGACAGCAAGATCGTTGGTCCGATCACGTCAGGCAATTACGGCCATCACCTCGGCGGAGCCGTCGGGCTGGGCTATGTGCCCTGCGAAGGCGAGAGCGAGGCGGATGTGCTGGGCTCATCCTACGAAATCGAGATCGCCGGCGAGCGCTTTGCGGCCGAAGCATCGCTGAAACCGATGTACGATCCGAAGTCGGAAAGGGTGAGGATGTAGCGCGGTCCACTACTCGACGTTGAACGGCCGAACGGGAGACCTAGGTCGGTATGGGTGTGCTTTTTCTTCAATACGGCTCGTCTTCGTGCGTTGGGGTCGAGTGTCGATATAGATTAATACCTTGATTGAAAGAGTTGACTGGATGACGCGATCTGAGTTCAACACACAGGCGTTTTTGAACGCCCTGGATCGAAAGAAGTCAGATAGAAAACTGAACTGGAAGCAAGTCGCTGACCTTTCGGGAGTAAGCGCTTCAACACTGATCCTCATGGCGCAGGGACAAAGGCCAGATGTCGAGAATCTGGCTCGGCTATTCCACTGGTCGGGTTTGAGTGCCGACACATTTGTGGGCGCTGGACAAGGACACCGTCTTTTTACTGAGCCATTCAGCCAAATCGCCATGGTCATCTGTTCGGACAACTATCGTGCAGACAATGGCCGCAGCACGGTAATTGGCACTTTCACTGGTATTTTTGTGCGTCTCCGAGACAAGCTCTACCACGACTAGCGGGAAAAGGATGGCTACTGGTCTAAAGCGGAATGACCATGACCTCTTCCTGTGAGCTGTCAGGCCGCTTGCGGCCCAAAAGCAATGTGCGAGAAGCGCCTCATCTCGGCCGTTGAAGATAGCTCGGCCACTGCCTTGAAACGGACATTACCGGCGACCTCGCCGGAGGTTGCGGTTGCGCCATGAGGTCGCCGAATTGCAAAAGATATTTGAAGGGCCGATACCATCGACGACGAAGCAACGTCCACCGCAGCGCGCGGACGGCTCAACACACCAAAACGCAACCTACGCGGCGCGTCGTTGAGCCAACTGGAGACCCGAACGGGCTCGACGAGGGTCGACGGCCGTCACAATGCTGTGGTGGTGATCGCAGTAGACGCGATCCGGCGAAGTTGGCCCATCACAAAAACGGTAACCGCCGGGTACGGATGTGTCTTCGCTCACCGGGAAGCGGCACTGATAGACGCCTAGCTAAATGAGGGGAACGTCTCTCGAAGTCAGTCTGATATTTTCAGGCATGATGGTTTTCAGGTTCCTAGCTCATAGACCGATGCTGGCTGACGGCCGCGGTGTGACCCCGCCGAGGCGAACTTCTCTCGTTTTCGGAAGGCTCACGACAGTCGAGCCCTATATCAAGGATTGGTGCGCTATGGGTCAACCAGCCGATGGAAATCAGATCAACGCCTGTCGCAGCCACGGCCGGCGCCGTCGTCAGGGTTATCCACGCCCTCAGACCGGACTGTAGTGATCGATGACCAAGTTCAAAGGGACCGGACGGCAAGGCTTGGGCCTCCCCGATGGTAAGGATGCGCGGCTCGCCGTCGGTCACGGCTATCACGACGGCGATCAGGTCGGCATCGACAACGTGGCGTTGGCCGTTGCGACCAGCTGATCTCTTGGCCTGTGTTGATTTGACTTCCATAGGCTTTGACTGATTTCCGAATAATGAGGAACCCGGTCTGGGCAAGCCGGGCGCAAGGTGACCTGCAGCCCTCCGCTCGTCAACGCTCCCCAGGACGACGCAATCGATCACCTCATAGTCTTTGCCCTCCGCAACTGCACAAATCTATGCCAAATGCGACAGTTGGCTGGCGTGAGGGAACGCTGGGGCGCCACGAGTGTGGCTCGATGGCGTCTGCTTCTTGGGCGCAGACAAGCCATACTTGGATCCATGCCACTTTCGGTCATGGAGACGCAGCGCGGCGGCGCGGCGATGCACTGCGCCAGCAACTGTCGCGACAGCCCATTCGTCCAGCCTCTGGTGGGTGGCAATCTTCACGCAGGAACCGACCCAGAGATCAGTTGGGTACCACCCAGCGCGTGGCAGCGCTGTTAGAGCCTAAATCAAACATTTCGCAACGACAGCCCCCTCAAGAACATCATCTGTCCGCAGGCGGCAGACCGTGTATTTGCCCCTTGAGACCCCGGTTTGATCGAGCTGCGACGGCCGCCCTCTTTCTCGCCGCCAAGGCGCTGCCAAAAAATAAGCAAGGCGTTATCGCAGGTATACAAATAATATATACCCGGCAGAATGGGGGGTCAATCAGTTGATATCACTACAATATATACTCATATAACCCATTAATATGGTAAGATATTCAGCACACATCTATCAATAACGCCGAAACACGTCGAAAAGGATTGGACCTCCATTTGATCGTTCCGTACTAGGGGCGCTCTATTCACAGAGGGCAATCCACATGAACATCAGAAGTTTTTTACTCAGTGCTGGCCCTGCCATCGGCGCCATCACGGGCGCTCAGGCTGCAGATGCTGTCCCTGTCGCCGAGCCGGAACCCGTCGAGTACGTCCGCGTATGCGAAGCTTACGGTGCAGGGTTTTTCTACATTCCGGGAACTGAGACCTGCCTGAAGGTCAGCGGTTACGTGCGTTACGACGCCCGCGGAGGTGATAACGTCTACAAGGGGGATGAGTTCGGCACCTGGCAGAAAACGTCACGTGCCACGATGCGATTTGATGCTCGTTCGGAAACCGAACTTGGCACATTGCGTTCCTATGCTGAAACGCGTTCTGTGTTCGCAAATGCCGTGCAGAGCACAGGCCTGTCCCATGCATATATTGAACTCGGTGGCTTTCGGATTGGTGAGACCGATTCCCGCTTCAATACATGGACGGGCTCAGCTGGAAATGTCGTTGCTGATGATATTGTCGACTATGCCGGTGATGCCACCAACCAGATTAGCTACACTTTTGTCGGTGGCAAGGGGTTTTCAGCAATGATCGGCGCAGAACAGGGCGACAGCTTGCACATGATCAACGGCTACATGCCGCACGTCGTTGCCGGTGCGAAGTTCCAACAGGGCTGGGGTGCCGTTTCGGCGGTGGGCGGTTATGACGTGGCCAGCGAAGAATTTGCAGGCAAAGTTCGTCTGGATGTGAAGTTCACCGGCCCTGTAACCGCTTTTGTCATGGCCGGCTACCAGTCCGATCCAGACAAACCCAATTACTACGGAGCCTGGAACGGGGATTACGCGCTCTGGGGTGGTCTATCTGCCAAGATTTCTAGCAAGGCAACCGTGAGCGGACAGGTTGCCTACGAACAAGAGGGTACTTTCGCCGCTGCCTTGAACCTTGCCTACGAAATCGTTCCTGGTTTCGTGATCACGCCGGAAATCGAATATACGTCGTTTGGCGGTGACCGCGGTAACGGTCATGACCACGCCATTGGCGGCATTGTCCGATTCCAGCGGAATTTCTGAATTTACCAGCTGAGTTCATAAAAGCTCTCTGATCGACCTGGCAATGTAGAAGGACTGCACATGCCAAGGTGATAGGGCACGCTCCAGTCGTATCATTGTTTTAGATCGGTGGATTCAAATGGTCCGCCGATCGCCTTGTTGTTGGCGCCGATAGCGAACTTCGCACAACTGGAGAGATTGAAATCTCACAAAGCCTGGGGCCCCGCCGATGGGCGAATGAAGGTCTGCAAATCTGGTTCGGTGAACGGGAATGTGTCGCAACGGGCTGTTTGGGCAAGATTAAAGAACGTTTCCTTGCAGACGCGCTCCACGGCAGTGACAGCTCGCGAACCGCTGATACTGCGAACGAGGTACAATGATCGGGTCAACGCAGGATTCTCTATTCTCCACATGCGCACTCCCTCACGGTGCGCGTGCTGATCGAAGGCGTTGATCGGGAGTATCGCATAGCCCATGCCTGCTTCCATCATGCGTATTATGCTGGTGTATGAATCCACCTCGACAACATTGATGAAGGCAATTTGCTGGCGTGTCGCCTCCTCCTCAAGAATCCGCCGCAAGCCGTGGGTCCTGCTGGGCAATAGGAGTGGGAGCGTCGCGATATCGCAATACGGTACGACGCTTGCATCGAAGTGAAGATGCTGGCCACGTCCATGTGCTCCGTCGGTCGGGCCGAAGAGGCAAAGCTCATCAGCCTGAACATGTTTCGAGGCCAGTTTTTTGTCGTCAGGGTCGTTATAGAGAACTGCGAGATCGACACGGCCTTGCAGGAGCCAGTCGAGGAAAAACCCCGTCATTGCCTCGACAATACGCAATTGGATGAGCGGATAGATGCGGTTGACTTCCTGCATAAGCGGAACCGCGAGCACCTGGCTGATGGTCCCCGATAGCCCAAGGCTCACTTGGCCGCTCGGGTGTTCATCGGTTCCCTTCATTTCTTCCGCCAGCGCATCAATTTGCTCGACAATCGTGCGGGCTTTATTGAGTAATGCGCTCCCGCATTCGGTTGGCACGACACCCTGCTGGCTGCGGATGAGAAGCGGTTTGCCGATATCAAGTTCCATATTGCGCACGTGCAGACTCAACGCGGGTTGCGCGACCTGCAATGCAACTGCCGCTTTTGAAAATGACCCTTGCTCTACGATCTTTATGAAGTATCGAAGCCGGCGGACGTCCAAGTGTCTTATCCCCATAACGACCGCGACCAGGAGCCAACAGAACTGGTCCAGATCAACATTTGCGCCAAATTGAGCTACCTCTGTGCGCCGGCCGAGATCGCAACTTTGTGCCCGGCCCGATCATGGATAATCGCGGAAGGTCGTTTCGCCGCAAGGCAAAGAACATGTCCAGCTGCACAGTCCCAAAGGTTGGTTCCGTGCTCAATGTAGCCGGCTAGACGACCCGATGCGACCAAAGCCAGGGAAGCCGCGCAACTGCCCAAGCTGACCACATGATGGCCGATAGCTTCGATTTCAGTTTCTATCTCTAGTCGATGCGCCGTCGGCCACACCCGGTTGCGGCCGATCCCGAAGGCGGCTGACGCGCTCCCCTCTATCATCCGCAACGGTCCCGTGACATTGAGCGGGCCGTCCGATGCGGCCCACATGATGGTTCCAAGCGCCGGCAGAGCGACCGCGCCCAGCACGGGCTCATCGTCTAGAACGTAGGCGATCGACACCGCCCAAATTGGCATCCCACTGACAAAGTTGGCTGTACCGTCCACTGGATCTATCAGCCAATAGTCGCCCGTCGCATCACCGCCCTGCTCCTCGCCCACGATGAGGTCGTCTGGGACGTCATCTGTCAGCAGTCGCCGAGCAAGCGTTTCGGCATCGCGATCGACGGCACTGACATAGTCGGCAGACCCTTTGGTCTCGATGGTCCACTTATCCCGGTTATGAAATCGCTCCAGGCTGAATGCCGCCACCTTGGAAACGACATCGTGAAGGGTCGCGAGACGAACGTTGAGCGCAGCGCTCGTCATGCGGTGTTCCTCGCGCGCGCATGGACAACCATCTCCTCGAGCTTGAGCGCGACGCCGTGAGCGCGGCGATAATAGGCGGGCTCTGGAATCCCGTACCGATCCATCGGCGTCTCGAAATTGAGCGGCGTCTGGTAAGCGGTCGCCGCGATCGCAGCGGCTATAGCGTGCCAATCCAGCCTGCCGTCGAACGGCAGGAGATGGTTGTCCATTGCGCCAAAATTGTCGTGAATGTGGGTCGCGATGAGACGATCCCCGAAACGCTCCAGGACAGTTAGCTTGCCAGGCTCGATCAGTTCCCAGTGGCCGCAATCGAAACAGATGCCGATGAATTCCTTGCCGTATCGGGCGAACAGGCGATCAAAAAGATTGAGGAAGTTCTGGGCGGTGGCGCAAAGCAGCGTTTCCACCGCAATCTGCACGCCCTTTTCCAAGCAGTAGGGCTGAATCTCATCGAGAGAACGGAACAAGGGTTTGAAGAACTCTCGTTCCGAGGCTTCGTTGCGGAAGACGTCGTCGGTGATATCGATGTGCAGAACCACATTCGGGGATTTAAAGGCGGCCGCCAGATCGATCCGGTTGCGCAACAGCTCGACGCCGCTTAGGCGCTGCCATTCATGCAGCGACAGGATGTCCTTGCGCATCTCAAGCGCAAACGGACCAGGGTTGTTGTGACCGATTTCGCTGACCGGATTGCGGCCATTGCTGGCATGAACCGAGTGCACCTTCAGCCCGGCGGCGGCCACCATGTTGCTGGTGAACTCGATTTCGGCGTCGGCCAGCCAGTACGAACTGCCGGAGTCGGGGTTCCAGTTGATATGTGTGAAGCCAGCTTCCTTGATCAGGGCCAGCGAATTGCGAATGCCCTCGTCGTACCAACGTTCCTGGTGCGGCCAATGCCAGACGGTGATGCAGGTATCCAATGGATTGATGTCCTTTTCTACAGTGTGTTGGTTTCGGGGCCTTTGCCCAGACCGATACGCTCGGCCAGCAGGATGATCGCCAGTGAAAACGCCATGATCAGCGTGACGTAGACGAGGTTGAGCGCGCCCTGCTCAGGATCGACAGACAGCGCGCTGTCGACGATCGCGATCGGCAGCGGCTTGTTGTTGACGTTGTAGAGGAAGGCCGACAGAGGGTATTCCGATAGGAGCTCGTTGAAGGCCATGCCGGCGACGAGGATCGCCGTCGGCGCCACCAGCGGCAGGATGATGCGGCGATAGCGGTATAAGCCTGTGGCGCCCATCGAGCGGGCTGCCTCGCTATAGGCCGGATCGATCCCACTGAAGGCCGCCCGCAGGAATCGCACCATCAGCGGCAAGGCGACGATGGCGTAGCCGATCGGCAGTAGCCAGTAGCCGCCGAGAAGCACCGCGTTTCCGACGAGCGGGTTTGGTGTGTCGAAGGTGAGGATCAGCCCGACCGCGAGCAGAATGCTGGGCACCACCCAGGGCAGGAAGAAACTAAGGTCGAGAACACGCGTCAGCCAATTGCGCCGACCCACAATGACGGGCACGGCAAACAGGGCAACGCCAAGCGCCGCCAGAACGGCGACAAGGCCCATCAGCATCGAGTTGAAGAACGGCAAAAAGGCAGAGCCTTCGGTGAAGACGCGTGCATAGTTCTTCAACGTCAGGCTGGACGGGATAACCTCCACGCCGATGCTGGCGGCCGGGGCGAAGGAGAAGAGCACCACCAGGGCGACCGGGACCACATAGATGGCCACAAGCAGATGGGCCAAGACTTGCAGGACCGCGTTGCCGATCGGATTGCGAATCTTGCGCAGTTGAATTGGTGCGGTCGCCTTCGCGCCGCCGATATAGGAGCCGCGTGCTTCGTAATATTGCGACAAGAGGATAACACTCATGAGGCACACACCCATGATGAGCGCCAGCAGGGCTGCCATGTCGGGGCGACGCAGGCTGTTCAGCGTCAGCACCACCTGGCTGAGCATGTAAAAGTCGCGGCCGCCCAGCACTTGCGGCGCGGCGAAGGAACTGATCGCGGTGTAAAGGGTGAGCAGGGTTACGGCGAGCAGCGTCGGCATGATCACGGGCAGAACCACGCGCCACAGGATCGTTGCTTCCGAGGCTCCCATGCTGCGCGCGACTTCGATGGTTGCATAATCGACGCGGCGCATCGCGGCGCGCAAAAAGAGAAAGTAGAAGCTGGTCATCAGGAAGGTATGTGTGAAGAGCACGCCAAACCAGCCGATGAACCAGTCTCGCGGCAGGCTGGGGAAGACTGCCTTGACCATAAGTGTCAGCGCGCCGCCCGGACCATAGGTGAAATTATAGCCAGCCGCCGCAACGACGCCGCCGAAGACCAGCGGTGTCGCATAGGCGATTTTCAGGAGCGCACGACCTCGCACGTGAAAATACTCAAGCACCGCCACCTGGAAAACCCCGACAACGGTGACCGTGATCATTGTTGCCGCCGTCATCCAAACGGTGTTCCAAAATGCGATGCGTACCCTGCGGGATGCTGAAAGTTCGCTTATGATCTGACCGACAGCCAGGCTGCCTTCCTTGAAGAATGCCGCTTGAAGCGAGGCGAACAGCGGCACGATCATGAAGGTGACAACGGCCCAGATCAGGGTCGCCAACGCGACCCAATAGGCAACGCGCTCGACGCCAGCCGCGCGGTTCAAAGGGCTGCTCCTTCGAAAATATGGGCCGAGCCGGGCCGGATGGCCCAGGACACGGTCTCGCCGATTTCGGGCAACTCGTTGCCCATCCTAGCCGCCGAGATTGAATGCCCGTCGGCATCGAGGTCGATGCGGCTGTGGGCGCCTAGGAACTCCACATGGCGGACGCTCGCCGGAAACCCGCCTGATATCGCTCGGCCCACGACCACGTCTTCGTGGCGGACAAAGCAGCGCCCCTCGATAGCGCGGCCCAGTATCCGAGCGGCAAGCGGCGCGGACAGTTCGTTGGCCGCGCCGATGAACTCGCAGATGAACGGCGTCGCGGGGTTTCGGTAAAGCGTGCGCCCATCACCGATCTGTTCGACGCTGCCGTTTGCTAACACGACGATCTTGTCCGACATGGTGAGCGCATCTTCCTGGTCATGCGTGACGAAGACTGCCGTGAAGCCGAAATCCCGCTGCAGCCGCTTGATCTCGTGGCGCATCGTCACCCGCACCTTGGCGTCGAGATTGGACAGCGGCTCATCGAACAAAAGCACCTTCGAGCCGGTGACGAGCGCGCGCGCGATGGCGACGCGCTGTTGCTGCCCGCCCGACATGTTGGCCGGGTTCTTCTGCAACTGCTCGGTGATGCCCGACGTTTCGGCGATCTGGCCGACGCGCCGGCCAATCTCGCTCTCCGGCAGCTTCGCCACGCGCAGCGCGAACGCGATGTTCTCGAACGCTGTCATCGTGGGAAACAGCGCGTAATTTTGAAAGACAATGCCGACATTGCGGCGCTCCGGCGGCGCATTGGTGATGTCTTTCCCATCCAGGACGATCCGCCCACTCATGACTGAATGAAAGCCGACGATGGCCCGCAGGACGCTGGATTTGCCGCTGCCGGAAGGCCCGAGCAGCGAGACGAACTCGCCTTCGTGAATATCGATCGACAGGTTGCGAACGACAATGTTGTCGCCATAACCAATATGCAGCTTGTCGATGTTCAGGATTGGGTTGGCCATGGTCGTGCTCCTCGTGAAGCCGGGCGGTCAGGGCTGCCCAAACGAGATCGTCACCGGATCTCCAGCTCGACCTTCTGCAACCAGCCATCAAGTTTGGGCGCGATCGCGTCCCAGTCGATCGGCTGCGCCTTGACCAATTTCGCGTTTGCCTGCACTGCGGCCGGCGATTTCGCGAGTGCGGCAGGCAGCACCGGAACCTGGCCGAACTGCTTGGCATAGGCGGCCATGACATCGGCCGAGCCGAACCAGTCGACAAAGCCCTTTGCCTGCTCCAGCTGATCGGTTCCCGCCATGATCGCCACGCCTTCGGAGATGACCGGGGTACCGCCTTCCGTGTCAATGACCCTGACTTGGGTGCCGAGCTCGTTTGCCATTTTCATAGCGCCGCCGAGCCAGTTCAGATTGATGGTCGCCCCACCGGACTTGAACGCCTCCTTTTGAGCATCCGCGTCACCGACGACGATCGCGTTCGCATAAAATGCGTTGAGAAAATCCCATCCGGCCTGAGTGACTTCGCCCTTGTCGTCGAGGAACCGTGCCAAGATGCCTGCCAAATAGATCCGCGTCGTCTGCCAGGCTGTGTTGCCGATCACGTACTTACCCTTGTATTCCTCCCTCGTCAGGTCGAGCCAGCTTTTCGGGGCCTGCGCCTCGGGAAGCTTGTCGGGGTCATAGGCGATGATGACAGGTGTACTCCAGAATTTGTGGACGATGCCTTCTGCGTCCTTGTATTGCGCCGGGAGGTCCGCCGCCCAGGCAGGTGAGTACGCCTGAAACAGACCGTTCTTCTTGAGCAGAGCCATGGACGTATCGACCATGCCGAGCACGACATCGGCCTGGGGGTTGTTCTTCTCGGCGATCAGCCGGTCGAAGAGTTCTCCTCCGGGGGCGCGCAGAAACTGCACGTCGTGACCGGCGGCTTTGGCTTGGTCGGTAATCCACTGGACGTTCTCTTCCCCCTGCGGCGAATAGACGACAAGGTTGTCGGCCACAGCCGGAAAAGCCATCGCCACCAGCATGGCGGTGGCCGCAAACACGCGTTTGATCTGATGCATGGTGTTCTCCGATTCGGTGTTTCCGGCCATCCCGGTTGAGCTCTTTTTATAGGGAGCCCATGACAGTTTAATTACATTGCGTAATTTAATATATATGGCAATAGCTGTTTGTGAACTGCGATTGAGGAACCCTCTTGAAACGGCTCGACCTTTCACGGAACCAACGACGGCTGGTCGAACTGATCTTCGTAGGCAAGGAGGTCGCGCGCGTCGAGCTGGCCGAGCGTTCCGGCATGACCGGCGCCTCGATAACACGGCTGATTGCCGATCTGATCGAGATGGGTCTTCTGATCGAGGTGGCCGAGCGTACCGGCGCGCAGGGCCAGCCCCGTCGTCGGCTGAGCTTGCGTGCTGACAGGCTTCTATCGGCCGGGATAACATTCTCAGTCTCCCACATGGAGGTGGCTATCGTCGATTTGGCAGGTAAGATTCTTGCCTCTCGGTCGGTCGACATAGAGACCAGCACGGCCTTGTCTGTGGCCAGGGCGGCGCAGGTGACAATCGCGGTCATGCTCGCGGACCTCGGCGTGTTCAAGGATCGTTTTCTCGGAATCGGCTGCTCGGTCCCCGGCAATTTTGGCACGATGTCGAATATCCTCAAGGCGCACAGCTTCTTTCCCGCTTTTGATGACGGCGAGGCAGACAAAGCCTTTAAGGCGACTTTCGAGGCGCCATATTACATCGAGAACGATGGAACAGCCGCGGCGCTCGGAGAGTATGTTTTCGGCGGCCGAATACCGCAGCCCGATCCCATGTTCTGCATTCACATCGGCCACGGTGTCGGAGGAGGGGTCGTCATTGACGGACGACCTTACCGCGGCGTCAATGGAAACGCCTGTCTACCGGGAGTTCTCTATCCCTACGACCATCCCCGCCCGTCAGGCCAGGACCTCTTGGCCATCCTCAATGAGGCCGGCTTCGTCGTCGGCGATTTTCCCGATCTTGAGCATTTGCCGGACAAGGCCGAAGCGACGTTGGAAGTGTGGGTTGAACGGGCCGGCGAGCAGCTTCGCGAGGCCGTGCGTGTGGTAACGGCCATGTTCGACCCGGCTCTGATCGTCCTTGGGGGACGGCTTCCGGAACCGGTGACAAACAAGCTGGTGAGCGCGATCTTGCGCCAGCCAATCCTTGGCCCATCGCGCGGCTTGCAGGCTGCGCCTGTCGAGGCGTCCCGATTGGGGCCTCGCGCCGGGGCAATTGGGGCAGCCTGCATTCCGTTCTTTGCCGCGCTTTTCTCCGCCGCCGTCGCAGATGACGGCAGTCCCTACCTCAACGGTCGAAAGCCCAAGACCCGCACCTAGGAATGGAAGCAGACCCTAGCGTTTCCACTAGCCTGCAGATGAATGTCTTCCTTATGAGGCGGCTCCTGCCGGCAGGAGCCTGACGGCGACATGCCGCATGCCCCAAGATTCTTCGAACTTCGCAGAACAACTTTCAAACCTCGTCTGCCTGGGTGGTTTTTGGGGCGGGTGCTCGGCCCTTCAAAGATCAATTCGCACGCACTTGAAATCTCGGACGTCAACTGTCATATTTGACGCGACAGTTGACACAGGAGGCGAACATGGCGACTACGGCGGATAAAGTCGTTACGGAAGCGAGAGGCGGCGGTCTCCAACGGGTGGAAGCACTGCTTGGCGGGTCCCGTATATTGTCGCGTCGATTGACCAGTGCCCTTGACGCGCATGAGCTGCTTCTACTCGGTCTGCCGGCCTCAGCGCTAAACCACCTCGTCGGACAACTGGTCTTCATCAACAAGACGGCGTCGCTCGAAAAGGCCGTTGGTATGAGCCTGCGAACCTGGCAGCGCCGCAAAGACGCTCCATCCAAGCCCCTTAGCCAGGAGCAGAGCGGACGGACTTGGAAATTCGCAGAGATCCTGGCGAAAGCGACGGATGTCCTCGGCACGCAGGCGGAAGCTGAACAATGGCTGGAGCGCCCGGCGGTCGGTCTCGACCAGCGCCGTCCGATCGATCTGCTGGGCACTCCCGCCGGCGTGGAACTGGTCGAAGACTATCTGGAGCGGCTTGAATACGGCGTTTATGCATGACGCCTCTGCCGATAGCGCTCGGAGGAACGGAACTCATTGCGTGGCGGCTCGACCAGGCCGTCCATGCCGCGACATGGAATAGTGGCGAAGGTGCCTATCGGGTCGGCGGCCGCTGGAACAGCAAGGGCGTAAGAGCAGTGTACTGCTCGATCGATCCCGCCACGGCTATCCTCGAAGTCGCCGTGCATAAGGGTTTTCGCGCCCTCGACACAGTTGCCCACACATTAACCGCCGCTGTCCTCAGCGATGCATCGACTATCCATGTCGTCGATCCTGCAAGCGTGCCCAATCCGAACTGGCTGCGCCCCGGCATACCAAGCGCGGGTCAGCAGGCATTCGGGGATGACCTCTTGATGAAACATCCCATCGTGGCTATGCCAAGCGCGGTCTCTTCATATAGCTGGAACCTCATCTTCGTGGCCAGCGAGGCGGCAACTTCCTACACGCTCAAGTTCCAGGAAGCATTTGCCCTCGACACAAGGCTGCATCCCCCGGTCAGCAAATAACATGGGGGTGGGTGCGATCTTCACAGGCCTCCCGCCCGACCAGTTGGTGAAGCTCGGTACGGGCCATTACCATTTCGATGCCGTTTAGGATGATCGCGGCTGCGCGCATAGCAGGATCACTGACTGGTCGAACTGGCGGCCCTTGACCATCTAATCCTTCGAAAATGTCGCCATAGCGCCGGTAATCAAAACGTTGCAACACATCGCTTACAGCCGGGCTCGAATGAAAGCGATGCTGTCGGCGAGCGCGCGTGCGGGGTCATCGAGTTCATGGACAGCCGGCGAGAATGGCTCGAAGGAGAGGGGGCCGGCGTAGCCCGCGCTTTGCAATGCACGGATCTGGCCGATATTGTCGAGGCGGTCTTTCTCATCCACGAGCACGCGATGCGGATCGCGCATGTCGTCGACCCCCACCTCCTCATCGGCGACACCCGAAATGTGGACGAGGCCGGTCATCTCCGCAAACAGCGCCGGCTCGCCAGCGAGGAAATGATGAAATGTGTCGTGCACCAGCCCCAAGGCGCCCACGCCGTCGATGTCCGCGATGGCGTCCGCCGCCTCTCGTTTTGAGCGCAGGGAGCAGATGGCGAAGCCCAGCGGCTCGACCAGGCCGACCACGCCGCGGTCGCTCAGGATCGGCTTCAGGCCTCGAAGGGCAGTCCTTGCGTTCTTCTGACGTTCCCCGTCCGCCCGTCCCGAGCCATCGTTGACCGGAACGAGGACCAGCGCTGCCGCGCCTGCGGCCTGCGCATAGTCGGCGAGTTCGATCGCCTCGGCCTCGCGGGCCGGCGTCCATTCGTTGAAGCGCTGCAGCGCGTTGATGCTGATCAGGGACACTCCCGCATTGCGGGCCTGGCCGCCGATTTCGGCCGCGGGCGTGCCGTCCATGATGGCGTTGCCTGCAAGATCGTTGCGGATTTCCGCCTGCGCCGCACCCACCTTGCGGCAGAGCGCGAAGAACGCGTCCATACGCAGCGAGGGCGCTGCCATATGGTTGAGTGCGAACGACGGCAATCGAGCAGTTGGCATCCGATATTCCCTCCCGTTTTGATGCCGGTCATTTTCACCGGCGCGGCTGCCGATCCCATCATCCGGCGGCAAGATACAGTCAACTCGCCGTGATTATTTTCTATCATCCATGATAGATTCTATTGCAGGGACGCCTAGATATTTTCCGGCACATGGATGTCGAAGGGCAGGAAAGTCTGTCCCGGCGCGTTGGCGGCGCCGTCCTGGATGGCATGCGCCATGAGATTGACGAGATCGCTGCTCAGCCGGGCCAGCGGCGTTGCGAGCACCATGGTGATGATGTTGTTGGCGAGTGCGGCGCGTGACTCGGGCGTTATCTCGTTGCAGATCAAGACCGGGGGCTGGGCGGGCATGGCCGTTCTCACTGCCGTGATAGCGCCCTCCATGCCACCACCGGCTATGTAGCATCCGACGAGATCGGGATGCCTCTCGAGCAGGTCGAGCATCGCCTGATGGGTAAGACCGGCCGTTTCAAGATTGACCAAGGTCTCAAGCACAGTGAAATCCGGCGCATGCTCCCGAAAATAGGCGCGCACGCCGATCTCGCGCAACTCTTGGCCGTGAAAGCGATGACTGCCGACAAACACGGCGACCTTGCCCGGCCGCCTGGCGCATTGCGCGATCATCCACGCGGCGGTGCGTCCTACCTTGCGGTTGTTGAGGCCCACATAGCCTTCGCGAACGCCTGGAGCGAAATCGGACAGAAGTGAAAACACCGGAATCCCGCGGGCCTTCAAGCTTTCCACGGCGACCGTGATCGTCGGATGATCAGGGCTAACCAATGCAATGGCATTCGTTTTTGCTGCCAGTTTTTCCAGATGAACAACGATGTCCTCGGGAGCCTGGCTCGACCAGAAATCGATAACCGGAATTCCGCGGAACCGCGGCGCATGGATCGTCGCGGCCTCCAACTCGCGCGCAAACTCCTGGTAGAAATGCTGCTCGGGCTTCTGCAGAAGAAAGCCCAGCCGGTATTCCGGGAGATCTTGGCGGATCCGCTGCTTGATCAGGGTCACGGCGTGGTAGCCGATAACGGTCGCCGCCTCATAGACCCGCTGCGCTGTCTCCTCGCGCACCGGCAGGCGGTTGTTCAAAACCCGGTCGACCGTCGCCACGCTGACCCCTGATGCCCGGGCCAAATCCGAAACCGTTGGGCGCTTGGCCAAGGCAGTCTCCTTTTGAGGATTTCGAAAGAATGATAGTAGATGATAGAAAAATTGCAAGTGGCGTTGATGGAAATGATTGAATTTGGTAGCTCTCTTTCAGGAAAGCTTATCAGTCTTGGTTCCAGCCTGAAAAGGAAGGTCATGATCAGCGCAGCCGCCACAGCCGAAGACTATAGTCCGACGAAACGAGACTGGGTTCTGATAGGGCGCGAAGCGCAGCGCGCCGGTGAGCACCACACGATCCCGATGGGATCGTGCCATGCGCTGCCGAAGCTGAACTGTCTGATCAAACGCGACCTGCCGTCGCCGTCCGCTCCGACCGGCTGCCGCGAAATAGGCCTTCCTGCGCCAGTGGCGCGACGAAGACTGCCCTTGTCATCAAGCGCGATCTGCCGCCGATGGCGCGGCGGTGTCGCGAACAGTTCCACGCCGAAACCAAGGTTGCCTCAGACCACCAGCCTCCCAAGGCTACGGAGGCGGCGGTCCGCCGCCGCCTCCGAACTTTGACCCAGACAAGATCCGCGCAGATGAAGGTGACCGATTGGATTGAGGCCTGCGGCGCAGGCGGGGGACGGACATCTGCTTTCGGCGAGCGGCATCGGCCCCGGCCACGCCCTGGCCCGCGACATTCGCCTGGCATCAGGCAGGCGGCCGGGCCCTCGAAACTGACGTCGCTCTGGTGAAAACGAAGGCGTTGCTGGCGGCATGATTACGCAAAATGGGAGGGGCAGCCGATGAGCAGGAAGAGACCGACAGTAGCGGATATCCGCGCCATGAAAGGCAAGTACCAGTTCACGATGATCCGCGTGGAGACGCTGGAAGAGTTGGAGGCTGCCGAGAAAGCCGGCGTCGACATGGTCTCGGTGCCGCCGGAGATGATGGTTCTTCCGCAGTTCCGCGAGGTTGCGCCAAGCCTGTTTGCGGTGCCGGGCGTCAATTTCTTCGAAGTCGGCACGGCGGACGATTTTGTACGCTGGGCTTTCGCGCTCTACAAGGCGAGCGCCGACGCCGTCTATTGCAGCGCCAGCCTGGCCACCGTGAAGCGGCTCGCTGACGAAGCCATTCCTGTAATCGGCCATGTCGGGCTGATCCCGTCGCGGGCCACCTGGACAGGCGGCTTCAAGGCAGTCGGCAAGTCGGCCGAAAGTGCCCTCAAAATATTCGACGCGGTCAAGGCGTACGAAGCGGCCGGCGCCTTCGGCGCGGAAATCGAGGTGGTGCCGGCCGAGGTCGCGGCCGCCATCAGCGAGCGCACGTCACTGTTCATGGTTTCCATGGGTGCTGGAACCGGCTGCGATTGCCAATATCTTTTCGGCGACGACCTGTTGGGCCAAAACCGCGGCCACGTGCCCAGGCACGCCAAGGCCTATCGCAACTTCGCAGCCGAGTTGGACCGCCTGCAGCGCGAGCGCATCGCGGCGTTCTCCGAGTTCGCCGCCGACGTGCGCAGCGGCATCTACCCCGAGCAGCGCCACGTCGTCGGTATCGAAGCGGGCGAACTGCGCCGCTTTTTCGATGGCCTGCCTGTCTCATGAACGCTCGTTGCGCACCAAAGCGATCACACCGTGGCGGACAAGATCCATGTACTGAGCCTTTCGTGCGACGACCACCCCCGCATCGTGGCCGGCGTCACCACCGACCTTGCGGCGATGGGCGCCAACATTGCCAAGCGCAACCAGTTCTGGAGCGCCAGACAAGCCGTTTCTTCATGCGGATCGCGGTCGCGGCACCGACCGGTGCGGTAAAGGACGATATCGAAGGGGCGCTGAAATCGCCTATCGAGCGCTTCGGCATGAAGGCGCCGCGCTCGTCGATCGTCGTCATGGTCTCAAAGTTCGACCAGGCACTCCCGCACATCCTCTGCCAGATCAAGGTCGGATGGCTGAACGCCGAGGTTGTGGCACCGACCAGGAGACCGAACGCGTGATCGGCCGCGACATCGAAAGCAGGGTGCTGGCGCGTGCGGTCAAGCTGCATCTGGAGACCGGCGTCATGCTCAACGGCCACAAGACGATCGTCTTCTAACCTTTCAGGCGCGGACGCGGGTGAACATGGATTTCGTCACGGCAAAACTGCCACCGAGGCCTTGGCGCTGAGGCACTTGCCGTTTCGATACGACCCCCGAACCGGGGGAGTTCCGGGAGGATCGGGCGCACCGGACGCCTTAAAATGGAGGAACTGACATGAAGAAACTGATTCTGGGCGCCGCAATCTCGGCGCTGATGACAACCTCGGCGCCGGCCGAGAACATCGGCGTATCGATGGCGCAGTTCGACGACAACTTCCTGACCGTTCTGCGCAACGGCATGATCGATTATGCCAAGACGCTTAACGGCGTGACGCTACAGGTGGAGGACGCACAGAACGACGTCGCCAAGCAGCAGAGCCAGATCCAGAACTTCATCGCTTCGGGCGTGAGCGCGATCATTGTCAACCCGGTCGACACGGACGCGACAACGGCGATGTCGAAGATCGCGGCCGATGCTGGCATTCCTCTGGTCTATGTCAACCGCCAACCGGTCAACGTCGACAAACTGCCGGAGAAGCAGGCGTTCGTCGCGTCGAACGAGGTCGAGTCGGGCACTTTGGAAACGAAGGAAATCTGCCGGCTGCTCAAGGAAGCCGGCAAGACCGAAGCGAACATCGTGGTGATGATGGGTGAACTGTCTAATCAGGCGGCACGCCAGCGCACACAGGACATCCACGACGTGATCGCGACGCCCGAATGCTCGTTCATGAAGATCGTCGAGGAGCAGACCGCCAACTGGTCGCGCACCCAGGGCACCGACCTTGTCAGCAACTGGCTGTCGGCCGGCATCCAGTTCGACGCCGTCGTCGCCAACAATGACGAGATGGCGATCGGCGCCATCCAGGCGATGAAGGCCGCCGGAATCGACATGAAGACGATGCTAGTCGGCGGGGTCGACGCAACCGGGGATGCGCTTGCCGTGATGGCTGCCGGCGACCTCGACGTCACCGTGTTCCAGAACGCCGCCGGCCAGGGCCTTGGTTCGGTCGACGCGGCGCTGAAGCTCGCCAAGGGCGAGAAGGTCGACCAGAAGGTCTTCGTGCCGTTCGAGCTGGTAACGCCGGCCAATCTGGCGACCTACCAGAGCAAGAACTGATCCTGCTTGGCCAAAACTCTCTGGGCGCGCATCCGCGCGCCCAGCCGAAAATCACCCCCAGGAGGAGGAGCACGCCATGAGCAGTGCATCGACACCGGCCGCCGCCCGCGACAGGGCTTCGGCCGCAGGTTCCGAATATCTTTTGACCATCGAGAACGCGCGCAAGGAATTTCCCGGCGTCGTTGCACTGGACGACGTGTCGTTCAGGCTGCGGCCCGGAACGGTTCATGCACTGATGGGCGAGAACGGCGCGGGCAAGTCAACGCTGATGAAGATCATCGCCGGCATCTATCATCCCGACCGCGGTGAATTGCATCTGCGCGGCAAGCCTATCCAGCTGAAGTCGCCGCTGGACGCACTCGAGAACGGCATCGCCATGATCCATCAGGAACTGAACCTGATGCCCTACATGACGGTGGCGGAGAACATCTGGATCAGGCGCGAGCCACTGAATCGCTTCGGCCTCGTCGACCATACCACAATGAACAGGATGACGGCGGATCTGTTCCGGCGGCTCAACATCAACATCCATCCGCAGGTGCAGGTGCGCGATCTCACCGTCGCCAACCGGCAGATGGTCGAGATCGCCAAGGCCGTCTCCTACGAATCTGACGTGCTGATTATGGACGAACCGACATCGGCGCTGACCGAGCGCGAGGTCTCCCACCTGTTCACCATCATCCGCGACCTGAAAGCGCAAGGCAAAGGCATTATCTACATCACCCACAAGATGAACGAGCTGTTCGAGATCGCCGACGAGTTCTCGGTGTTCCGCGACGGCCGCTACATCGGCACGCACCTTTCGAGTGATGTGACCCGTGACGACATCATCCGCATGATGGTCGGGCGCGAGATCACACAGATGTTTCCGAAGGAGGAAGTCCCGATCGGCGAGGTCGTGCTGTCTGTGAAGAACCTGACGCTCGCCGGGGTCTTCACCGACGTCTCCTTCGATATCCGCGCCGGCGAAATCCTGGGCGTCGCCGGACTGGTGGGTTCGGGCCGCTCCAACGTCGCCGAAGCGATCTTCGGTGTGACGCCGGCGAGTTCGGGTTCCATAGAGATCCACGGCAAGCCGGTGACCATCTCGTCGCCGAACGTCGCAATTCGTCACCGCATGGCGCTGCTGACCGAGGACCGCAAGGAAACCGGTTGCCTGCTCATCCTCGACATCCTCGAGAACATGCAGATCGCCGTCCTGCAGCAAGACTACGTGTCACGCGGCTTCGTGGCCGAAAAGGGCATCACCAGCGCCTGCACGCTGATGAGCGAAACGCTGCGCGTCAAAACGCCAAATCTCGCGCAACGCATCGAAAACCTGTCCGGCGGCAACCAGCAGAAGGTGTTGATTGGGCGCTGGCTCCTGACCAAGCCGAGGATTCTCATCCTCGACGAGCCGACACGCGGCATCGACGTCGGCGCCAAGGCCGAGATTCATCGCTTGGTCACGGAACTCGCGCGCGATGGCGTGGCGGTGATGATGATCTCGTCGGAAATGCCCGAGGTGCTTGGCATGAGCGACCGCATCCTGGTCATGCACGAAGGACACGTCACGGGGATTCTCGATCGGGCGGAGGCGACACAGGTCAAGATCATGGAACTGGCTTCGAAATAGGACCCAAACACAACTAGGGAGGATACAACATGTCAACGAACAGCACATTGCCGGGACCCGCCGTTTTCACTGGGATCGGGGCCAACAGGCGCCGACTGCCGGTCGAAGCGAACATCCTTCTCATCTTGCTTGGAATTGCACTGGTGTTCGAACTGCTCGGCTGGATTTTCGTCGGCCAGAGCTTCCTGATGAATGCGCAACGCCTGAAGATCATGATCCTGCAGGTCTCGGTCATCGGCATCATTGCGGTGGGCGTCACCCAGGTCATCATCACCGGCGGCATTGACCTGTCGTCGGGTTCCATGGTTGGCCTGACTGCCATGATCGCGGCCAGCCTGGCGCAATCGTCGGCCTGGACCAAAGCACTCTATCCCTCGCTCACCGACTTGCCGTTTGTCATCCCGATCCTGGTCGGACTGGCAGTCGGCCTGCTCGCTGGCGTGTTCAACGGAGCGCTGATCGCCTACACCAAGATCCCGCCCTTCATCGCGACGCTGGGCACGATGGTGTCCGCGCGGGGCTTGTGCAAGTGGTACACCAAGGGTCAACCGGTGTCGGGGCTGACCGACCAGTTCAACTTCATCGGCTCGGGCATCTGGCCGGTGGTGGTTTTTCTGGTAGTCGCCGTGATCTTCCACGTGGCGCTGCGCTATACGCGCTATGGCAAGTTCACCTACGCCATCGGCGCCAATGTGCAGGCCGCACGTGTCTCCGGCATCGACGTCGAGCGCCACCTGATAAAGGTCTATGCCGTCGCTGGTCTGCTCGCGGGCGTCGCCGGCATCGTCACCGCATCGCGCGCGCAAACTGCGCAGGCCGGAATGGGTGTGATGTACGAACTTGACGCAATTGCCGCGGCGGTGATCGGCGGCACCTCGCTGACCGGCGGCGTCGGCCGCATCACGGGCACGGTGATCGGCACGATCATTCTCGGCACGATGATGTCGGGCTTCACCTTCCTGCGCGTCGATGCTTTCTATCAGGAGATCATCAAGGGCCTGATCATTATCGCCGCCGTGATTGCCGACGTCTATCGCCAGAAGAGCCGCAAGACGTGATGCAGGAGGCTGCGCAGCCGCGGCTGCGCAGCCGCCACCCGTTTCTCATTGTGGCGAGGAGAGTTAAACATGACATACGAACCGGCGATCGGGATCGAACGGCTGGGAACCATCAAGGAAATTGCCGCGGCGGCGAGCGTTGGCGTCGGCACTGTGCACCGCGTACTGAAGGGGCAATCAAACGTCTCGTCATCTGCTTCGCGGACAGTCATGGATGCGGTCCGCAGGATCAATGAGCGGAAAATAAGCCTCGCGCGGATGGACGATCGCAGCTGACAGGAATTTCGGCAGGGGAACGCGCGTTCGCAGGCGTGACGAAAAGTTATGAGGCGATCGGATCAGATAGTATCACTGATCGCCTCCCAAGTGCTTTTGAAAAAAGAAGGTTCCTATGAGACGATCGGAGTCATTGCTGCTGCTCTCGATCTAGCCGTCTTTGGCACAGGCAAGCGAGAGAAAGGGCCGACAAGCCAATTGGCGCGGCCTTCAGCCGCGCCAAGAACGCAAGCCCTCCGTTACCCGGCGACGTCAAAGGATTTTGCCCGTTTGATGTCGACGGTCAGTTCGTCGATCTTGTATCCGGTCGGCGCGATGGCGAGGTGCTGAAAGAAGGTGGATGGTTTTTCGTCATTGCCGAAATTAATTGAAAAATCCAACCTTTAGGGCGCGGATGAACTGCTGCAAATCTCTGCTTCAACAAGGAGATTTGGCCAATCATGCAAATATCGGTTTCGAAGATTGCTGCTTATGCGTTGACGCTGTCCCTTGGCGGCGTCGGCAGCCCAGGCCGGTGAGACACTCGACCGGGTTCACAAGACCGGTGTCGTGGTCGATGCCCTGGTCAATGACTATCCGCCCTTTGCCTTCATCAACGACAAGAACGAACTGGACGGTTTCGATGTCGACGTGGCGAAGGCGTTCGCCGAAAAGCTCGGCGCCAAGCTGAAGCTGGAATCGCCCGGGTGGGAAACCATTGTCGGCGGCAAGTGGGCCGGTCGCTGGGATGTTGGCATCACATCGACGACGCCCACCGAAGACCGGGCCAAGGTGCTGAACTTTCCGGTGATCTACTACAGCGTTCCGGCCGTGCTTGTGGTCAATTCCCAGGAGCAGACCATCAAGTCCGTGGCGGACATTTCCGGCAAGCGCGTCGGCGTCGGATCGGGCTCGTCATACGAAGCCTACGTCAATCGCAACTTCACCATTCCCGGCCAACCGGCGATCGAGTTTCCCTTCCATGACGTGCAGGTCGTGCCGGGCGACGAGACCGTGAATTTCCAGAATCTGGCCCTCGGACCGGGCGTGCGCCTTGACGCCATCGTCGCTTCTGCCGGCACCGCCAAGGGTCAGATAGACGCAACGGGCAAGCTCAAGGTGCTGGGCGATCCGTTGTTTGCCGAGCCGAACGCCATCGTCACCGACAAGGGCGATCCGGAATGGGACGCGGAGGTCAAACGCGTCATCGTGGAACTGAAGACGGGAGGAAAGCTCGCCGCCATTTCGAACAAATGGTTCGGCGTGGACATCACAAAAAATGTCGATTGAACCCGGCTCGGCGGGTCTCGCTGCAGACCTCGTCGCGGTCACGCGGGGTGTTCAGCCGATCACGCAGAAATGGAGTTTCCGGTTCAAGGTCTGGCTGACCTGGGCGACACTGTTTCTGGTGCTATGCGTTGGGCTCGGCAGCCTCGGTCTCGACTTCGGCCTCATCCGCCAAAAGCTGCCGTTCATGCTCGGCTTGCGTTTGTCTCCAGACGGCTTCGTCCAAGGCGTCGCGCTCACGCTGCTGGTGACGGCCTTGTCGATGATTTTTGCCGTGAGCGCGGGAATACTCACCGCGCTCGGGCGCCTGTCGACCAATCCGGTCGCCTTTGGCGTGGCGACATTCTACGCGTCTTTCTTTCGCGGCACGCCGTTGCTGGTGCAGGTCTTGCTGATCTATCTGGCGCTGCCGCAGTTCGGCATCATTCTGTCGGCGTTTACCTCCGGTATTCTGGCACTCTCGCTGAACTATGCGGCCTATCTTGCCGAGACGATCCGGGCAGGCATCTCCTCGGTGGATCGTGGACAGCGCGAGGCGGCCTTGTCGCTCGGGCTATCCCGACAAGTGATCGCCTGGAAGATCATCGCTCCGCAAGCCATGCGCGTCATCATCCCGCCTGGCGGAGCCCATTTCATTTCGATGCTGAAGGATTCCTCGCTGGTGTCGATCATGGGCCTATGGGAGCTGAATTTTCTCGCCCAGTCTTACGGCCGCGCAACTTTCCACTACATGGAAATGCTGCTGACCGCGGCTGTGCTTTATTGGGCGCTCTCGATCGGGCTCGAACTCGTCCAGCATAGGCTTGAAGTGAAATTCGGCCGCGGCTACCGGGCCGTCTAGCTTCTCATTCGCTGACATCCAACGGACCTTAAATCATGACTGATCACCTTAACGACTTCACCATTCTGGACGGCGGCATGGGTCGTCTTCTGGAACGCCTGGGCGCTCCGTTTCGGTTGCCTGAGTGGTCGGCGCTGTCGCTGATCGAGGCGCCGCATTTCGTGACCAAGGCGCACACGGCATTTGCCGGTAGCGGTGCGGATATCATCACCACCAATTCCTACGGCCTGGTGCCGCATATGATCGGCAGGGAGCGTTTCGAGAAAGAGGGGCGCGCGCTTGCGGATCGCGCCGGTCGTATCGCCCGCGAAGTCGCCGACCGCCTGCCTGGCGACATCAGGGTCGCGGGGTCGTTGCCGCCGCTGTTTGAAAGCTACAGGCCGGGCAATTTCAAGCCCGACGAGGCGCCGCGCATCCTCGAAAGCCTGGTTGAGGGGCTTGCTCCCCACATCGATCTTTGGCTCATCGAGACGCAAAGCTCCACCGCCGAGGCATTGACGGCGCTCGCGGCGGTCAAGAACTCACGTTTGCCGATTTTTGTCTCCTACACGCTGAAGGATGAGGACGGGCGAGCCGGCCCGCCGGAGCTGCGATCCGGCGAGCCGGTTGCCGATGCGGTCGCGGCGACGATCGAGGCCGGAGCATCGGGGATCTTGTTCAATTGCAGTCAGCCCGAGGTCATGGGCGAGGCGGTCGTGGCGTCCCGCAAGGCGATCGTCGCATTGGGCAGTCGCAAGATAGAACTTGGCGTCTACGCCAATGCCTTTCTGCCCGAACCGCCTTCCGACACGCCGTATGCAGGTATTTCGGAGATCAGGAAGGATCTGGACCCCGAGAACTATCTCAAATGGGTGAAGCTGTGGGTGGAGCAGGGAGCGACGATCATCGGTGGTTGCTGCGGCATAGGCCCCGAACATATCGCGGCAATCAAGGCAAGCCGCGATCTGGTGCCATCCGGCCAAGACGTCGTCTAGTCGACTGCTTCCGGAACCGCAAAGGACAATTTTGAATGAGCGGCGTGAAGGTCACAACAGGGCAGACCGGCACCACAGCAACACTGCGCCCAGATGAGCAGCTATCTCGTACGGCCTTTTAGGCAGTGAGAATCTTGAACTGCTCGGCGATTGACGGGCATGGAGTGTAGCCAAACTTCGCCTGTCGCTTTCGCACCCCCTTGTGGAAGAATCAGGCCATGCCGGAAACACCGTCCGGACCAGAATCTTTCCGCCCACTTCAAGCGTCTGGAACTATCGGCAGGGGATTCAGTTCTGTCGCGTCGAAGTCTCATAAGACCGCAGTCGGGAGCTGCAGCGGGGTCTCTGCTGCCGAAGCCGTCAGGCCCAAACGCCGCCAGCCGAGTGCCGGCGCGATGGTCTCGATGAAATCTGTGATGATCTGCTCGTATTCATGCTGCTCGAATTCGTAGGGCAATTCGAGCCGCAATTCGTCTACCTTGTCCAGGATCGGGTCGCTGGCAAGTTGCTCCAGAATCTGTTCGGATGTGCCAACGATGTCCCGGGCAAAAAGCGTCCGCCGCTCGCCATGCGCCTTCAAGGTGCGCTCGTGGCGTCCGGCCGCATAGTCGGCATAGCGTTTCCTCGTGCTTGCATCGGCGCGGTCGAACGGCACGATCACCCTGCCCAACGCCACGCGAGCTCGCCTCTCGCTTTGCTGGGCAAAGAAAGTCTCCAACTGGTGCAATTGCGCTTCAAAGAAATTGTCGGTTCCCTCGCCGGATGTGACATTGCCGATCAACAGGTTGAGACCATTGCGACCGGTCCATTCAACCGATCTGAGCGAGCCGCCACCATACCAGATCCTTTCGAGGAGACCGGGTGCATGCGGCTGCAGGCGAGGGCGCACGCGGCCGCCGGGAAATTCGATGATCGCGCCGGGTTCGCCGATCGGACCGCCACGCAAATTGTTGACGAAGCGCAGCACGCGCTCATGCGAGAAATCGAAACTCCGCCAGTCGCTGTCGAAGACAAGCGGCCCGAGGATCTCGGCATGCGGCGGGAAGCCGGCGCTCAGGCCAACATTCAATCGGCCGCGTGACAGCACGTCGACCGTCGAAAGATCCTCGGCCAGGCGGTAGGGGCTTTCGTAGCCGATCGGGATCACGGCGGTGCCCAGTTCAATGCGGCTTGTGCGTTGCGTGGCGGCGGCCAGAAAGGCGGCCGCCGACGAAATGCCGGGCTCGAGATGACGCTGCCGCACCCAGGCGCCATCATAGCCGAGCCGCTCGCCAAGCTCGAACAGCTGGAGTGTTTTCTCAAGCCCTGAATGCGGATCACTGTCAGGATAGTTGCCGGGTGTGAGGAAGGCGAGCTTGCGGATGCTGCACGAGATTGACGTCAAGGCCGCTGCCTCCCTTTTGCGGTCTGTCCCATGCCAGCCCCTAGTACTTCTTCAGCCCCGGCGGATTGGTCCGCGACTGCGCGATCTGTTCGGCGGAAAGGCTCCATCTTGCGAGCGCCTTCGCATAGCTCCCATCCTTGATGGTCTCGTTGAGCGCTGCGGTGATGCTATCGGCGATGCCGCTATCCTTCTTCGTGGTGACCCCGACATCGGTCGTCAGCGGCCAGCCGGCGTTGATGGTTCCGACCAACCGGGTTTCGCCGGTCAGCGCTGCCTGATAGGCTTGGGCCGAATTCATCGAGAAAATCGTGTCGGCGCGGCCGGAGCGGATTGCCAGGCTCGATGCGGCGGTGTCGTCGAGATAGATGATCTCGACCGGCTTCAGTCCGGCTTCGACATCCAGCGTGCTCCATTCCAGAATGATCTTTTCCTGGATCGTGCCGGCATCGGTGATGACGCGCAGCCCGGCAATGTCCTTCGGCTCCTTGATCGCGGTGATCGGGCTGTCATTCCTGACATAGAAACCGTGCAGGCCTTGCCGGTAGCTCGAAAAATCGAACTTCAGCTTGCGCTCTTCAGTGACGCCGACATTGCTGATGACGGCATCGTATTTTCCCGACGTCAGGCCGAGCGGCCAGTCTTCCCAGGCCACCGCAACGAGGTTGAGTTTCCTGCCGAGCTTGTCGGCAATAAGTTGGGCGATATCAGGATCGGCCCCGACGACGGTTGCCGCATCGGTCGCGTAGGTGGCAACCGGCGGTGTCCCACCGGGAGCGATGCCAACCGTCAAAACGCCGTCCTCGACGAATTTGAAACGCGCCGGGATCAACGCAATCAAAGCAGGATCTTTCTCGGCGCGCGGGCGCGCCGACTGTTGGGGGCTGAGGTCAAACGGCTCCGATGCGAGCGACACCAGAGAGGCTGCCAGGAACGCCGAAATGCCGATGAAGGCCGGTATCGCTTTGGTTCTCAAGAACATTGAATTTCCCAATTTCTCGCGGTGTTGCCTGTGCACGTCGTGCGCACGCATGCATGACGGAAGAGGCGGACCCCGATTGCGTCCGCCTTCAATGCGTTTTGGCTCAGCTGTTGGGCTTCGGCAGGCCGGGCGGGTTGGTGTGCGATTGGTCGATGGCCTCGGCGGTCAGGCTCCATTTCTTCAGCACCTCACCATATTTGCCACTGGCGATCAGCTCGTTGATGGCCAGCGTAATGGCATCGGCGAGACCGCCGCCCTTGCGCGTCGCCACTGCGATCTCGGCGGTCAGAGGCCAGCCGCCGCTGACGATGCCGACCAGCTTGGTTTTGCCGCTGACGGCGGCAGAGTAAGCAAGCGTGGCGTTCGGATTGAACTCGGCATCGGCGCGGCCCGACTGGATGGCGAGCTGGCTTGCCGCCGAATCGTCATAGTACTGGACCTCGACAGGCCTCAGCCCGGCCGCGACATTCTCGCGGTCCCATTCGAGCAGGACCTTTTCCTGATTGGTGCCGGCACCGGTGATCACCCTCAAGCCAGCGACGTCTTTCGGTTCCTTGATCGAGGTGATCTTGCTGTCGGCCTTCACATAGAAGCCGAGAACGTCCTGCCGATAGGTCGAGAAGTCGAACTTCTCCTTGCGCTCTTCCGTCACCGTCACGTTGCTGACGACGGCGTCATATTTCCCTGAGGCAAGGCCGAGCGGCCAGTCGGCCCAGGCGACCGGAACGAGATCAAGTTTCAGCCCCAGCGTTTCGGCGATCAGCACCGTGATGTCAGGATCGGTACCGACCACGGTCTTGGCATCGGTCGCGTAGGTGCCGACCGGCGGATCCCAAGGGCTGGTGGCGACCGTCAGATAGCCTTGCTTGGCGAATTTGAAACTCGGTGCGATTGCCGCGGCTGCCTTCTGGCTCCTTTCGGTGTGAATTCGGCCCGGCTGTTCGGGGGTGAGATCGAATTCCGCCGTCTGGGCGACGGAGGCAAAGGTAATGGCCGATAGGACCGCGCCGAAGGCGAGGGATAACGGCTTCCTGTACAAAGTCATGGGTCTCTCCTTGCATGATGGACGTGCGGGGTTGACGCTCCCCGAACGGGGAGCCTGGAAAGCCGGCGGTTCGCACATGGCGCCGGCGCGTTTTCCCTGAAATTCCGGTCGCTAGAGAACCTTGGCGAGGAACTCGCGCGTGCGTTGGTGGGCGGGCGTGGTGAAGACGCTGGACGGCGTCCCGACCTCGAGGATCTTGCCGCCTTCCATGAAGACGATGGTGTCGGCGACCTCGCGGGCAAAGCCGATCTCGTGGGTGACGATCACCATTGTCGTACCGGAGGTCGCCAGCTCCTTGATGACATCGAGCACTTCGCCAACGAGCTCGGGATCGAGCGCCGAAGTCGGCTCGTCGAAGAGCAGCACCTTCGGCTTCAGCGCCAGCGCCCTGGCGATCGCGACGCGCTGCTGCTGGCCGCCGGACAGATGCCGCGGATAGGCGTCGGCCTTCTCCGGCAGGCCGATGCGGGTGAGCAGATCCTTTGCCAGCGCTATCGCCTCGGCGCGTGCAACACCCTGCACCGAGACCGGCGCTTCGATGATGTTTTCAATCACGGTCAGATGCGGGAACAGGTTGAAGTTCTGGAACACCATGCCGATTGCGGCGCGACGCTGGCGGATGGCCGCTTCCTTGAGTTCGTAGAGCGTATGCCCGTCGCGATGGTAGCCGACCAGCTCGTCGTCGATGGTCACGAACCCGGTGTCGGTGCGCTCAAGATGGTTGATGGTGCGCAGCAGCGTCGACTTGCCGGCGCCGGACGGGCCGATGATCGCCGTCACCGAGCCGGGCGCCAGGTCGAGATCGACGCCGTCGAGGACCGTCAGTGCGCCGAAGCTCTTGGAGACGTCGCGAATTGCGATGCGCCCGACACCTTGCCGCGCCAGTTTCTCGCCAGCGGTTACCAGTGGCTTGCGAACGGCGGTCGAAGGCGGTGGGACAAAGGGCGCCGGAGTGGCCACCCGTACCGAGCGGCGGCCGGACAAGAAGGCAAAGAGGCTGGGCAGGAGAGGGCCGGACGGCGTGCGCACGGCGCCGCGCGAAAACCGCCGCTCGATGCCGAGCTGGATGATCGACAGCACGCTCATGATGATCAGGTACCAGATGGTCGCCACCATCAGGAGTGGGATCACTTCCAGGTTGCGCTTGTAGATGACCTGGACGGTGTAGAAGAGCTCGGGCAGAGCGAGCACGTAGACCATCGAGGTCGATTTGGCCAAGCCGATGATCTCGTTGAAGCCACTGGGCAGGATGGCGCGCATGGCTTGCGGCAGCACGATGCCCAGTGCCTGCCGGCGCCGCGACAGACCGAGTGCGGCCGCCGCCTCGTGCTGGCCCTGGTCGACCGAGAGAATGCCGCCGCGGATGATCTCGGCCGAGAAGGCGGCCTGGTTGAGGCTCAACCCGACCACTGCCACCCAGAACGGACTGAACACCTCGACGGTGTTGTATTGCGCAAACAAAAGGCCGGTGAATGGTACGCCGACATTGATGGTCGGATAGAGATAGCCGAGATTGTTGAGGACGAGCAAAAGCACGATCAGCGGGATGGAGCGCAAGAGCCAGATATAGGCCCACGACACGCCCGACAGCAGCGGCGAGGCGGACACGCGGGCGAAAGCGAGCAATGTCCCGAGGAAAAAGCCAAGCCCGGAGGCGAGCACGGTCAAGAGCAGCGTTCGGCCAAGGCCGACCAGCACGGGTTCGGAGAGGAAGAAACGGGCAAAGACATCCCAGCCCCATCTCGGATTGGTCATGATCGACTGCAGCGTGAAGAAGATGACCACGACGGCGACGACGGTGCCGACCACGCGCCAGGGGTGCTTCGCCGGCACTACCCTGTACCCCTGACGGTCGGAGGTGAATGGTACATTTCTGGGGGAGGCTACCTCGCCTATGTCGGCCGTCATTGTCATGGTCACTCTCGCTCCAACGGGGTAGTATTTCGAGCAGGTAATTTATGTGTATAAGTAAACTTAGATGACCCTATTGATATCAAGATGAATTACACGACATTGCTTTTTATATTTTTAGAATTCAGGAGTTAAATCATCTATCTTATTCAGGGTTCGTGGGCGTGTGTACGTGCCTGATCGATGGATCAGCTTGCCTTGCGTTCGAGCGCGCTCGGCCCGAATTCCAGGGTCAGGGCGCTGATGTCCTTTTCGAAGGGTAGGGTGCCGTGGATTTCCGGGTCGACGGCGGTGTCGAACAGGGCGGTGTAGCCATCGTTGAGATATAGGCCGGCGGCCTCCGGCTGGCGGAAGCCCGTGGTCAGATAGAGCCTCGTATAGCCTTGGCGCGCCGCCTGCAGCTCCAGTTCGGCGAGCACCTTGCGCGCAAGGCCCTGGCGTCGCAGATCGATATGGGTCCAGACGCGCTTGAGCTCGGCGGTGCGCTCGTCATAGCGCTTGAAGGCGCCACCGGCGATCGCCGCGCCGTTGCGTGTCAACAGCAGGAAATTTCCATTGGGGGGTGCGAACAGCTCGGCGGGATAGCGGCGCATCTCTTCGCCCGGTTCGCCGAAATGGTCGCCGTAGCGCGTCGTGTATTCCCAGGTCAGCGCTTCGATAAGTGGGGCTGCGCGCGGATCGAGCGGTGTCGTGTAGAGAAAGCTGTCTGTCATGGCGTGGGCCCTGTTGCCGGCTCGCTTGTCCGCGGAGCCGCGTTCGCGGCGAGATAGTCCTGGACCAATGCCACCCAGTAGCGCGCGGCGTCAGGCAGGATGTCGTCGTTGAAGTCGTAGTCGGGGCTGTGCAGGTCGGCGCTGTCGCCATTGCCGACGAAGAGATAGCTGCCCGGCCGCGCCTCGAGCATGAAGGCGAAATCCTCGCTGGCGGTGATCAGCGAGAAGTTTGTTTCGATCCGCTCGGTGCCGAAATGCCGGAGCGCCACCTGGCGGGCAAACTCGGTCTCTTCCGGGTGGTTGACGAGCGCCGGATAGCCGCGCGGATAGGTGACCTCGGCGGTTGCGCCGTAGCTTTGCGCCTGTGCCTCTGCGAGCGCGATGATGCGCGTCCGGATCTGCTCGCGCACCGTCTTGCTGAAGGTCCGGATGGTGATTTTGAGCTCGACGCTGTCGGGGATGACGTTGGCGGCGATGCCGCCATTGATCGTGCCGACGGTGACCACCGCCGTCTCCAGCGGGTTGACATTGCGCGACACGATCGTCTGCAGCGCCATCACCAGCGAGGCGGCGGCCACAATGGGGTCGACGGCGTGGCTGGGCCTGGCGCCATGGCCGCCCTTGCCGACGATGCGAATGATGGCGAGATCGACGGAAGCCATGGCCGGGCCGCTGAGGAAGGCAAATTGGCCCGCCGGCACGCCTGGCCAATTGTGCAGGCCGAAGACGGCGTCGACTGGGAAGCGCTCGAACAGCCCGTCGGCGATCATCGCCTTGGCGCCGGCGCCGCCTTCTTCGGCGGGCTGGAAGATCAGGCGCAGCGTGCCCGAAAAATCCCGCGTCTCGGCAAGATGGCGCGCGGCGGCCAGCAGGATCGCCGTGTGCCCATCATGCCCGCAGGCATGCATCACGCCCGGATTGGTGCTGGCATAGGGCAGGCCGGTCGCCTCGACGATCGGCAAGGCGTCCATGTCGGCGCGGATGCCGATGCTCTTTTCACCAAGCCCGTTGCGCAGCGTGCCGACCACGCCGGTGCCGCCGATGTTCTCAGTGACCTCGTAGCCCCAGGACCGCAGGCGCGCCGCGACCAGCGCGCTGGTCTTCTTCTCCTTGTAGGCCAGCTCCGGCTCGCTGTGCAGCTTGCGGCGCAGCGCGACGAATTCGTGTGCGTGGTCGAGGATTGCCGCTTCGGTTGTGATCGAGAGCGGAGGTGCCTGAAAAGTCATCAGGCGGCTTCCTCGGTGGCTGGCGTCGCGGGAGCCTGGGCATAGCGGCTATCCTTGAAGGGCAGGCCAAGATGGTCTCGCAGCGTCGTGCCGATCTGGCTGCACGCGTGGCGGCCGCGCTTCTCCAGGATGGGCAGCACATGGGCTTCGAAATCGTCGAGACCGGACGGGATGACCTGGAAGCCCAACACGAAACCGTCGGCGGCTCCACCGTCCACCCAGCGGATCAGCCGGTCGGCGATTTTTTCGGGCGTGCCGATGAATTCGCTGCGCGACGTTGCCGCGTCTAGTGCGACCTCGCGCAGCGTGAGCTTCTTTTCCCTGGCGACGCGCTTGATGCGATCGGTTGTGGAGCGGAAATTGTTTTTGCCGATGTCGCCCAACTCGGGGAACGGATCGTCGACCGGATAGGCAGTGAAATCGTGGTGGTCGAAGAAACGGCCGAGATAGAGCAGCGCCTCATGAACACTGACGAGGTCGCGTATCTCGCGGTACTTGCGCTCGGCCTCCTCTTGCGTCGAGCCGACGATCGGAGCGATACCGGGGAAGATCTTGATGTGGTCGGCCGAGCGGCCGTGCGCGACCGCGCTTTCCTTGAGCCGGCGCGACAGCTCGCGGTTTTCCTCGAAGGCGGCGGCGTTGGCGAAGACGGCATCGGCATGCTGGCCGCCGAGCGAGATGCCGTCATCGGAGCCACCGGCCTGGAACAGCACAGGTTGCCCCTGCGCGGAGCGGCCGAGATTGAGCGGCCCTTCGGCCGAATGGAACCGACCCTTGAAATTCAGCCGGTGCATCCTGGAGAAATCGGCATAGCGGCCGACCTGCCGGTCGCGCACGAAAGCGTCGTCGTCCCAGGAATCCCACAGGCCCTTGACGATCTCGATATGCTCGGCGGCGATCTCGTAGCGCAACGCGTGTTCGGGATGCTTGTCGCGGCCGTAATTCTTCGCCGAACCTTCGAGCGGCGAGGTCACCGCATTCCAGCCGGCGCGGCCGCCGCTGACAGCGTCGATCGATCCGAACTGCCGCGCCACGGTGAACGGATCGCTGTAGGAGGTCGATAACGTGCCGACGAGGCCGATGCTCTTTGTCGCCACCGCCAGTGCCGACAAAAGCACGATCGGCTCGAAGCGGTTGAGGAAATGCGGGATAGACTGTTCGTTGATGTAGAGCCCGTCGGCGACGAAGGCGAAGGCAATGCCTGCCGCTTCCGCCTGCTGAGCGATGCGCACGTAGTAGTCGAAATTGGTGCTGGCATCAGAAGGCACGCTCGGATGCTTCCAGGCGTTCATGTGCCCGCCCGGGCCTTGCAGCATGATGCCGAAGGGAATTTGCTGATTGCTCATGACGGCAAGCTCCTTGATCTGTTTGCTCAGGCCGCGGCCGCCGGCCGCTCACGCACCAGCATCTCGGCGGTGGCAAGGCGCCATAGGCCGCCGACGGCCGGCTCGACGATGAATTCGCTGGTGCCGGAGCGCGCATGCAGGCGGTCGAGTTCGGAGCGGACCTGGTCCGGCGTTCCGGCGATCACGCTCTGCTGCTTGGGCGCGATGCGGTATTCGGCCGAGCCCAGTTGGCGCGCATAGTCCTTTGCTTGTTCCTCGCTGCCAACGGTGACGCTCTGGGCGCCGGGGACATGCACCTTGAACAGCTTGATCTTGTCGGCCTGCGCCTCGGCCTCGCCGGCATATTCGGAGACGATGACCGAGACAGCTATGATCGGCGCGCGGCCGGTCTGCGCCCGATAGGCCGCGACGGTGTCATCGAGCAGGGCATCGTCGCCATTGAGATGGCGGGCGAACACGAACTCCCATTGATGCGCAGCAGCGAGCAGCGCGCTCTCGACGCTGGCGCCGAGCAGGAAGCGCTGCGGGGCGACCGGCGGACGCGGCGTGGCGCTCAGCCCTTCGACCGGGCCAGCGCCGTCGAGATAGGCGCCAAGCTCGGCGATCTGCTCGCCGAAATCCCGGCTGTGCGACGGGTCACTTCTGCCTTGCAGGGCGCGTGTCGACAATGGCAGCCCACCGGGCGCCTTGCCGATGCCGAGATCGACGCGGCCCGGCGCCAGCGCCCCAAGCAGATGAAAATTCTCGGCGACCTTGTAGGGGCTGTAGTGCTGGAGCATGACGCCGCCGGAGCCGATGCGGATCCGGCTGGTGTGGGCGAGCAGGTAGGCGATCAGCACTTCCGGCGAGGAACTCGCGAGATCCGGCACATTGTGGTGCTCGGCCACCCAGAACCTGCGGTAGCCGAGCCGTTCGGCAAGCTGTGCCAGCGCCACGGTTCGTTTCAGCGCATCCGTCGCGCTTTCTCCATGGGCGAGCGGGCTCTTGTCGAGGAGGCTGAGCGCATAGGCCATGGGATCTCCACCTTCGGCGGCCCGTGTGGGCCATGAACGTCTTGGGTGCAGATCGTAATGCATATAGTCTATAGATTTTATAGACTATATGCCGAGTTTCAGCCGTTGAGGGAAAAACCCTTTCTCATCGGGCGCCGGCTTTGGAATGTCCGGCCTGTGAGCGGGTTTCGCATCATGGTTCCGGTTCATGGGTGGGGCGGCGGGATGAGGTCGCGTCCGACCAGTGCATCGATGATCCGCTCGGCGCCGGAAACGAACTGACGGCCGTTGGCCTCGCCGGATGCGTGAGGCGAGGTTTCACCGGTCGGCAGCACCAGCACGGGAAGCGCCTGATTGGCTTCGCCGATAAGCTCCACCACGTCGGCGCGCGGCCGGGGGAAGGCGATCCGTCTGATGTCGATCGCATCGCCAAGCCTGGGAAACGAGGTCAACACGCCTTCCACCCAGGGCGGAGTGGCGGCAGAAGAATCGCTGCCCCGGAAATTTGGCGTCTTCGAAATCCGGGGAGAGCAGGAACAGGGCGGGTTTTTCTGAATTGGCGGATGGCAACGGCATTTCCACTTCGAGGAGGTTTCGGACGCCGAAGCTTACTTGCATCGGCGGGACCCAGCCGAAGGCAGGCATTTCAAAGCGCGTGCCTTGTGAAGCAATAATTGTCTCTTGAACGGCTTTTGCTCCGAACCCAGTTGCTGCCGAGGTCGATGCGGTCGACCAGTGGATGTTCCCGGATGTGGGTGGTTCGTGCGGCTATTGACCTCGGTCTCTGGAAGCTGATTTCGCAGACCAGGCAAGAATCCGATCAACGGGGAAGTATTCGTCGATATCGATCTCGTCTTGGAGGCTTTGCTGCAGCGGGGCAGTTGAGACTATTCCGAGCTTCGAGCGATCGACCAAGGCTTCAGGGTCCGTCCCGCACCGGGAGTTGCAATTCGTCAGGAGAGGTGCGCCAGCCAGGTGCGGACGCCCGCCACCGTCCTGAAGTCGTCTAGGCTCCGGGCGGGTATGTGGGGGTAGGCGCTCCGAGCCATTTCGCTGAGCGCCCGGCCCGGCCCGAGTTCAAGAAATGTGCTTGCTCCGGCTTCCACGCAAGCCTGCAGGCACGCTGCCCATTGGACGGTGTGGGAAATCTGCAGAGCCAACTTGTCCATGCCGACCGCGACGTCAACGACAGAAGAGCCATCGATCCCGCTGAGCAGACGCACACCGATTTCGGGCGCAGAGCTGACAGGAGCGTGTTCCAACGCCTTGCGGAATCCGGCCGAGGCGACCGCCAAGCGCGGCGTGTGAGAGGCTATATTCACCGCAACGCGAACAACGCGCGCAGCGCCCATCGCGTTTGCTTCACCTGCCAGGGAATCCAACGCGTTGCCGGCACCGCCGAGGACATAGGCGTCGCCTGGATTGACGATGGCAACCGCCATGTCGTGTTGCCTGCACAAGCGATCAACAGCACTGCGAGACAAGCCGCGAACAAACAGCAAGCCATCCCCAGGCATGCTGGCCGCATCCATTAGGTCCGCGCGTTGCGCCGCAAGGTCGAGGGTGACCAGAGCATCCAGCAAGCCCGCGACACCCCAGGCGGCCACTTCGCCAACGCTGTAGCCTGCGATGACGAGCCTGCGGGGCCACACATCGCGCAGGATCGACGCTGCGGCCAGTGACTGAAGAGTGCACAGCACCTGCCCGACGCGGTTGCGGTGCAGGCCGTCGTCTGTATCGGTCTGGACCATCGTGCGCGGGTCATTTCCGCCACACAGTGCCGCAGCGTGAGCGAAAAGGTTTGCTGCTCCCGGTGTATTCCCGGTCAAAGCGAACATTTCCCGATGCTGCGGACCCTGGCCGGAGCATAGAACAGCCAAGGTCATTCAGGGTGCCTCACCAGTTAGAGAACGAAGCAGCCGCGTGCGCGAAGAAGGAATTGCGCTCCAGTCATCTCGCATACGCGATGAAGCGGCCTTCGCCTCGCAAGCCTGGGCGAAGAGGCTCATGGCGAGAAGATCCGCCGACCCCCCCGGACTTAGTCGACGTGTGACGAAAGACTGATGTACGACATTGGCCCGCTGGCGCCAGTCGGGCGTCCCCACGCCGCCGTCATCAAGAAATCCGCGGGCAGCGTGCTGGGCATAAGAGAGGCCGGACAGGCCACCGCGGTGCAGCAGATTGGTGTCCTGCAAAATGGCAATCAGCGCAAAACAGGCTTGTACGCGCGCCGCTTCCGCATCGCCAGGCGCGAGCAGGGTGCCGCGCTGAAGCGCCGGCAAGCCGACCCTGTAGACACTCGGGAACCCTTGCGCCGCCTCCGATCGGGCGCCGCCGGCTCCATACCGCCTGAACGCCCCGCCGCCATGGCTGTCATGCAACGCTGGCCCGTCCAAAATGTCGCGGCCCCACAGCTGTGCGACGGCCACTCCCAGTGGCGTTGCGCAATCGATTCGCCCGCTCGCCGCAGCGCCGGCAGCGGCGCAGAGCAAACCCAATCCGAAGATGGCGCCTCGGTGCGTGTTTATGCCTGCCGTGGCGGCGAACATGGCAGCTTCGGCTTCTAGACCGATGATCTTGAGACGTGGCATGCCCCAGCCTAGGGAGCCCGCTTGTGCCAGAGCGTGGAAGTAGGGTTGGATTGCGGTGGCGCTGCGGCGGAACGTAGCGGCGTCCATGTCCGAATGGCTGCCGGCGTCGAGATGACTGACAAGGCCGGGCTTGGGCCAGGTTTCCAATTCGTCGAGCAGGCAGCGGGTAGCGATGGCGGCGATGGCTTCCGCATCATGGACGCCCCCCGGTCTGACAGCGGTCAGGCAGTTTTGACGCATGCTCGCAGACGCAATGATCGTCATTGCAAACGCCCACCGTTGATGAAGTGGTTCGCGTCCAGCAAGACGACCCCTCGGATGGTCTTGACCAGCACCTCGCGCGCGCCTGTGTGGAGTTCGCGCCAATTCACGGCCGCGCCATCCCCGCGCACCAATTCGCCGTCGAGGCGCATAGGTGCCGCAGCCTCGACAAGGGCGATGTCGGCAGTCAACTGCGCGAGATTGCATTGTCCAGAAAACGGCAGGAGCAGGTCGAGATCGGAGTCCGCAGTCAGATAATCCAATTCAGTGAGCATTTGCCAAGACAGACTGCCGAAAATCCGTGCCTCCATGCCTTGCCGGAAAGCCAGGCTCGCGACGTTCGTGAGTGTCTGCCGCCATGGTTCAGGTGCGGCGCCAAGGGCGGCGCCCAGCTCAAGCGGAGGTGCCGTTGAAACGATATCCTCGGGTTGCATGAGAACGGATACCCGGCGTTTGCCGGCAAATGGCGGCAAAGGCAAACCCAGCGCCACTCCCTCCTCTTCGGCGGGCATCGCGCGACGCGCGACAAGCGGCCAGCCGCGATCCACCCATCCAGGCAGCAGCGGTTCTTGCGCCAGATCATCACGCCGATGCATCAGGGAACGCCACGCCACCGGTGACACGAAAACAAGATCGTGGCGGCGCACCTTCAGATCAATGTGACCGGAGAGCGTGGTCATGCACGAGCTCCGCGATGTCGGCCGCCTTGGGGCGTCCGTTTCGCATTTTTCCGAGATGGTCACGTTGATCGCCGTTGTTGTTTTGCATGTGATCGAGCAAGGTCTGCAACTGGTCGGCCAGCGATGTCTTGTCGTCCCACGTCGCATGTACCGCGCCCGTCTGAGCCAGGTTTTCCAACCCTGGAGCGAAAACCGGCGTGGATTTGGCCTTTTCCTTGAGAACGTCGAGGGAGAGTTTGGTCACCTTCGACATGGAGGGCAGATCCATCACCTCGGGCTCCGCGCCGGGCAGCGCCACGAGGGTCCGGGTTGCCAGTGCGCTCGCGATGAATGCGCCGGCTGCGGTGTGACCGTAAAGCAGGCCGATGGTGTGGCGGCCCCGCATGTCAGCATAGATCAGGCATTTCGCGAGGTGGGCCAAGAATTCGTTCAACCCCAGAAGCTCGTCACGCTTGCTCATCCGTTGGCTGTCACTGTCCACCAGGACCAGAATGGGTCCTTCGCCGTCTTCCAGGATGGCATTGAGGACGTAGCGCGACAGCTGGATCGCCTCGTCCACGCCAATTGCCGTTCGATCGGTAATGCCGATCATTGCGACTTGGCCACCGCCCGCTAGCGACCCGGATCCCCACAGCAAACCGCCATCATGCGTGACGGAACAGCCCTGCGGAAACAGCGAGGCGAGAATCTCATTGATCGTCATGTTGCTGCTCCCGATCGCTGTTCATCAGGGCGATAAAGTCCTGGGCATCCATTGCAGGGACAGCTGCAGCCTGGGAAATCCCCATCGCCCTCCAGATATCCATGGCATCGCTGCAAGCGCCGAAGCGTTCCAGGCGCTCCTCCAGGCCAGCCTGCTCGGCCTCCAGCCTGCTCACATCGAAACCCGGCGCTGACGTGATCAGATGGAGTGCGACATTGCGGAAGCTCGCTATCGTGTCGTCGACAAAGGCACTGGCACTGCCAAGCAACCGCCGGTGCTTGCCGCCCATCGTGCGCCACACCAGCGCACGATCCCTGGAGTCGAACTCCTCCACCCCACGGTTGGTCTCGATCACCTCGGGTCCAGAGACGCTGATGCGGCCTTGCTCTGATATGGCTAGCGCCGAACAACAGCCGGCAATCAATCCACCACCACCATAGCAACCTGCCCGCCCGCCAATCAGACCAACAACCTTCACACCCGCGGCCCGCGCCTCAATCAGCGCGCGCATGATTTCGGCAATGGCCAGTTCGCCGGCATTGGCCTCCTGCAGGCGCACACCGCCTGTGTCGAAGAGAATGAGAACAGGGATCGACTTCATGTCGCGCGCAGCACGCAGAAGCCCGGTGAACTTGGCTCCGTGAACCTCGCCGAACGCTCCGCCCATGAATCGACCTTCCTGCGCGGCAAGGAACACGGATGCACCTGCAATCTTGCCCCGCCCCACGATGATGCCGTCATCGAACTGCTCGGGAAGATCGAATACCCGCAGGTGCGGGCTGGTCTCGCGCTGTTCCGGTCCGATGAACTCCTCAAAGCTGCCGGCATCGACCAGCAATCGAATCCGCTCTCGCGCGGAAGCTTCATACCAGCTCGTCGTCTCACGGATTGCGACTTGGGATACCTGCCGTACCGGTAGATTTGGAGTGTTCATCGATCATCTTCCTCGATCAGCCGGACGGCTTGGGCAAGTCGCAGGGCGACGGTATCGGGGCGCGCACCCCCATCGTTGATGGAGAGCTTCAGGCCACCAGGGGAGCGTCGTTCGACAAAATCGGCAACAACCGCCATCCACACCGCTCCGAACCCTTCGGCCGCGGTGTTGACCTCCACCTGGCATTCCGTATCTGGCAACACCCGCTCCACCAGGACCTCCAGATTGCCGGAGGCAACCACGCCAAGCAGGGCAACCGACTTCGAACCGCCAGCCCGCTGCTGCGTGGTAAGACGATAGCTCAAGGTTTCCATCGCGGCTTCCTTTCACCAGTTGCGGAATTGGGAGGGTGGCGCGTAGAGGCCACCGGACCATCGAACCAGATCCTTGATCGACCGCGCTGCCAGCAGGTTCCTGTCCGCATCCAGCGGATCGATGTCGAGATCTTCCGGTCGACGGATAACGCCTCGCTCTCGCAGGCGCTGGACCATCTTCGCATCCCGGCCGCGGCCCACCTCGGTATAGCCCGCTACCCCACGGATCGCCTGCTCACGCTCGTCCTTGTCGCGGCACAGCAGAAGATTGGCGATTCCCTCCTCGGTGACGATGTGGCTCACGTCGTCGCCGTAGACCATCACCGGGGCGAGTTCGAGATCCAGTTTCTCGGCCAGTGTCAGCGCCTCCAGCCGTTCGACGAAGAGCGGTACGTTCTTGTCACCGAAGGTCTCGCCGATCTGAACAACGAGCTTGCGACCGCGTCGCAAATGGGCCGGCGTGTTGGGATCCGCCTCGGCGCCGGCCTTTAGCCAGGGCTCGCTCGGATGTCGGCGCCCGCGCGGATCAGATCCCATGTTTGGCGCGCCCCCGAAACCGGCAATGCGGCTTGCCGTCACCGTGGAGCTGTGTCCTTCAAGGTCGATCTGCAGGGTCGAGCCAATGAACATGTCGCACGCATAAAGCCCCGCCGTCTGGCAGTAGGCGCGGTTCGAGCGAAGCGAGCCGTCGGAGCCGGTAAAGAAAATGTCGGAGCGCGCGCTGATGTACTCCTCCATTCCCACCTCCGACCCGAAACAGTGCACCTGTTCGACCCAGCCGGTTTCGATCGCCGGGATCAGGGTCGGATGAGGGTTGAGCGCCCAATGGGTGCAAATTTTGCTCTTGAGGCCGAGCTTCTCGCCGTAAGTGGGTAGCAGGAGCTCGATTGCGGCGGTGTTGAAACCGATACCGTGATTGAGCCGGCGGACGCCATAAGGGGCATAGAGGCCCTTGATCGCGAGCATCGCCGTGAGGATCTGAGTCTCGGTGATGGCCGCCGGATCGCGGGTGAAAAGTGGTTCGACGTAAAAAGGCTTGCCCACCGGAACGACGAAATGGACCTGGTCGCCTGGAATATCGACACGCGGCACCTTGTCGACAATCTCCTTCACCTGCGCGACGACCAGGCCTCCCTTGAAACTTGTCGCCTCCACGACCGTCGGCGTGTCTTCGGTGTTGGGGCCGGTATAAAGATTGCCCTGGGCATCTGCGCTCACGGCTGCGATCAGCGCGACGTTGGGGGTGAGGTCGATGAAATAGCGGGCAAAGAGCTCCAGATAGGTGTGGACCGCCCCAAGCTCGATCTTTCCGCCAAAAAGCATTCGCGCGATCCGCGCCGACTGGGGCCCCGAGTAAGCGTAGTCCAATCGCTTCGCCACGCCGCGCTCGAACACATCCAGGTGCTCGGGAAGGACCACGCCCGATTGCACCATGTGGAGATCGTAGATCTTCGTGGGATCAGCATGAGCAAGAGCCCCAGCGAGAATGTCGGCCTGCTTCTGATTGTCACCCTCCAGACAGACCCGGTCGCCCGGACGAAGGATTGCTTCCAGGAAATCGGACAGATCCGTGGCCGCAACTGCCTTGCCGCGCGCGTGGCGTGATCCAGCCTCAATGCGGGCTTGCCGGGCTTCTTTCTGCCCTTCCCAGTTTTTCATCTTGATCTCTCCGCGGGATGACAGGTCTCGATTGTATGCGGTATTGACGTAATATCGCAGTTGTGCATACATGGCAAGCAATTCCGTGGCTATAGAAATACAACTGGGAGGATTTTTGGTATGATGTATTTTTGTTTGTGCAGGAAAACGTGTCCCTGCCATTGCCGATATGGGAGGCAGAAATGACGATTTCCGGCGTTGCGCTCCTTGCGATCTGCACCTTGCTCGGCGGGTATCTGGGCGACCTCCTCGGAGCCGTGCTCGGTGTCAAAGCCAATGTTGGCGGCGTTGGCATTGCCATGCTCTTATTGATTGCCGCGCGTCTTTGGCTGGTTCGCCATGGGTACTTCAGCCATGGGCTTAGGCTCGGCGTCGAGTTTTGGGGTTCGATTTACATTCCGATCGTCGTCGCAATGGCCGCCCAGCAGAATGTTGTCGCCGCGGTTAAAGGCGGGCCCCTCGTGCTGCTCGCCGGTGGCGGAGCTGTCGCGATCTGCTTTGCTGCAGTTGCACTCATCAGCCGGCTTGGTGGAACGGCCGAAACGATGGACGAAATCGAAGCGCGCGAAGCGATCGCGCAGGAAGCCGCGCGCGTTGCCGCCGGCGATGTCCGTTAGGTTGGGAGGTCACCATGGACAAGCTCTCGCATATCTTCATCGCCAACGGCCTGCTCGTCGCCTTTGCTGCGGTGGGCCTCATCATGTGGGCCTCGCACGCGGCCTCAAAGCACCTCACATTTGGGCGCATCCACGGCTCGGCAATTGCGATCGTCATCGGCCTTCTGCTAGCCTTTGCTGGCGGGCTCGTCACCGGCGGCGAAAAGGGGCTGGCCGACCTGCCAATGCTGGCGGGCATCGGATTGATGGGAGGCGCCATGCTGCGTGATTTTGCAATTGTTGCGACCGCCTTCGAAGTTGACGTGGTCCAGGCGCGCAAGGCGGGCCTGATCGGTGCCATAGCACTGGGATTGGGGACAATCCTGCCGTTCGCCCTCGGCGTGGTCCTGGCCGCCGCGTTTGGTTACAAGGACGCCGTTTCACTGACAACGATCGGGGCAGGGGCGGTCACCTATATCGTGGGCCCGGTCACGGGCGCAGCACTCGGCGCCAACTCGACGGTCATAGCCCTTTCGATCGCGACCGGTGTGTTAAAGGCAGTCTTGGTGATGATCGGCACGCCCTTGGTCGCCAGGATGATCGGCCTTGACAATCCCCGCTCTGCGATGGTGTTTGGCGGGCTGATGGGCACCGTCAGCGGCGTTTCAGGTGGGCTTGCCGCAACCGACCGTCGCTTGGTGCCGTACGGGGCACTGACGGCCACCTTCCATACGGGCTTGGGTTGTTTGGTCGCCCCTTCCATCCTCTATCTGATCGTCCGAGCAATTGCGGGAGGCTGAGACATATCAATGTTGCCGGCAACTGAAGAAAAAGGGAGTGAAGAACGGTCGCTGCTGTCCGATCGTATCCGCAATGCGCTAACCGATGAAATCGCAGCCGGTGTGCTGGCAGCCGGTACAGCGCTCGACGAACAGCAACTTGCTGAACGCTTCGGAGCCTCGCGGACCCCGGTGCGCGAGGCTCTGCGTCAACTCGCCGTGAGTGGGCTTGTGGAGATGCGCCCTCGCCGCGGAGCCGTCGTCACACGAGTAACGGCTGAGCGTATCATGGATATGTTCGAAACGTCGGCCGAGATCGAGGCGATGTGCGTGCGTCTCGCGACCTATCGCATGACGCCGCTGGAGCGCAGTCACCTTCTCAGACTGCATGATGCTTCAAAAGCCATGGTCGAGGCCGGAGACTATGACGCCTATGACGCTTTCAATCTTGAGTTCCACGAAAGCATCTACCGCGCCACACATAACGGCTTCCTGGTCGAACAAGCGATCGCTGTTCGCACCAGGTTGACCGCTTTCCGCAGGACGCAGCTGCGGCAAGACGATCGTATCGTCCGTTCCCGCCACGAGCATGACGGGATAATAGAGGCCATATCGCGTGGTGATGGCGAGGAGGCTGCACGTCGCATGCGAGCGCATATGCTGAACGCGGCCAGCGCGCTTGACCGATACATCGCGGCACACATGGAGGGTTGACCGACCTACGCGGGAAGAGGTTCGAACTCGGATGCCAACGTCGCGGGACGGGGCCGCTCCCCACGTGGACCCGGAACAGAGGCACACGTGCCCCCGCGAGCCTGTGCGCCAACTGCTCTCGGTTAGCGCCAGACAACCAGACAATGAGCGTCTTGTTTATGGCTGGAGCGGCCGGATTGTCTCACGACGGGCAAGACGGCCGGAGATGCGGATGAGAAACCCGTCCCGACAAGCGGTGCCCCCGTGGGAGGGCTGCCACTTGTGAATGCGGGCTGGCCCTCTGTCCGTGTCCGACAGCTTACTCCCGTGCGGGGAGGGCTGGCGCCAACAACACCTTTCGGGAGAAATTCTCATGAGCGACATCGATCTTGGGCGGACCGGCTGCAAGTCGCGGTGACGCGCGAAGTGTTGCGACGGCTGCGCGGGCGCTCAACAGTTCCGTCAATCGCCGAGCTGGGCGCCAGAATGAAGCCGCGCTCAGCGAGCGAAGGCCGTAATATTGCTTCCGGCGGACCTGACCCGGCAAGGCCATTGCTCAGGCCTCGGAGATCAGCGCGAGTTTTTGCAGGTGAGCGTCAATCGCTTCGGCGACGTTGCGGGCGATGGGAAGTGTCTTCTTCGCCTCGGGCCATTCGTCGCGGAATCGGGTGACCGTCTCCAGCGCGGTATCGACAACCAGTTTCTGGGGCAGGTGCGCCTTCGCCGCGAGGTAGCGGAGTTCGTCGAGGGAGAACTCGCGCATCCGCTTGGTGCGGGCATATTTGATGGCTGCGAACTCGTCGGAGATGTAGGCGATGGTCGACACGAAATCATAGGCGGGAGCGAGTGCCGCCGTGCGCCGATCGGGATAGATCACCGACCAGTTCTTGAGATGCATGTCGGCATTGCCGATCAGCGTGTTGAAGACGAGCCGGCGGATGAACTCGGAGACACCATCGTCTCCGGCTTCAATGCCAAGCACGGTCGCAATGTTGCGTGCGCTTGCGCGCTTGTATTTGTCATCGGGCCATACGCCGAACACCTGGGCGAAATCCTCGATATGCACCGGACCGTGGCCGGAGCGGTCGAAACGCCGGATGGCCAGTGCCTGGCCCTTCATGCGACGCATCCCCTCGGGAAGGCCGTCGATCGCATCGATGTCGAGGAGTCGCACCTCTGGCACGTCCATGCCGAGCCTGGCCGCGAGGCTCATCATCGAGAATTCGTTTTCGGGGACGCCGTCGTAAAGCTGTGAGGGAAGTTTGACGATCCACGAACCGCCGACGCCGTCAGCCGGGATCGTAAGCCCGCCGCCCTTTCCAACGTTCTTCACCGCCGAGAACTTCAACTGCACGCCCGCAAGCGAAAATCGCAGGGCATTGGTCCGACGCGCGCGGCGTGATTCCGCGTCGCCCTCCTCACTCAGGTCTGGCCAAGCTTCGGCGTCCGCCGGCAAGATGGTCAGCGCACCTGGAAGGTCGCGGCCGAGGACCCAGAGCAGGAAGAATTCGCGCTTCTCGCTCACGCCAGCCCGTTCGGCAAGGTAGGTCCGCAGCGGCCCTTCCGGCAGGAGGTTCGCAAAGAACGGAGGAACCCTGACATTGACGGGTCGGAATTCGGTCAGGAGTTGCCCGAACTGGTCCTTAAACGACAGGCTAAGCGTCGACCGCTCGGGTTTGTCGACGTAGGCCTTGTCGAAGGCAAACAGCGTACGATCGCCCGGAATAAGCGTGAGCGTTGCGATCTTCTCGCCATAGAGGCGAACATCGAGCATGGAAACGTCAGGCATCTTCGTTCTCATCGTCGAGTCCGTATGCTTGGCGGGGCACATCGGGGAGCGCGTGGGCGATCCTGTTGCGCAGTGATTTGAGTTGCCGCGAGGCGAGATCGATGGCTGAGATTGCCCTGGGGCCGACCGGTAGTTTCATCAGCCTTTCGGCGATTGCGCGTATCGCCTCGAGATCGGTTTTGCTTAGCCTAAAGTTCGCAAGCTCGCGCAGTGTCTGATCGAGCCCCCCGAATTCGGCAGCGTCGGGATGGTCGCGGTTCAGCCTTGCAAGGGCAGCCTGCGCGCGATGGAAAACCACGGAGCGCTGGCGGTCTTCGCCGTCGAGTGTTGCGTAAGCGTTGCTGACGATGGCTTCGACCACTGCCAAAGCCTTGCGCGGAACGACGACCAGTTCGTAGTCGAGCGCTCGTGCGAGCTCAACCAGACTCGATAGCCTGAGGTCGGTGCCCCCACTTTCGATCTTCGAGATATGGCTTTGCGGAACGCCAATGCGAGCGCTGAGGTCGCGTTGGCTCAGCCCACTCTGCTCGCGGGCGTTGCGCAGCGTTTGAAGGATTTCGTCCGTCGAATAGAGCATTTTGATATGCCTCTATATATCATTGTCCAAATATGATATGCATAACTATATCACTGACAGCCGATATCTGCAAATGCGATATGTAAAGACATATCAGTACCCCACCATGATATGCTATTATAGATCGAGTTCGTCCAGCAAAGTTAGCAGGCGAGAATTGGACAGCCCAAGGGTGCATGGAGGGGCAGTGCTGCTCGCCGCAGGCGGGCAATTCTCCGCTGGCAAAGGGACCGCAAAGGCGTCATCATGCAACAAAAATTGCGAGGATGCGAATTTTGGAAGAGAAAATCAGAGCTCCCAGGGACTACGAGGAACTCATTCGCGTGATCCACGACCGGTACGACGAAATGAGCAAGTCATACCAGAAGATAGCGGTCTATCTTACGCAAAACCCCAATGATGTTGCGGTCCGATCCGTAAACTCGATCGGTGAGACCTCAGGCGTACACGCCTCAAGTTTTGTGCGTTTCGCCCAAGCGCTTGGCTATGAGGGGTTCAAGGATCTTCAAACCCTGTTCCAGAAGCGCTTATCGACCGCTGCCCCCGGCTTCGAAGCACGCATCAAGGCGCTCGAGACGGAACTGGGGGGACGCAAGGATTGCAGCGAAGCCGGATTTTTGCATGACCTTGTCGTGCGGGACATCGCCTCTCTAAGAGAGATGCTCACGGATATTCCGGCCGAGAAATTGGCCGAAGCGGTGAAGCTGCTCGAGAAAGCCGACGTCATCTATCTGCTGGGGCAGTTGCGCTCTGCGCCAGTCGTTGAACTTCTTCGCTATATATTGACCATGCTGGGGAAGCGCTGCGTTCTGCTCGATCCCGGCGGCGGGCTTGCGACGCATATGGCGCGTGCAATACGAAAAAGCGATGTCCTGTTCGCCGTGTCGTTCCGCTTCTATGCAAATGAGGTGGTGAACATAGTGGAAGACGCGGCGAGGCGCGGCATACCCATCGTGGCGATCTCTGACAGCACTTTGTCGCCGCTGGCCAAAAGTGCAAGTGTTCTCTTCGCCGTGCCTGAGCACGAATACACCTTCTCCAGGTCCCTGGCGGCTCCAATGTGCCTTGCTCAGGCTCTCACCGTGGCATTGGCCGCCAGACTTCAGAACAATACAGTCAGTCCCCGTATCCCAACGGTTACCGCGGAGTAGGGCGGTGGGACGCAGTGCTGCCTGTCGTCGACGGATGATGCGAGTCGTTTGATCCCTCTCGGCCATCATCAGTGTATGTTGCTACCGATCATTGGCAGGACCTCATTTTTCTCCTCTAAGCCGAAAAATCGAAACCTAATTCCTTATCTCTATAGATTTTGTCGAATATCGTCTGCCCCGGTTTGAAAGTGGCCTAGTGCGCAGGCAGGGCTTGGGAGATTGACGAGTTGGCACCGCTATCGGTTCTCGGAATATCCGGCGGCGTCAGCACGCCATCACGCACCACGGCGGTGGTGAATGCGCTGATTAAGGCGATCGCATCGCGTATGCCCTCAGACAGCGGGCTGATCGAAATTACCGAGGCGGCACCTTCGCTTTTCGCCGGGCTTTCCCGCAGCGCGCTTGGCGCGTCGGGCGAAGCGATCGTCCAGCGCGTCGAGAAGGCCGACCTGCTCGTGGTCGGGACGCCCGTCTACAGGGCTTCTTATACCGGCGCCCTCAAACATCTGTTCGACCTCGTCGATTATCGTGCGCTGGCCGGCAAGACCGTGCTTCTCGCGGCGACCGGCGGAAGTCCATACCATGGCCTGGTGCTCGAGCATCAGCTCAGGCCGCTGTTCAGCTTCTTTGGCGCCGTCACCGTACCGACAGGCATCTATGGCGCGCCCGACGATTTTGTCCGCGCCGAAATCGTCGGCGAGGCGATACGCGAACGCATTTCAAGGGCCGCTACCGAAGCGGTCTCCTTGCTCAACTCCAGTCATGCAAAAACTGCCGTCGCCGCGCGCGCCGGCTGAGCCAATCAAAAGGGGAAGCCACGACATGAGCTCGCATTCCGACAGTCTCAAATTCGCATACTGGGTTCCGAACGTCTCCGGCGGACTGGTCATCTCCAACATCGAGCAGCGGACCGGTTGGGACATCGACTACAACCGCAAACTTGCCCAGATCGCCGAGGCCAACGGCTTCGACTATGCGCTGAGCCAGATTCGCTTCACGGCCGGCTACGGCGCCGACAACCAGCATGAATCCGTGTCGTTCAGCCACGCTCTGCTGGCCGCCACCACGACGCTGAAGGTCATCGCCGCGATCCTGCCTGGCCCGTGGAACCCGGCGCTGGCGGCCAAGCAGATCGCCACCATCAACCACCTGACCAATGGCCGCGTCGCCGTCAATGTCGTCAGCGGCTGGTTCCGCGGCGAGTTCGCCGCCATCGGCGAACTCTGGCTCGACCATGACGAGCGTTATCGCCGCTCGGAGGAATTCATCCGGGCGCTGCGCGGCATCTGGACCGAGGACAATTTCACGCTGAAGGGCGACTTCTATCGCTTCACCAACTACTCGATGAAGCCGAAGCCGATCGATCCCCAGCCTGAGATCTTCCAGGGTGGCTCGTCACGCGCCGCGCGCAACATGGCATCACGCGTGTCCGACTGGTATTTCACCAACGGCAACACGCCGGAAGAGATCAGGAAGCAGGTCGACGACATCCAGGCCAAGGCGGAGGCCAATGGCCACAAGGTCAAGATCGGCGTCAACGCCTTTGCCATCGCTCGCGAAACCGAGGCGGAAGCGCGCGCCGTGCTGGACGAGATCATCGCCAAGGCCAATCCCGAAGCGGTGCAGGGCTTTGCCGACCAGGTCAAGAACGCCGGCAAGGCCTCGCCCGAAGGCGAGGGCAACTGGGCGAAGTCGTCGCTTGAGGATCTTGTGCAATACAATGACGGCTTCCGCAGCAATCTCATCGGCACGCCAGAACAGATCGCCGAGCGCATCCTCAAGCTGAAGGATGCCGGCGCGAATCTGATCCTGCTTGGCTTCCTGCATTTCCAGGAAGAGGTCGAGTTCTTCGGCAAGCGCGTCATCCCGTTGGTGCGCGAACTGGAAGCGGCTCGCGACAGGGAGCTTGTCGCCGCGGAATAAGACAGGCGCGGCCTTCGGGCCGCTGCCAGTGCTCATTCAAATCAGGAACGTTTCATGTTTGCTGCTTCGCTGGGAGCCGCCGCATACGAGCGCGCGCCCGAAATTTCCGCCATCCTCGCGGTATCTAACCCCGTCGGGGACACGCGCCCGGCATGCCTCTCGTCACGGCCGGATGCGATCCTGGCGCTGAGCGGGATTGGCATTTCCTTTGGCGGCGTCACGGCGCTGAGCGATGTCGACCTCGAGGTCAAAAGCGGCGAAATCCGCGCCGTAATCGGTCCCAACGGCGCTGGCAAATCCTCGCTGATCAACATCATCAGCGGCCTCTATCACGCCAACCACGGCAAGATCGCGATAGCCGGCCAGTTATTCTCCAGAGTGCCTGCGAGCCGTCTGGCACGGCTGGGGGTCGCGCGCACCTTCCAGAACCTGGCGCTGTTTCCCGGACTTTCGGTGCGCGACAACATTGCGTCGGGCCGCGTCCACACCAGGCGCGCCAGCTTCGTCGAGCATATTGCGGGCCTGCCGCGCGCTCGGCGCGAAGATGCGGGGATCGCCGAAAAGGTCGACCAGACAATCGCCTTCCTGCACCTCGATGGTGTCGCCGACCGCCTCGTCGCCACCTTGCCCTACGGCCTGCAGAAGCGGGTCGAGCTGGCGCGCGCCCTGGTCGCCGAGCCGAAGCTGCTGCTGCTCGACGAGCCGATGGCCGGCATGACGGCGACGGAAAAAGCCGAAATGGCCGGGTTCGTGCGCGCCGCGCGCGACCGGCACGGCGTCACCATCATCCTGATAGAGCACGACATCGGCGTCGTCATGGGTCTCTCCGATCGCGTCGCCGTGCTCGACTACGGCCGCAAGATCGCCGACGGCACGCCGGCCGAGGTGCGCGCCGATCCGGCGGTGATCAGGGCCTATCTCGGCACCGCCGAAGGCGAAGATGGCGAGGGCATCTGATGAGCTACTATGATTTCCTCTTCACCATCGAGGTGCTGGTTGGCGGCTTGCTCTCTGGCGTCATGTACTCGCTCGTCGCCATCGGCTTCGTGCTGATCTACAAGACGTCGGGGGTGCTGAACTTCGCGCAAGGCTCGATGGTGCTGTTTGCAGCACTCACCTTCGTCAGCCTGGTCGAGCGCGGCGTGCCCTTCGCGCTTTCGCTGCTGATCACCTTCGCGGTTATGGTCGCGCTCGGCTTCACCATCGAGCGAACCGTATTGCGGCCGCTGGTCAATCGCTCGCCGATGACGCTGTTCATGGCGACGCTCGGCCTGTCCTACATCATCGAGGGTGCCGCGCAGCTTATCTGGGGCACGCAGGTGCATGGGCTCGATCTCGGTATCGACGACACGCCCTTTGAGGTCGGCGGCATCCTGATCTCGTCGTTCGATCTGCTGGCAGCCGGCATTGCCGCGGCGATGGTCGCCGGCTTGAGCGCATTCTTCTACTGGACCCGCATCGGGCTGGCGTTTCGCGCCGTCGCCGACGACCAGTTTGCCGCACTTGCCGTCGGGCTGCGGCTACCCCGCATCTGGGGCACCGTGTGGTCGGCCGCCGGTTTCGTGGCGTTGGTCGCGGGACTGCTGTGGGGTGCACGCCTCGGTGTCCAGTTCTCGCTGTCGCTGATCGTGTTGAAGGCGCTGCCGGTGCTGGTGCTTGGCGGCTTCGATTCCATTCTTGGCGCCATCGTCGGCGGCCTCATCATCGGCGCCAGCGAAAAACTCGCCGAGGTCTATCTCGGCCCCTTCGTCGGCGGCGGCATCGAAGGCTGGTTCGCCTATGCGCTGGCGCTGGTGGTGCTGCTGGTGCGCCCCTCCGGCCTGTTTGGCCAGAAAACCGTCGAAAGGGTCTGACCGATGGCCGTGCAAGCGCTCGATGCCGCAAGGTTTCCAATCGACTGGCTGAAAATTATCCGGAAATTCGCTTTGCCAGCCGTGCTGATCGTCGTCGCCTACGGCCTGATCCCGGCCTATGCCTCGAGCTATCTGGTCGAGGCGATCCTGCTGCCGTTCCTGGCGCTCAGCCTGGCGGCGGTTGGCCTCAATCTGCTCACCGGCTATTGCGGCCAGCTTTCGCTGGGTTCATCCGCCTTCATGGCGGTGGGCGCCTTCGCTGCCTACAATTTCAACCTGCGGGTCGAAGGACTGCCGCTGGCCGCGACCATGATCCTGGCCGGGATTTCGGCCGCCGGCATCGGCGTCGTGTTCGGATTGCCGAGCCTGCGCCTGCGCGGTTTCTATCTCGCGGTCTCGACGCTCGCCGCCCAGTTTTTCGTGCAATGGGCGTTGACCAATTTCGGCTGGTTTTCCAACGACAACCCGTCCGGGGTGATTTCCGCGCCACGCCTTTCCGTGGCCGGGATCTCGCTCGACGGCGCGACCGGCCGCTACCTGCTGTCGGTCACCACGGTCTTCGTGCTAACGGCGCTGGTGTGGCGGCTGGTCAACAGCGCCACCGGCCGCAACTTTATCGCCGTGCGTGACAACGAAACCGCCGCGCGAGTGATTGGCGTCCCGGTGCTGCGGACCAAGCTGCTGGCGTTCGCCATTTCGTCCTTCATCATCGGCGTCGCCGGCGTGCTGTGGGCCTTCACCTATCTGCGCACCGTCGAGCCGGCCTGTTTCAATCTCGACCGCTCGTTCCAGATCCTGTTCATCATCATCATCGGCGGGCTGGCATCGATCCGCGGCGCCTTTCTGGGGGCGGCGTTCATCGTCGTCTTTCCGCTCTTTCTGTCCCGGCTCGGCGCCTTCGTGTTCGGTGGCCTGTTCGATTCAGGCGTGCTCGACATGAGCCAGCGCATCGCGCTCGGCGCGCTCATCATCATCTTCCTCATCGCGGAACCGAACGGGCTGTCGGCCCTTTTCGACCGCCTGAAACGACGGATCGGCTCAAGGTCCAGCTGAGCGCCGCTCGACATTTCTCTCACGGACCCACAATCTCAGGAGACGCAACCCATGACCTTCTTCAGTCACCTCAAGAAAGCGGCGATCGCCACCGCCTTCGTCCTCGGCGCGACGGCCGTGCACGCCGACGAACAGCATTTTCCCCTGCAGAGCTACCGCGTCGGCCCTTATGCCGCCGGCGGCACCGGCTTCTTCGGCGGCTTCATCGACTATCTCAACCTGATCAACATCCGCGATGGCGGCGTCAACGGCGTCAAGCTGACCTGGAGCGAGGGCGAGACCCAGTATGAGGTCGAGAAGGGCGTCGAGGTCTATGAGCGGTTGAAGAGCAATCCCGGCATCGCCGCCTGGAACCCGCTTTCGGTCGGCATCGCCTACGCCATGATCGACCGCATCACCGACGACAAGGTGCCGCTGATCACCATCAATCACGGCCGCACCGACACCACCGACGGGCGCGTGTTTCCTTACGTCTTCCCGCTGCTGCTCAATCCCTACAGCGAGACCTCCGGCATCGTGAACTACATCGCCTCCAAGGCAGGCGGCCTGGACAAGCTCAAGGGCAAGAAGATCGTCGTGCTCTATCACGGCTCGCCCTACGGCAAGGAGACGATCCCGATCTATGAGCTGCTGTCGCAGAAATACGGCTTCGAACTGTCGCAGATCGAAGTTCCGCATCCGGGCAACGAACAGCAGGCGCAGTGGCTGACCATTCGTCGCGAGCACCCCGACTATGTCGTGTTGCGCGGCTGGGGCGTGATGAACCCGGTCGCCCTCAAGACCGCCCAGAAGACCGGCTTCCCGGCCGACCATATCGTCGGCAATGTCTGGTCCAACTCCGAAGAGGATGTGATCCCCGCCGGCGACGCCGCCAAGGGCTACACCGCCATCACCACCCAGGCCTCGGGCGCCGACTATCCGGTCGTCAAGGAGATCGTCAAGACGGTCTACGACGCTGGCAAGGGCAATCTTGAGGACAAGAGCCGCATCGGCTCGGTCTACCACAATCTCGGCATCGTCAACGGTATCCTCAATGTCGAAGCCATCCGCATTGCGCAGGCCAAATTCGGCAATCGTACGCTGACCGGGGATGAGGTCCGCTGGGGCTTCGAACACCTCAAGCTCGACCCGGCGCGCGTCGAAGCACTCGGCGCCAAGGACCTCTTCCACTCGATCAACGTCTCCTGGGACAATCACGAGGGTGACGGCTACGTGACCTTCCAGCAGTGGGACGGCAAGAAGTGGAACGTCGTTTCCGACTGGATCGCGCCCGACTGGAAGCTGCTGCGCCCGATCATCGAGAAGTCGTCCGAGGCCTATGCCAAGGAAAAGGGCCTCAAGATCCGCACCGCCGAAGACGCCGATGCGGTGGTCAGCAACTGAGTTTAGCCCGGGGCGGCCGACCATCCGGTCGGCCGCGCCATCCATCTTCCCAGCGGAGTTATCGATGTCCAGCCCGGAAAATCCGATCCTGTCGGTCAGCCGCGTGGAGGCCGTCTACAACGGCGCCATCGCTGCCCTGCATGGCGTCGACCTGACGGTCGGCAAGGGGGAGATCGTCGCGCTTCTCGGCTCCAACGGCGCGGGCAAGACGACACTGCTGCGCGCCGCATCCAATCTGCTCCCGGCCGAGCGGGGCACCGTTACCGCCGGGCGGATCATTTTCGATGGCGAGGATGTTTCCAGGGCAAGCCCCTCGCACCTCGTCCGCAAAGGCCTGGTCCAGGTTCTCGAGGGCCGGCACTGTTTCCGCTCGCTGACGGTCGAGGAGAATCTTCTGACCGGGGCGCTCGGGCGCTCGTCCTCGCACGCTGGCGTCAAGGCCGACCTTGAGCGCGTCTACGCACTCTTCCCCAGGCTTCTCGAGAAACGGCGAAGCCGGTCCGGTCTCACCTCCGGCGGCGAGCAGCAGATGACGGCGATCGGCAGGGGCCTGATGTCTCGGCCGAAACTCTTCGTGCTCGACGAGCCTTCGATGGGGCTGGCGCCGCTGATCGTCGACGAGATCTTCAGCGCCTTGAAGCGGCTCAATCGGGACGAAGGTCTTTCGATCCTTGTCGCCGAACAGAATTCAGCAGTGGCGCTGAAATATGCCGACCGCGCCACCGTGCTCGAAAACGGCGTCAGCGTCTTGGCCGGGCCGGCTGCCGACCTGCGCCAGCGCGACGACATCAAGACCTATTATCTCGGCGGCGCGCCGCTTCCATCGCAACACTTTCCCCAGGAGACAGCAGCATGACCATCCAATCCAAGCAGCCGTCCGACGCGTGCGTCGCCGTGCCTCCGGTCGAGCGCCCGTCGGCCAAGGCGCATGTCATCAAGACCGATGCCGAGGCGATCACTGTTGCCGAAAAACTGGCAGCCGACTTCGCCAGGGAAGCCTCGAAGCGGGACCGCGAGCGCATCTGGCCGAAGGAAGAGCTCGATGCGTTTTCGCAAAGCGGCCTGTGGTCGATCAACGTGCCGAAGGCTTATGGCGGGCCGGAGGTCTCCTATGTGACGCTGTCGAAGGTCATCACCATCATCTCGGCGGCCGATCCGTCGCTCGGCCAGATTCCGCAGAACCATCTCGGCGTCGTCGCCGCCATTCGCACCGTCTCCGACGAAGCGCAGAAGCGGCTGCTCTTCGCCGAGGTGCTGTCGGGCACGCGCTTCGGCAATGCGTTTTCCGAATTCGGCTCCAAGCGTGCCGCCGACTTCGAGACCAAGTTCGTCGATGCCGGCGACCATGTGATCGTCAACGGCCAGAAATTCTATTCGAGCGGCGCGCTGCTTGCCCATCTGGTGCCGATCGTGGCGCTCGATGACGAGGGCCGCGCCTGGTATGCGATCGCCGATCGCGGCGCGCCCGGACTGACGGTCATCGACGACTGGTCGAGCTTCGGCCAGAAGACGACGCTCTCCGGCACGGTCCTGCTCGACAATGTGAAAGTGCCGAAGACGCATCTCGTCCCCGGTTACAAGGGCTACGACAAGCCGACGGCCGACGGCCCCATCTTCCAGATCATCCAGGCCGCGGTCGACCTCGGCATCGCCAAGGCAGCGATCGACGAAACCGTCAGCTTCGTGCGGACAAAATCGCGCGCGTGGATCGACAGCGGCGTCGATCATGCCTGGCAGGATCCCTATACGATCCAGGCGATCGGCGACCTTCGCCTGCGGGCCAATGCGGCCGAGGCGGTTCTGGAAAAGGCCGGCCTTGCAGTCGATCGCGCCGTAGCCGACCCGAACGAGAAAACCGTCGCGGAAGCCCAGATCGCGGTCGCCGAATCCAAGATCCTCACCACCGAGATTGCTCTCAACGCTACCAACAAACTGTTCGAGCTGGCTGGCACGCGATCGACGCTGGCCGAGCACAACCTCGACCGCCACTGGCGCAATGCCCGTACCCATACGCTGCACGATCCGGTGCGGTGGAAATACGCGATCCTCGGCAACTATTACCTGAACGAGGTCAACCCGCCGCTCCATGCCTGGAGCTGAGCGGGAACGCCGTAAAGTCATAAAGGACTATTCATGAGCACTGCCACCCCCGACAGGATCAAGGTCCTGTGGTTTCTTCCCACCCATGGCGACAGCCGCTATCTCGGCACCTCCGAGGGCGGCAGGGCGGTCGATCTGCCCTATCTCACACAGGTCGCCAAGGCGGCCGACGCCATCGGCTACTATGGCGCGCTGCTGCCGACCGGACGCAGTTGCGAGGACAGCTGGGTGGTGGCGTCGGCGCTGGCGCCGCTGACGCAGCGATTGCGTTTTCTCGTTGCGGTTCGTCCTGGGCTGCAGTCGCCGACGCTTGCCGCACGGATGACCTCGACGCTCGACCGCATTTCGGGCGGGCGCTTGCTGATCAACGTCGTCACCGGCGGCGATCCGGTCGAGAACAAGGGCGACGGCATCTTCCTCAGCCATGACGAGCGTTATGAGGTGACGCGGGAATTCCTCGACATCTACAAGGCGGTGCTGCGCGGCGAAACCGTCGCCTTCGAGGGTAAGCATTTCCGCATCGAGGACGGAAGGCTGCTGTTCCCGCCGGTGCAGACGCCGCACCCGCCGCTCTATTTCGGCGGCTCGTCGGACGCGGCCAATGCGGTTGCCGCCGAGCAGATCGACAAATACCTGACCTGGGGCGAGCCGCCGGCGGACGTCGCCGTCAAGGTCGAGCATGTGCGCGGCCTTGCCGAAAGGGCCGGCCGCGAAGTGAGCTTTGGCATCCGATTGCATGTCATCGTCCGCGAGACCAATGACGAGGCCTGGGCGGACGCAGACCGCCTGATCAGCCGCCTGGACGACAAGACGATCGCCGAGGCGCAAAAGGTTTTCGCGCGCATGGATTCGGTCGGCCAGTCGCGCATGAGCCGGTTGCATGGCGGCAGCCGTGACAAGCTCGAAATCAGCCCGAACCTGTGGGCCGGCGTTGGCCTGGTGCGCGGCGGCGCCGGCACCGCACTGGTTGGCGATGCGGCGACCGTGGCGGAACGGATCGACGAATACCGGCGCATCGGCATCGATACCTTCATCCTGTCCGGCTATCCGCATCTGGAGGAAGCCTATCGCTTCGGCGAGCTGGTGCTGCCGCTGCTGCCGCTCGATCACGAAATCTCGACGCGACCGACAGCCGTGAACATGGGGCCGTTCGGCGAGACCGTAGCCGGCGATCACCGACCATCGGCGCTGCGCGCGAGCCAATCTTGAGCGCTTCCCACATGGCCGGCAAACCGGCGGTCGTCATCATCGGCGGCGGCTTTTCCGGTGCCGCAACCGCCTTTCACCTGGCGCGGCTCTTGCCGACCGGCACGGCCGATATCGTCGTGGTCGAACCGCGCGAGGCGCTCGGCTATGGTCTGGCCTATTCGACGGACGATCCCTCGCACCGCATCAATGTGCGCGCATCCAGAATGACGCTGATCTCAGGTGAGGACGGCCATTTTTCCAACTGGCTGGAGCAGACCTGCGCTATTTTGAACGACGTGGAGGCAGTCGCCGCCAGCGGTGCGATCTATCCGCAGCGCCGGGTCTTCGGCCGCTATGTCGCATCCCACCTGCAGCCTTTCCTGCAAAGCAAAGCGATCCGCCATGTCAGGGCCGAGGTTGTTTCGGTCGAGCGCAGTGGCGAGGGCTACCGGCTCGTCCTGTCCGATGGCGCTACGCTTGCCGCCGATGCCGTGGTGATCGCGGCAACGCATCCATTGCCCGCACTGCCGGCGCCGCTGCGCGGCGTGGCAGCTGTCGCCGGGTTGGTGGCCAATCCCTACGATCTCGAACGGCTGCAGGCGATCGGCCGCGATGACCATGTTCTCATCGTTGGCACCGGTTTGACCTCGGCGGATGTCATTGCAACGCTCGACCGCAAGGGCCATCGCGGCCGCATCACGGCACTGTCGCGCCATGGCTATCGCTCGCATGTGCAGGCCGCGATGCAGGGCGACCCGATCGGCGACTTCACCAGCCCGCCTTTACGCAGCGCCACGGCGCTGCTCAGGCGCATCCGAGCCACGATCGCGGCAGCGACGCGACAGGGCGAAGACTGGTACCCCGTTCTCGACGCTGTCCGGCGTCAGGGGCAGTTGATCTGGCAGGCCTTGCCGCTCGCCGAGCAGCGCCGCGTGGTGCGCCATCTTCGCGCGCTCTGGGACGTGCATCGCTTCCGCATCGCGCCGCAGGTAGCAGTCGTGCTGGATCGCCGCCTTGTCGGGGGCACGCTCGCTTTTCGCGCCGCATCGATTGTCGGGGCCGAAGAGGCCAACGGGCGTATCCGCGTCACGCAGCGGCCAAGGCGCCGCCACAACCTCATCGTCGAAGCGTTCGACAGCGTGATCGTGACGACCGGGCCGGCGCATGCCGATATTCTTCGCACCAACACCGCGATTGCCAGCCTGGGACATCTGGGCCTGGTCCGTCTTGACCCAACCGGCCTCGGTCTGGAGACCGACGGACAGGGTCGCGCGGTCGGTGCGTCAGGTCACCCGGTCGACAATATTTTCATCAGCGGACCGCTGGCACGCGGCAGCGTCGGCGAGCTGATGGGACTTCCCGAGGTCACCGAGCATGCCGAGGGCATTGCTGCCGAAATTCACCAATGGTTGGGATATCAAACGGCGTTGCGTCGCAAGGCGTCGTGACGCTGCAAACACGATGAGGCTATCCAGATGACACTGACCGAACGCATTCTCCTGGATGAAACCCGGATCCCCCTGAAATTTGCGATGCGACACCTGCCCGGCGCCGTGTCCGTGGTCACCGCAGGTATCGGCGACGAACGCACGGGCGCAACGGTTACCACCGCCCACTCCTTGTCGGTCGAACCGGAGGTAATGGTCGTCAGCATCAACCTGAGTTCCTCGACATGGGCTGCCATCAGCCGGCATCGCCACTTCTGCGTGAATGTGCTGCGCGCCGACCAGATCGAGATTGCCGACCGCTTCGCCGGACGCGGCGGCCTCAAGGGATCGGCGCGTTACGAGGGCGCTCGCTGGTCCAGCCTCGCAACCGGCGCACTGGCGCTCGAAGGTGCGCTTGCCGCGGTCGACTGCACTGTCGAGGATACGATTGTTCGCCACAGCCATGCGCTGATCCTCGGCAGCGTCCGGCATGTGGTGAGTGGAGAGCCTGGCCCGGCATTGATCTATCACCACGGCGCATACGGATCGTCGTAGACACCTGTTTGATGGGCGGCGCAGTGATCGAAGCGTTCGACGCCACAAGGGCGTTGGTGCCTTGAAGAGAAAGAGAAAAGGCCAGGCAGATCTCGGCCCAACCCAAAGTCCCGCATACTAGAGGTTAATCGACCGCCATAACGTTACAAATGTTGCCGTAAATGATTGATTTTATTAACATAGTTTGAGTTCAATCCTCTACTGAGTAGCCGGACGCTGCCATGACACGCCGCAACTCCTGATGGCCGATCCTGGCCATCCTCAGGGGTGGGCTCTTCACGGGATCCTGTTCGGCCTCAACCACAAACCAGCCTTCATAGCCGTGGAAGGCGAGGCGCTTCACGATGGCCTCAAAATCCAGAGATCCGTCACCCGGCACGGTGAAGGCGCCCTTGACCACAGCGTCGAGAAAGCTTTCGCGCGTGCGATCGAGGCCCTCGATGACATGCCGGCGCACGTCCTTGGTGTGGACGTGCGAAATCCGGCCATGGTGCTTGTCGATGACGCGCAGCACATCGCCGCCGGCGAATGCCATATGCCCGGCATCGTAAAGCAGCGGCAGAGCCTTTCCGGACTGGTTCATCAACTGATCCACCTCTGCTTCGGTCTCGATCGCCGCCCCCATATGATGGTGATAGGCAATCGGCATGCCTTCGCCGGCGCACCACTCAGCGAACGCTGTCAGCTTCCGGCCGTAGGTCTTAGTCTCCTCCTGGGACAGGCGACGCTTTGTGGCAAGTGGCGCGGTGCGGTCGCCCTGGATTGAGCCAGCGGTTTCGCCGTACACGATGCAGGGAGCATCCACCGCCTTGAAAAGTGCCATCTGCTTGCCGATACGATCCTTCTCGGTCTCGATGTCGCCATCGAGCAGCAGGCCCGAAAACCACCCTCCGCAAACGCTCATGCCTTGTTGCTTGAGGATCGGGTCGAGTACCTTTGCCTCCATGGGGAACCGGCGGCCGGTCTCCATGCCAGTGAAACCGGCTTCGCGCGCTTGCCGCAGGCACTCCTCCAACGATACGTCGTCGCTCAGTTCGGGAAGGTCGTCGTTCCACCATGCGATCGGCGCGATGCCGAGTTTGGCTTTCATTGTTCATCTCCATGGAAGCTTCGCCGTGGAAAAAAGCCGGAACAATTCGAAGGGAGGTCCGAATCGTTCCGGCTGGGGGCGCAATGGGGGCGCCGAACGTGATCAGGTGCCAACGCGTTGCCTTTTGCGGCCTTCCGTTTGGGAGGCGCGGGCTTCTAAGACTTCCTGCCGCTCACTGATTTCAGGCACACCGACATCCCACCACGCGTCGCCTGGCGTCCAGGTGAAGGCGTCCGTGACGATGGTTATGACGGTGGTGCGGTCGGTGGTCTTGGCCCACTCCAGCGCCTGGCCGAAATCGGCGAGGCTGTCGACATGGCGCGTCAAGGCGCCCATCGCTTCGGCGTGCTTGGCAAAGTCGACGCCGAAGGGCTCCTTCACCCGGCAATCCCTGATCAGATTGTTGAACGAGGCGCCGCCCTTGCCGTTCTGCAGGCGGTTGATGACGGCATAGCCGCCATTGTCGCAGACGATGATGATCATCTTGTGCCCGGCAAGAACCGAAGAGTAGATGTCGGAGTTCATCATCATATACGTGCCATCGCCGATCATGACGATCGGGGTTCGGGTCGGATCGGCCATCGCTGCACCCCATCCGGCTGCGATCTCGTAGCCCATGCACGAGAAGCCGAATTCGCAATCGAAGGTGTTGGGCTCCTTGACGCGCCAGTTCTTCATCACTTCGCCGGGCAGCCCGCCTGCGGCCGTAATGAGCAGGTCGCGCTCGCCAGCCTTGGCATTCACCACCCCGACGACTTGCGCGTAGGTCGGCACAGGGTCGTTGGTTGGCTTCTGGAAGGTATCGAGCATGGCGTTCCACTTGGCGAATTCGGCGCGCCCCTTGCTGGTCCACTCCGGGTCTGCCTGCCAGGCGCCAAGCGTGTCGTCGAGTTCGCGCAGTGTTTCCAGCGCATCGCCGACCACCGGCAGGGCCCGATGCTTGGTCGCGTCCCAGCGCGCGGCATTGATCGATACGAACTTGGCATCGGGTGCGAATGCGCTCCATGAGCCGGTGGTGAAATCCATCAGCCTGGTTCCGACCGCCAGCACGACATCTGCCTGAGCAGCCAACGCGTTTGCCGAGGTCGAGCCCACAATCCCGATCGGGCCCACATGTGCGGGATGGTCGTGCGAGACGGTGCCCTTTCCGGCGATCGTCTCGGCCAGCGGGATCCCGCGTTTTTCGGCCATATGAGCGAGCACCTTGCCGGCGTCGGAATAGCGCACGCCGCCACCCGAAATAATGAGGAGCCGCTTCGCATTCCGCAGAATGCGAATGGCCTCCGCCAACCGGTCCCGGTCGGGGCGTGCGCGGGGAATTGAATGGACGGTCCGCTCGAAAAAGGCCGCGGGATAGTCCCAGGCGATTTCCTGGACGTCCTGAGGCAAGGCAATGAAGGCCGGACCGCAATCGGCCGGATCGAGCAGCACGGCGAGGGCCTGTGGCAGGGAAGACAGGATCTGCTCGGGATGGACAATGCGGTCCCAGTAGCGGGTCACCGCCTTGAAGGCATCGTTGACGTTGATGGTGGGGTCCCCGAAATGCTCGACCTGCTGCATGACCGGGTCGGGTCTGCGATTGACGAAGGTGTCGCCCGACAGGAGAAGCACGGGCAGCCGGTTCGAATGGGCCACGCCAGCAGCCGTAACCATGTTCAGCGCCCCTGGGCCGATCGAGGTTGCCGCCACCATGATTTGTCTGCGGCGCCTTGCTTTGGCAAAGCCAATCGCGGCGAGCGCCATCGATTGCTCGTTTTGCCCCCGCCAGGTCGGAAGTACATCCTTCACCGCTTCGAGCGCCTCGGAAAGGCAGGTGACGTTGCCATGTCCGAAAATGGCGAATACGCCCGGAAAGAGCGGCAGCTGCTCGCCGTCAATGACGACGAACTGGTTGCACAGGTAGCGCACCAGCGCCTGTGCCACGGTCAGACGGACTGTTGCCATCATCTCACTCCTCCCTCGTATGACTTTTTCATTTCTACAGAATGAATATTGACAAATCAACCGTTCTGCAATGGTTATTGCGGGGCTGAGGGAGATAGCAGTTTTTGCTGTCTTTGGTTTTGCCGATGACGATCGCCGCTGCTGATCCTGGTGGAGGCGATGAGGGTAGACGGAGGGGTGCTCTCCGCCAATGCAAGCGAGATCGGGTAATCCATGTACCAAGACTTTGGATTGTTCATCAACGGCCAGTGGCGCGCCGCCGAGGGCAGGGGAACCACTTCGGTGGTGAGCCCGGTGACCGAAGAGCCGGTTGGCGACGCTCCGGTCGCGACGCGCGCCGATACCGAGGAGGCGCTTGAAAGTGCCGCTCGCGGTCTATTGGCCTGGAGACGCCGCACTGGCTTCGAGCGGGCTGAGGCCCTGCACGCCGTCGCCGACGAAATGAGCCGCCGCAAGGCGGAAGGCGCGCGCATGATCTCGACCGAGACCGGCAAGCCGATCGCGCAATCGGAGCGCGAATGGAGCCTCGCTGTCGACCAGTTCCGCTGGTACGCCGAAGAGGCTCGGCGCATTTATGGGCGCGTTGTCGAAAGCCGCGTTCCCGGGGGTCGTTTCGAGATCCTGCACGAGCCAATAGGGATCGCCGCGGCCTTCACGGCATGGAACTTTCCCGCCGCCCTTGTTGCCCGCAAGGTGGCGCCGGCGCTTGCTGCCGGCTGCTCGATCATCGTGCGCCCATCAAGCCAGACGCCCGGCACCGCCATGGTTATTGTCGACTGCATTCGCGCTGGCAACCTGCCCGCCGGTACGGTCAGTCTAGTGGTTGGCCCAACCGGCACGACCTACACGCCGATCATGGCGTCGCCACAGGTCCGCAAGGTGTCGCTGACCGGGTCAACCCGTGTCGGCCAGCAAATGATCCGCGATGCCGCCGACACGGTGAAGAAAGTGTCGATGGAGCTTGGCGGCAACGCGCCGCTGATCGTGTTCGACGATGCCGACCTGGAGACCGCACTCAATGTTTCGGTGCCCACCAAATACGCAAATGCGGGCCAGGTCTGCGTCACGCCCGACCGGTTCTTCGTGCACGAGAGCATCCACGACGCTTTCGTCGATGGCTTCGTGCAGCGCACCAAGGCGCTCAAGCTGGGCAATGGACTGGACCCTTCCGTCCAGATGGGTCCGCTCATAAATGCCAACCGCCTGGCCGGTATCGAGAGCATCATCGCCGAGGCCGAGAATGCGGGCGCCAGGATCGTTGCTGGCGGGCGGCGTGCGAGCGCCTTCAACGACGGTTATTTCCATGAGCCCACGGTGCTGGTCGATGTCAGCGACGAGATGCGGGTGTTCTCACAAGAGAATTTCGGGCCGATCGCCGCCATCACCCGGTTCTCCTCGGATGACGAGGTGCTTGAGCGCGCCAACGCTTCCGACATGGGACTGTCCGCTTACGCTTTCACGCGCAGCCCCAAGCGCGCCCGTCGCGCGGTCGCCGAACTCAAATCGGGCATGGTCGGCATCAACAGCTTTGCGCTGGCGGCATCCGAAGCGCCCTTCGGCGGCACGAATTATTCCGGCATGGGCCGCGAAGGCGGCCTGGAAGGTATCGGCGACTACCTCGATACCAAGCTCGCCCAAATCGTATTCTAACGGAGGCTGGATTGATCAAGAACAAGCTCAAGCAAATCTGGGCTGCTGGCCAGCCTACCGTCAACGGCTGGCTGTCCATCGGCAACCCCTTCACCGCCGAGATCATGGCCGCGCAGGGCTATGACAGCCTCAGCATCGACCTCCAGCACGGCGCGCTCGACTATTCGATGCTTCTGCCCATGTTCCAGGCTATGCGCGCCTCGGGTGTCGTGCCGATGGCACGCGTACCCTGGCTGGAGCCCGGCATCGTCATGAAGGTGCTGGATGCCGGGGCCTATGGCGTGATCTGCCCGATGGTCAATACAGCGCAACAGGCAGCGCAATTCGTCAGCTACCTGCGCTATCCGCCGGCCGGTCAGCGCAGTTTCGGGCCGACCCGCGCCAACTTTTCGGCTGGTGCGAACTACGCCGCGGAGGCCAATGATGAAATCCTGGCCTTTGCCATGGTCGAGACCGCCGAGGCGATGCGCAATCTCGAGGCGATTGTTGCAACGCCTGGGCTCGACGGGGTCTATGTCGGCCCCGCGGACCTGACATTCAGTCTGCACCAGGGGCGGCTCGCCCCCGCCTTCGACCGCGAGGAGCCGGAGATGATCGAGGCTTTGCAGACCATTGTTGCGACCTGCAAGAAGTTCGGCAAGCGCTCGGCACTCCATTGCGGCACGCCCGATTATGCGGCGCGGGCCGTCGGATGGGGCTACGACATGACAACCGTGTCGGGGGATTCCCGTCTGCTTGCCGCCGCGGCCTTGCACAGTGTGTCACGCTTCCGCGATCTGACCGGCCACAACGTGGCTGCGACCGCGCCCGGCAAGGAATCTTACTGATGCCACACGTCCTGATCGCAGGCCGACTCCATCCAAGTGGCATTGCCCTTCTCGATGCCACGCCAGGCGTCACCTACGACTACGTTGAGGACGTGTCGGAGCCGAGCTATGCGCCCCTGATCGACCAGGCCGAGGGGCTTGTCCTTCGCACGCAGCCATTGTCTGGCGCGACAGTCGCCCGCGCCAGCAAACTCAGGATCGTCTCACGCCATGGCGTCGGCTACGACGCCGTCGACCTGCCATCGCTCAACAGCCGCGGCATCGCGTTGGCGATCGTCGGTGACGTCAATTCGGTGTCGGTGGCCGAGCACGCGATGATGCTTTTGCTGGCGGCAAGCAAGCGGCTTGTCCGTGCCGACAAGGCCGTGCGCGACGGCAACTGGGGCTGGCGCAACAGCCTTGAGGCCCAGGAACTCTTCGGCAAGCGGCTGCTGATCATCGGCTATGGCCGCATCGGCCGGCATCTGGCGCGTATGGCCGCGGCCTTTGGCATGGAGGTGCGGGCGCACGACCCGTTGCTCTCCAAACAGGGCTGGCCAGACGGGTCTATCATTTCGCAAAGCAACCTGGCTCAGGGACTGGCATGGGCGGACGCCGTTTCGGTCAACGTGCCCAAAGCCGACGAGCCGGTCATCGGCGCTGGCGAGATCGCGGTGATGAAACGCAGTGCGATCCTGATCAACACGGCGCGTGGCGGCGTGGTGGATGAAGTGGCGCTGGGGGCGGCCTTGCGCGACGGCCGCATCGGCGCGGCCGGTCTGGATGTGTTCGATGACGAACCGCCGCCGCTCGATCACCCGCTGTTTGGTCTGGACCAGGTGATACTGACCCCGCACATTGCCGGCCTGACTGCCGAGTGTGGGGAACGAATGGCCGTCTCGTCCGTCCAAAATGTGCTCGATTTCTTCGCCGGCAAGATCGATCCAACGCTTGTGGTCAACGATGCCCGGCTGAACGGCAGGTGAGCGGCTCGACAAGGGTGACCACGCCAGCGCGGTTAAGCAGCTCGCTGCCAGGCAGTCCGGTTGGTCCTCAGTCAAGGACGCTACAACCAACTCATTTCGGTAAATGCCGGACACGCTAAAATTTCACGCAGCACGATACATAAGTCCCTTGCAGGAAAATCTCTCCAGCCATCCACGGGGTGCATCCTTGGTTCATAAAAATACCCGCCCAACTGTCGCTGACATTCGCGCCATGAAGGCGCGAGGGCACAAGATCTCAATGCTTTACGTCACGACGCTGGATGAGGCTGCAGCTGCCGACGCGGCCGGGGTTCATATGCTGTCGATCGAGGGTCGCTTCTTTTCTCCCGCAATGCGCGAGGCCGCTGGGCGTTGCTTCGTGCAGGTCGGACTGCCATTTGGTTCGTCCGGAACGCTCGAGGGCAGCAGGCTCGCCACTGCAGAGGATTATCTTCGCGCGGCCTTTCACTTTGCCGCGATGGGAGGGGACTGCTTTTATTGTGCGGCTTCCTATGACATTCAAAAGGTGCTTTGCGACAACCGGGTGCCCATCGTTGCCCATGTCGGCCTTGTCCCGACCCATATCACCTGGACGGGCTTTCGTGCCGTCGGCAAGACGGCGTCGGAAGCCTTGATGATCTGGCGGCAGGTAAAGCAACTTGAAACGGTTGGCTGCTTCGGGGCTGAGCTTGAGGTCGTGCCAGATCGGCTTGGCGAATTCATTTCAAGAAATACGTCGATGATCATGCTCGGCATGGGAGCCGGACCGGGCGCTGACGCCCAGTATCTGTTCGCCGAAGATGTTTTGGGTCATACCGAAGGCTACAAGCCGCGCCATGCGAAAACCTACCGCAACTTTGCCGCGGAATATGCTCGGCTTCAACAAGAGCGGATCGCGGCTTTCAAGGAATTCGTCACAGACGTCGACGCCGGTGCTTACCCGACCCCGCACCACAATGTCGCGATGCAGGAGAGCGAATATGTCCAGTTCATGGAGCAGGTCAAACTTTGAGCTGCGGGGTCTGCAGGTTTCATACGACCGCCATCCAGGCTCACTTGCTTGTCGCCCAATGACTGCGCTTCTCAATGCGGTCTACATCGCGACCTCGCCTAACTGCGGCCGCCGGCAAGGTGGGTGCCAGCTGCCGAAGCAGGTCAGCGCATTGTGATCAATGTCCACCCCAACCACGTCGCCACCTTCGACACGGCCTCCCGATATTAAGTGCCAAGGAAGAATCATGTCCAACTTTGCCCTTCGTGTGAAATGCCGCTCAACCAGGGGGATCGTTGCCGCCATTTCAACGTTCCTGGCAGATCAGACCTGCAACATTACCGACAGTGCCCAGTTCGATGATGTCGATACCGGAAATTTCTTCATGCGGGTCAGCTTTCGCTCCGAAGGCGGTCAAGGCCTCGAAGAACTCAAGACAGGGTTCGAAGCGATTGCTTCACCTTTTGGCATGGAGGCACAATTCTTCGACGAGGCCGTCAAACGCAAGGTCATCATCATGGTCTCGCGCTTCGGTCACTGCCTTAACGACCTTCTTTATCGCTGGCGTATCGGTGCTCTTCCCATCGACATCGTGGCGGTGATTTCCAACCATATGGAGTACCAAAAGGTCGTTGTGAATCACGATATTCCCTTCCATTGCATCGCGATGAGGAGAGAAAACAAGCTCCAGGCCGAAGCGCAGCAGATGCGCATTGTGGAGGAAACGGGCGCCGAGCTGGTCGTGCTGGCCCGCTATATGCAGGTCCTGTCAGACGACATGTGCCGGACCATGTCGGGCCGGATCATCAACATCCACCACTCGTTCCTGCCTTCGTTCAAGGGCGCCAACCCTTACAAACAGGCCTACGAGCGGGGCGTGAAACTGATCGGCGCCACATCGCATTACGTCACCGCCGAGTTGGACGAAGGGCCGATCATCGAGCAGGATACGGTGCGCGTGACCCATGCTCAATCCAACGAGGACTATGTCAGCCTCGGCCGCGACGTCGAGGCTCAAGTCCTCGCCCGCGCGATCCATGCCCACATCCACGGACGCGTGTTTCTCAATGGCAACAAGACGGTCGTCTTTCCGCCGTCGCCGGGTTCGTATGCTTCGGAGCGAATGGGATGACCGCACGCAAGGCTGGTGGTTTACGGGGGGCCAAATGAGTCTCGGTATCGGCATCATCGGTGCGGGCGTCATGGGCGCGGACCATGCCCGCACTCTCGCCACTCAGGTCGGCGGCGCCAAACTCGTTGCCGTTTCAGATCCCGACGAGGCGCGAGCTTGCGAGGTCGCGCGTGCAAACGAAGCGCGCCGTCATCACACTGACGGCTTTGCCCTTATCGAAGATCCGGTGGTCGAGGCCGTGATCGTCGCTTCCCCCGATCATACGCATGCCGCGATGGTGCTGGCTTGCCTGCGAGCTGGCAAACCCGTGCTGTGCGAGAAGCCGCTCGCGCCCACGGTGGCCGAATGCCGCGAATTGATCGAAGCCGAGCAGCGTACAGGCCGGCGCATGATCCAGGTCGGGTTCATGCGCCGGTTCGACCCGGCCTATGCCGCCATGCACGCAACGCTGTCCTCAGGCCGGCTGGGACGGCCGCTGCTCATGCATTGCGCCCATCGCAACGCCGTGGCGCCAGGCTTCTTTACGCCGGAGATGTCGATTGCAAATGCGGCGGTGCACGAATTCGATGTCGTGCGGTGGCTGTTGGGTTTCGAAGCTGTGGCGGTCACTGCGCTGCGGTCGGCCAGCAAGGCCAACGGAGCGCTGCGCGATCCTATCCTGCTGCTTCTCGAGATGCAGAATGGCGTTCTGGTCGACATCGAGATCTTCATGAACGCAGCCTACGGCTACGACATCCGCGCTGAACTGGTCTGCGAGAACGGCACGATCGAGCTTGGCCGGCCCGCGCCGAACCTCGTGCGCAACGAAGGTGGGGAGGCGCGCACTTTCCCCGGTGACTGGCGTGGTCGCTTCAGCGATGCCTATCGGCTCCAACTGCAAGCTTGGATAGGCGGCATTGGCGGCAAGACGCAAAGCGGCGCAGGCGCGCTCGATGGGTATGTCGCGACCCAGATCGCGCAAGCAGCCCTTCGTTCGCTTGCCAGCGGCGCGCGCGAGGAGATTTCGCCCGACGCATCCCTCACAGGATAGGACGCGGCCGGTGAGTTTTTTTGATCCCTGAAAACAGGCGCATGTCGCCGACAGCGCAAAGCCTTTCAATGCATGTTGCAAGCCTTTTAGATTAGAAATTTCTGTTGCAAGAAGATGCCGTTTGTGATTTTCTCGCAGCTGGCTCTAAGCCGACAAATGCCTCGACGGAGGTCCGCCACAACGCGCGGGATTCGGGGCGTCTCTGGGAGGAACTTGAATGCGCATCACGAAAGCAATTGGCGCGACCATCGCGCTGTCGATCCTGCTTGGCCTGGCGCCAGCGGCCCGTGCGGCCGATGCCGACCACAAGGACGAATGGTCCAAGATCAACATCCTGTTCGTGCCTTGGTCGCAGTCCTCGAACCCATTTTTCGAGGCGGTGATCAGCGGCGCCAAGGATGCTGCCGCCCAGCAGGGCGTCAACATCGACGTCCAGTTCGGCGAAGAAGACCAGCAGCACCAGCTTGGCATCCTTGAGACCGGCATTGCCAACAAGGTCACGGCCATCGCCGTCAACATCTCCGATGACAACGCCTATATCGACGTCCTGTGCAACGCCGTGAAGCAGAACATCCCGGTCGTCACCTTCAACATCGATGACTCCCGTCACGGCGCGGCGGGCTCAACCTGCCGGCTGGCCTTCATGGGCCAGAACTTCGCCGATGCCGGTTATGTGCTCGGCAAGCGCATGATCGAGGAGCACCATCTGAAGAAGGGCGACGTCGTGTTCACGCCCGTCGAGGCACCCCAGGCGACCTACGCCGTGCAGCGCCATGCCGGCGTGCAAAAGGCCCTGGAAGAGATCGGTGCGACCTCCGAGATCCTCGGTACCGGCAACGACCACGCCCAGGCGCTCAACCTCATGACCCAGTATCTGCTGGGGCATCCCAAGACCGCCGCCGTGATCGGCCTTGGTCAAACACCTACCAGCCAAGCCGTTCAGTCAATAAAGGACGCCGGCCTCAAGATCCCGTCCGCGGGCTTCGACGTCTCCAAGGAGATTCTCGATAACATCGCCAACGGCGAACTTACCGCCGCGGTTGATCAGCAGCCCTACAGCCAGGGCTACTATGCCGTGACCCAGCTCGCGCTTTATCTCAAATACGGCCTCTACCCATCCGAGATGGATACGGGCGGCAAGGGCCTCATCGACAAGACCAACTACAAGCTTGCCGAGAAATGGGCCGGTCCCGTCCGCTAGACCAAGGTTGACGCTACACGACGACGTCCGGCGGCCCTTGCGGCCGCCGGCGCCAAAATCCCGTCCAAGGTGAGGGCAAGATGACACTGAGCCAGTCCGACCATATTCGAAAGGCCATCGCGGCGCGGGCCAACCGCCCGCTGACCGTCAAGCTCGGCGACTGGATACGCGATCGCCCCGAAGGCGGCATTGCGGTCATGTTCATCCTGGTGCAGATCGTGTGCATCATCGCCGCCCTGATATTCCCGGACACCTTTCGCTACCTGGTGCCGGCCAACATCTCTGTCACGCTGAAGTCGATCGCCGTGCCCGGCATCATGGCGCTGGGCGTCGGCATCCTGATGATCGCGGGTGAGTACGACCTTTCGGTGGGCGCGCAATATTCGCTGCTGTCGATCATTTGCGCCGAGGTCTCGAACCATTTCATGGGCGACATCGCCGCCGATCCCAGCAGCGCGCTTGCGCCCTTCATGGGCATGGCGTTCGCTTTGGCTCTGGGCGTGCTGATCGGCATCGTGCACGCCTTCATCACCTTGAAGTTCAACATACCTTCGTTCATCACCACGCTGGGCGGCATGCTGTTTTGGAAGGGCACGACGCTGTTTGTTCATGGCTCATCGGCGCTGCGCTTCAAGCCGACCGAACCCTTCGCCACCCTGTTTGGTGGAGAAGTCGGCGTCGTCCATGCCTCGATGATCTGGTTTCTCGTCTTCGCCGTGATCTTTTACTTTCTCCTGCATCATCATCGGCTGGGCAATCACTTCTTCGCCGTCGGCGGCAACCGCAACGCCGCCGTCGCCATCGGCATCAATCCGGTGCGTACCAAGACCGTCGCGTTCGCGTTGGCTGGGTTCATGGCCGCCTTCTCTGGTATCGTGGCGGCGTCTCGCGTCGGCTCCATTCAGCCAGGCGGCGGCTTGGGCATGGAATTGCAGACAATCGCGGCTTGCGTGATCGGCGGCTTCGCCCTGACCGGCGGCCGCGGTTCCATCCTGGGCATTGTGCTGGGAACCGCTTTGGTTTTCACCATTCAGGATGTTTTGCTGCTGCTGCGGGCGCCAGCCTTCTATTTCGACATGTTCGTGGGTGCCCTGATTGTGCTGGCGGTGGTCATGAACACCGCGGTCCGTCGGGTGCGAGGCTGAGGAAGGAAGATGAGTATGCTGAGCAAGGCAGACGCCGACACCGGCACACCGCTCTATGAAGCGCGCAACATCGTCAAGAAATACGGTTCGTTCCTCGCCCTCGACAACATGAATTTCCATATCGGCAGCAACGAGGTCGTGGGACTTCTGGGCGACAATGGCGCTGGCAAATCGACCCTGGTCAAGATGATTTCCGGCATCAATCCTCCGACCTCGGGTGAGATCTACGTCGGCGGCAAGAAGACGGAAATACGCAACCGCGCGGCCTCGGAGGCCGCCGGTATCGAAACCATCTACCAGGACATTGCCCTGGTCGACTCCATGTCCATAAGCCGCAACATTTTCATGGGGCGTGAATTGACCAGGCGCTTCGGCTTCATGGATCACAGGGCAATGCGCGACAAAGCGATCGATATCCTTGGCAGTGCGGTGCAGATCTCTGGCATCGATGACCCCGACAAAGAGGTCGGCTTCCTGTCGGGCGGCCAGAAGCAGGCGGTTGCGATTGCGCGCGCTGTCCACTTCAAACGCAACATCCTTTTGCTCGACGAGCCGACCTCTGCGCTGTCGGTCCGCGAGACCGAGCATCTTCTAGCCTATGTACGCGAGCTGAAACGCGACGGCACGTCCAGCGTCCTGGTCACTCACAACCTCTACCACGCCTATATGGTCTGCGATCGTTTCGTTGTGATGAGCCACGGGACCAAGGTCTTCGAAGCCGCCAAGAAGGACACAACCATTGAAGAACTGACGGATCATGTGATCCGCACATGAGCACGCCGTCGCGGCGTCATACGGCGCGGGCACAACCAGCGTGCCGCAATTCAATGGTTTCGCCAAGATGGATTTTGGCAAGGGGTAAACGGCTCGGATGACCGTGGCAGCAGCCGGCAGAAATGCGCGGAGCGTCTTGGGATCACGCCCTGGGAGTATGCGACATGGGCAAGACACTGAAGGACTATGGACTGAAGGGCATCAACTCCGCGGCCGCTGTAGCCGGCGGGTTGGCTGGTGCGCAGTGGTACGCCTCGCCAATTCCTCGCAAGGACATGAAGGAGCTGATGAAACGCGCCGACGGACCTGCGGTTCGCGACACACTGATCTGGTTTGCAATTCTGGGTGCGAGCGGAACAGCGCTTTACATGACATGGGGCTCGCTGTGGGCGATACCCGCGCTTTTGACCTACAGCATATTCTATGGATCGTGCGGAGACTCCCGCTGGCACGAATGCGGGCACGGGACCGCATTCAAAACGCGTTGGCTAAACGTCGCGGTCTACCATCTGGCTTCGTTCATGATCCTGCGCAACGGCACACTGTGGCGCTGGAGCCATAGCCGCCACCATACAGACACCATCGTGGTCGGACGCGACCCGGAAATCGCCCTGACAAGGCCGCCAAATCTGACAGGCGCATTCCTCGATCTGCTTTACCTCAAGACCGGATTTTCCGAGCTCCGCAAGCTGGCGCGGCATTTCTTCGGCGTAATGACCGCAGAGGAAAAGGACTTCGTGCCTGAGACAGAGCGCTGGAAGATATTTCTTGAGGCCAGGCTGCAGGCGCTCCTGCTCGCGGCCATGGTCGTGTGGGCGGTTGCGATCAAAAGCTGGCTCCCGCTGATGTTGGTCGGCCTGCCAACTTTCTTCGGTGCTTGGCTCGACGTTGTTGTTTTCGGATACACCCAGCATGCCGGGCTGGCGGAAGACGTGATCGACCATCGGCTGAATACACGCACGGTTCGTCTCAATCCGCTGTTCCGGTTCATTTATTGGAACATGAACTTCCACCTGGAACATCACATGTTCCCGATGGTGCCCTACCACGCTCTTCCGAAGCTGCACGAAATGATGAAAGACGACTGTCCCGCTCCTTATCCAAACCTGTGGGCGGCATGGAAAGAGATTGCTCCCGCGTTGTGGCGACAGCGACGAGACCCAACCTACTTTGTCCTTCGCACCCTGCCGCCGAGCGCTCGTCCTGTCGCCCAATTCGCGTCGCTAAACGCGTCGCCGGATGGTGCCGCGGCGTGACGAGGATCAGCGGTCGCCAGATTTGAGGTTCAAACCCGGGCCCGTAGGTCGCCGGGCTGACAAGCAACAGGGCCAGCGTCCTTGTGACGTGGCTCGCCCCATCAGGAGGAAACCGATAAATGAGTCTTGTCGCATCCGATGAAACGCGATTTCCACCGATCACACGCCGGCTCAGGCTGGGCTTCGTCGGCGGCGGGCGCGGCGCCCTGATCGGCCAGGTTCACGCGATGGGCGCGCGGCTCTCCAATCGATGGCAAGCGGTGGCCGGCGCCCTTTCGTCCGACCCGGAAATAGCCCTGGCCTCCGGCCGCGACTGGCTGCTCGAGCGCGTATACACTGACTATAACGAGATGGCACAGCGCGAGGCGACCCTTGCGGACGGCATCGAGGCGGTGGTCATCTCGACGCCCAACTGGACCCACAAGAACATCGCCGAGGCCTTTTTGAAGAAGGGCATCGACGTGATCTGCGACAAGCCGCTCACCACGACGGTCGAGGACGCGCTGGAACTTGTCAGGCTGCAGAAGGACACAGGCCTTGTCGTTGGCGTCACCTATCCCTACACCTCGCACGCCATGGTCAGACAGGCGCGCGAGCTTGTGTTGGCGGGCGAACTCGGCCGTGTGCGGCAAATCCATGTCGAGTACATGCAGGATTGGGCAACCGAACCGGATGATCCGAACTTCAAGGGAGCCCGATGGCGCCGGGACCCCCAGCGCATGGGTCGTGCCTCGGCGACCAATGACATAGGCACGCATGCTTTCCATCTCGCCCACTTCGTTACAGGCTTGGAGATGGTCCAGTGCCGGGCCGAGTTTCATGTGTGCGGTGCGCCCAAGGCGATGGAAGATACCGCCTTCGTGCAAACTCGCTATGAGGGAGGCGTGCCCGGAACGCTCTGGGTCACGCAGGCTGCTCCAGGCAATTATTGCGGGCTCAGGATCAGGGTCTATGGCGACAAAGCAGGACTTGAATGGGATCAGGAGAAGCCGGAATTTCTCCGTTTCAACAGACTGAACCAGCCAGAGACCGTGTTCGTACGCGGACACGGCGCGGGGATGGTGACGCAAGCCGAGCGTCTCATCACCATGCCACGTGGTCATCCCGAGGCGCTTTCGGATGCCTGGGCCAACCTATACACCGAGTTTGCCATCGCCATCGAAGCCCGCCGCAACGGAAAGTCCGTACCTGCGGGCCTGCTGAACTACCCAAGCGTCGCCGACGGCGCGCGCGGGGTCAAGTTCGTCGATGCCTGCGCCGACAGCCATGAGGCGGGCAGTGTATGGCGCGACTGCACGATCGTGATCTGACCACGCCCGCTCCCCGAGAACACACGGCCGGCCGCCGCGACAAAGACAAAGGACACTGCAATGCGACTGGGATTGGGCCTGATTGGTTCAGGCTTCATGGGCAGGACCCATGCGTTCGGTTTTACCGCTGTAAATCACGTCTTCGATCTTCCCATCAAGGTCGATCGGGTGGTGCTGGCCGACGTCGACGGCGACCGCGCCAGGGATGCGGCGGCCGCCCTCGGTTTTCTCGGCTACACCGGAAACTGGAGGGAACTTATGACAATGGGCGATGTCCATATCGTGGACATCACCGCGCCCAACATTCTTCACAAGGAAATGGCATTGGCCGCGATCGCGGCAGGCAAGCACGTCTATTGCGAAAAGCCGCTTGCTCCGAGCGCTTCGGAGGCACTGGAAATGACGCTCGCCGCGGAGGCGGCTGGCGTCGTCACGGCCGTTGGCTTCAATTACTTGAAGAATCCAATGCTGAAGCTCGCCAAGGAGATAATCGAGAGTGGCGAAATCGGCGAGGTGCGATCCTTCAACGGCATCCACGCGGAAGACTACATGGCGGATGCGCAGGCGCCGTGGACGTGGCGGCTCGACCCGGCTGGCGGTGGCGGCGCGCTGGCAGATCTCGGCAGCCATGTCGTGGCGACAGCGCGCTATTTGGTTGGTCCGATCGCCCAGGTGCTGGGTGATCTCAGAACCGTCATAACAGAGCGCCCCGTAGCGCCAGGATCGAAGACACAGCGCAAGGTCGAGGTGGAAGACATTGGCCGCGCTTTTGTCCGTTTCGAGAACGGAGCTACCGGCTGCATCCAGGCCAATTGGATCGAGACCGGCCGCAAGATGCAGCACGACTTCGCTATCTCGGGCTCAAGGGGTGGAATAGCCTTCAGTCAGGAGCGCTTCAATGAGCTCGATCTGTATCTCACGTCAGACGTGCAAGGCCGCAGCGGCTTCCGGAAGATATTCGCCGGACCCGCGCACGAGCCGTACGGTGCGTTTTGCGTCGCGCCCGGCCACCAGATCGGCTTCAATGATCTCAAGACCATTGAAGTGTGCGATTTCCTGCGAGCGGTCTCTGGCGAAAAAGTTGGTCATGCGGGCTTCCGGGAGGGGCTGGAGGTGCAGCGCACCGTCGAAGCGATCTACCGCTCGGCTAAGGCTGGGACCTGGCGCGATGTCGAATGAGTGTCGGTCGAGCGTGAATTTTGTTGCAACGTCATTCGCGACCCCACGCGAAGCGGGTGCCCGCCAAAACCGTGGCAAGTGCCTAGCTCTCAATCGGTTTGCGGTCGCCCCAAGGCGACGAAGCAGATCACTGTCTTATTGAGCCGCCGCGACAGACGCATCTTATCGTGGGTTACTTTTTTGCCCCGCACAGAAGAAGAGTGGCGGCGCCGAAGATGACCCTACGATCATGCCCAGGTTTTCCTGCCGGCCAAGGACCATGGTTTGCGGCGATGCCTGAGCGCGCATGGCGCCTCTCGTTCACGAAGCAGCGATCGCATACTGCCGACAAGCGGTCCTTAAAAGTAAGTCAGAATTGGTTCTCACGAAAGAGCCAATCCTCGTCTAGACATGCGTCGTCGTGAACGCATCCGCGCTCCAGTCTAACGGAGCAGCCTGACGTTCGAAGCCGCCGATATCGAGCTGTAGTGCTTCTCCGGAGCACCGCACCGGGATCAAGGTGCGGAGAAGACCGCAAATTCGAAAAGGAAACTTTTAGTGTCTGTTAAAATTGCCATCAACCCGATTACCTGGACCAATGACGACGTGCCCGAGCTCGGCGGTGACACGCCGCTTGAGCAGTGCCTTTCCGAGATCCGCCAGGCCGGGTATGCCGGCACCGAACTGGGCGGGAAATACCCGCGCGAGAGTGCAGCACTGAAAGCGGTGCTCGCAGCTCATCAACTCGAACTCGCCGCCGGCTGGTGGGATGGCCGCCTCTACGAACGCGATGTCGAGACAGAGTTTGAAGCTATTCTGGCGCACCTGACGCTACTCAAGGATCTTGGCGCCAAACACGCCGTCTATGCTGACACCTCGATGGGGCGCCACGACGGCATTTGGCAGCCAATCTCGAAACGGCCGCGACTTCGCGATGAGGAATGGAAAGGATATGGCCGCAAGCTTACCGAACTTGCAGAACGCATGGCGCAATTCGGCGTCGGATTGGCCTACCATCACCATATGGGCACGGTCGTCGAGACGGATGAGGAAGTCGACCGACTCATGTCGGTCACCGGAGCACCCGTCGGCCTCCTGTTCGACAGTGGTCACAGTGCGTTCAGTGGCGGAGATCCCGTGGCACTCTGCGCCCGTCATGCCGAACGCATTGTGCACGTGCACTGCAAGGACGTGCGTATCGGCGTCCTTCGCCAGGCCCGAGAGCGGGATCTCAGTTTCATGGACGCCGTTCTGGAGGGAATCTTCACAGTTCCCGGCGATGGCGGCGTCGATTTCCCCTCCATCCTGAAATCCCTGGCCGATGCCGGCTACAGCGGCTGGCTGGTTGTAGAGGCCGAACAGGATCCTAAGAAGGCGCACCCACTGACATATGCCAAGATGGGTCATGAAAATCTCGCGCGCATGGCTGCTGCAGGCGGGTTGCTGTTGGCGTCTACAAACAAGGATTGACTACCCGGCATCGGGCAAAGGGTTCACCCGCAGCGGCTTCATCCTCCCAAGGCGGCGGGGCGGGGGGCGACACGTTAAGGAGCGTGTCGCCCCTACCGGGAGAGGGGAAGGCCGGTGAGAAGGCAGTTGCGTGCGCCGAACACACGCAGGCGGCCAACCTGTTTCTTCTGATGTCAGTTGCTCGGCCCGCGCAGACACCGGATGCCCTACCAACCGGCGATACCGGGACGCATCGGAAATCGCCAAATCATATTGGATCCGAGGCCGCGTCTGGCGGCACGGAAGCTGCTCAAGCGGGAGGAAACCACATGGATCCGGTGCGCTGGGGAATACTGGGTACGGCCGCCATCGCCGTGGACAAAGTCATCCCGTCGATGTCGTCTGCTGGAGGGCTGGAGATTGTAGCGGTCGCCTCGCGCGATGCGGACAGGGCGCGGGACATAGCAACCCGTTTTGGAATAGGACGCAGCTACGGATCGTATGACGGCATCCTGGCAGACCCGGAAATCGAAGCCGTCTATATTCCCCTGCCCAACCACCTCCATGTGCATTGGGCGATCCGGGCCGCTGAGGCGGGCAAGCACGTCTTGTGCGAGAAGCCGCTGGCTTTGGACGTCGACGAACTCAGGCGCCTTATCGATTGCCGGGACCGAACCGGCAAGCGAATCCAGGAGGCTGTGATGATCCGCGCGCATCCCCAGTGGGATGAAATTCTGCGCCTCGTCGCTTCAGGCGAAATCGGGGAAGTGCGCGCCGTGCAGGCGGTGTTCACCGAAATCAATCTCGATCCCAAAAGCATTGTGAACAACGCCGCATATGGAGGCGGGGCTTTATACGACCTTGGCGTTTACCCTATCGCGGTCGCCAGGATGCTCTTCGATAGCGAGCCAGAGCGCGCGTTTGCCGTCATCGACTTCGATCCGGTTTTCGGCATCGACAGGCTGACGAGCGCCGTCCTCGTATTCCCGGGAGGGCATCAGGCGACCTTTACGGTTTCCACACAGCTGGCAATCCGCCACAGTGTCCAGATCTTTGGCAGCCTGAAGTCGATCAGCATCGGCGATCCTTTCAATCCCGCCCCTGATGAGTATTGCAAGATCGTTTTGAACGACGGCAGCAATCTGGCCGCAGCCGAGACGAGGCTTGTTGGGCCGGCCGATCAGTATCGTCTCCAGGCGGAACGGTTTAGTGCGGCCATACGCTCCGGAGCACCCTTGTCAATCGAGCTCGAATGGTCACTGGGCGCTACGAAGGTGCTCATGGCGATCCAGCGTTCGGCTGAAAGCGGCAAATGGGCGCCCGTCTGAGGACTTGTCCGCACCGCGCCAAAAACAGAATTGCGTCGGCGTGTGCAAGCAGCGGTAGGCTCACGTGGTCTACATCATAGTCCCTTGACCAGTCGCGTTCTTGGCCAAGAACCGGCATAAGGGCCGGCAATATGGCCCCGCCAGCACACTCGCAGATCGGCATGGGATCAGTTGGCACGGGTTGCGCCCTGACGGCCAGAACAGTCCGGAAATCACCTCGCGCGACCGTGAGGTAATTCCTTTCAAGATTTGCGGCCCAAACCGTCAGTTCGCTTTTTGTCTGGCAAGTTCGCGCGACAGCTCTTCGGTTGCGGCTTCAGCGATCGCCAGGGCGGCGACAGCATCTTTGGCGCTCGCCCCTTGTGATGCGCCTCCTTGGGCAGCCTGAACAAAATCCTCAAGCTGGGCGCGCAGGGCATTCAGGAAGACTGGTTCTCCATCAGGGGGCCAGAAGAAGCGGGATTCTGCGAAACTCGAGGTGCCGAACACCTGCGTCCAGCAAGCATCCCCTGGCGGGAATCGACGCCCGAGCGAAACGAGGCCCGTGCCACCGTCCGACAAATTGCACAGCAGTTGCACCGCGTCGGGATCAACTTCCACTTTTCCTGCGAAAGTGGTCTTCGAGGCAGCGACGCGGAAGTTGGTCGGTTCCTGACCGGTTAGCCAACGCAGCTGATCAAATTCATGAACACCCATGTCGATGAACGCTCCGCCCCCGGTGGCTCGAAATGATGCTCCTGGGGGTGCTTCATCCCATTGGAAGCACGCTACGAGGTAGAGGTCGCCCAGCCGTCCAGCGTGGATATCATCTCGAAGCCGCTTCAGCTCCGGAACGAACCGTCGCCAATATCCTATCTGCAAATGCACATTGAAATGCTCCGCCACCTCGGCTGCCGTTCGAGCTTCGTGTGCAGTGAGGCCGCAGGGCTTTTCGCAAAGGATAGGCAAGCGCCGTGCCGCAATTTCTGCGACTGTATGGACATGTGTCTTGCTGGGGGTCGCGATAAGAATGCCGTCGACCTCGCCGGCATCTATCATGTCCCTGGCGGATTCATATGTCTTGATCCCGCTGCCCGCCAAGCTGAGGCGAGTGGCGGCAACCGGATCGGCGACAGCGGCAATCTCGACGAGCGAGCTTTCAGCGGCAGCGCGAAGATGGACCTGGCCCATTCGGCCAGCGCCAATCAAACCAATACGGAATCTGCCCATAGTTAATCCAGTGGTTAGAGTCTAGAATTGGTAGATTCAAAGCCGTTTGCCGGAGCAAGACGCAGCTTCCCTCTACTGTGGGGTGTGCCGGGGCATTACTTGCCCACGCCGCAGATTGAAGGGATACTGGCTTAACTGAAAGAGCAGCTTTCCACGAATCGGACGGAACCAATTTGGCCAAGCGACGCAGCCCCTTCTCCTCGGATATGCTTGTCCTCGAACGAGACGCGGACCTGCCCATGCACCGGCAGCTTTACGACAAGCTGCGTGCAGAAATACTGGCTGGCCATCTGAAGGCTGACACACGTCTCCCGCCCACCCGGTTGATGGCCGAGGATCTCGGCGTCAGCCGCAACACCGTGATCACCACCTACGACACCCTTCTCGCAGAGGGGTACCTGGAATCACGTTCAGGATCAGGGACTTGGGTCGCGACACTGCCGGCGGACGCCGTCGCGGCGCGCAACTTGGTCGGCAGTGCTGGCGCACCGTCCCTCTCCTTGCGCGGTACAAGAATGGCCAATCAACCGCGAGACCGGACGATCCCTGATCACATCGCCTTCCATCCCGGATATCCCGAAATCAAAGGGTTTCCGTTTTCGACGTGGGCGCGGCTGCTCAAACGGCATGCCCGTTACTCCCATGAAGACCTCTATGGCTACCATTGGGTCGCCGGCCTTCCGCGTCTGCAGGTCGCGATAGCCGAATATCTGCGGGGCTCACGGGGTGTGGAGTGCAACCCCGAGCAGGTGCTTGTGGTCAACGGCGCGCAAGCTGCCCTCGACATTCTTGCTCGTATGCTCGTCGATGACGGCGATGTCTGCTGGCTGGAGGAGCCCGGCTACATTGGGGCGCAAAACGCGCTGCAGAGCGCGGGTGCAAGACTGGTGCCGCTACCGGTCGGGTCTGAGGGCTGGTCGCTGGACGAGGAAGCCCGGCCAGCGCCACGCCTGATCTTTGTCACGCCATCTTGCCAGTGGCCGCTCGGCTGCGTCATGCGCATGGAAGACAGGCTGCGGCTTCTCCAGATAGCCGAAAGGCACGACGCCTGGATCGTCGAGGACGATTACGACAGCGAATATCGCTTCCGCGGACGGCCGATCCCGGCGATGCAGGGCTTGGATAAATCTGGTCGCGTCATCTACCTCGGTACGTTTGCCAAGACGCTCTTCCCCTCGCTCAGGATCGGCTTCATCGTTGTCCCGCCGCAGCTTGTCGACGGTTTCAAGCGAGTTGCCAGCAACACCGGCCATTGTCCTTCCCTCCTGCTGCAAGCCGCACTCGCGGATTTCATCAGCGAAGGCTACTTCGCAACGCATCTTCGCCGGATGCGCCGCCTCTATGCTGAGCGACAGAAGGTGTTCGTCGATTTGTGCCGCCATCATCTCGCTGACTGGCTCACCGTCGAGGAGAACGACGCGGGCATGCAACTTGTTGGGCGCTTTACGCGGGGGTTTGACGATGAGGCATTGTGGCAACTGGCGCAAAAGCAGGGCGTGGATTTCTCACCCCTGTCGCGGCAGTTCTTCAGTAGCCCGCCCCAGCAAGGCGCCATATTGGGTTACGCCGGCATCGACTTGAAGACGATGCGCGAGGCGATCCTTTCGCTGCGTGCCGCTTTCGTAAACCTCGACAACAAAGGCGCGTCAGGCCAACTGTCGAAGTCGGCGTCACCGCGTCGCCGGTGACGCCGAGCTCCCCGAGCCGGCCGGCCCATCAAGAGCAAAAGCGGTCCGCTCCAAAAACAGAAGATCGGCCCTGACGAAGGGACCACCGATGCTTTAACGTCGTCCGTCAGCACTCAGACGGAGGCGTACGATGGTTCCAACGCGGAGAGATTACAGCCTGCTTGGCCGTGATTCCCGAGCTGCTGTTGAGAGCGGGCTTGCTGCGGCCGAGTGGTATCACACCGATGTTCAGCGCCAGAAAATCAAGGAGCTGATGCGACGCGAGGATGGCAGCGCCATCCGGGACACGGCCATTTGGCTCGGCGGCCTGGTGCTTTTTGGCAGTCTTGGTGTCGCTTTTTGGGGCAGTTGGTGGTCGGTGCCTTTTTTTCTCGCCTACGGCGTGCTCTACGGCTCGGCCTCCGACAGTCGCTGGCACGAATGTGGTCACGGCACCGCCTTCAAGACAAGGTGGATGAACGATGTCGTATACCAGATTGCCTGCTTTATGATTATGCGCAATCCGGTGACATGGCGATGGAGCCACGCGCGCCATCACACCGACACAGTGGTCGTCGGCCGCGATCCAGAGATCGCCGTCATGCGGCCGCCAGACCTCATCCGGCTTGTCCTCGACGTCTTCGGCGTCGTTGACGCCTGGCATGCGACCAAAGACATGCTGCGCAACGCGGCGGGCATCGTCTCAGCCGAAGAGAAGACGTTCATTCCGGAGTCCGAGCAGGGCAAGGTCGTGCGCGCCGCCCGGATATGGATGATCATCTATGCAGCCACAGTCGCGCTGTCGATATGGCTCAACTCCATCCTGCCGCTGCTGCTGATTGGTCTTCCGCGCCTGTACGGCGCCTGGCACGCGATGATGACAGGCCTGCTTCAGCACGGGGGGCTGGCGGATAACGTCACTGACCACCGGCTCAACAGCCGCACGGTCTATATGAATCCCATCAGCCGCTTCATCTACTGGAACATGAATTACCACGTCGAGCACCACATGTTCCCCATGGTGCCTTACCACGCGTTGCCGCGGCTGCATGCGCTCATCAAGCATGACCTGCCTGCACCCAACAAATCGATCATGGACGGCTATCGCGAGATGGTCCCGGCCTTGCTGCGCCAGTTGCGCTACGAGGATTACTTCCTCAAGCGCGAATTGCCGCCGACGGCCAAGCCCTATCGCGAAGACTTCCTGATTCAGCACGTCATTGCCGCCGAATAATGGGCAGCCGACGACACAAACCGAATGGAGCTGGCCATGAGCCAAGACTGGGTCGAAGTGTGCGAAGCCAACGGAATCGATGCGGAAGACGTTATCCGTTTCGACCACCAAGGACGCACCTTTGCCATCTATCGCAGTCCCGATGATGACTATTTCGCAACCGACGGTTTGTGCACCCACGAGCAAGTTCATCTCGCGAATGGCCTCGTCATGGATGACATCATCGAATGTCCTAAGCACAACGGTCGCTTCAACTACAAGACCGGCGAAGCCAAGGGCGTGCCGGTCTGCGTCAATCTCAAGACCTATCCGGTAAAGATCGAGGGCGGGAACGTCTTCATCGCGATTGCCTGAGCACGAGGCCTGCCGTGTGACGCGCCAGTCAAGACAACGCTACGTAAAGAGCGGATCGCGGGGACGCTTCCATGATCAGCATTCGAACATGCTCTGATCATCACGCTCGGGATCATGCTACGACGAACGCCGCGTCCTGGGCAGAGCCGGGATCGTGTGGTTGATCACGCGTCCGACATCTCGGGCGCGCGGGTTTGGATTGCAATCTGTGTTCGATGACCTGCCGCTTGCTCAATTGGAGCGATCGCGGGCCGATAGCCAATGTGCTGGAGCGCACCATGGTGGTTTGGTCAGATCGCCGCGGAGTGGTTCTTTCATCCTGCGCCGGCGCGCGTACATCTATTCGCACAATCATGCGACGGAGACCTGCCATGTACACCGCCGGCGAAGAAGAGATCGAAGCCATTGCCAGGGTGATCCGCTCGGGCGCGCTGTTTCGCTATGGCGACAACAGTGAATGCGACCGCTTCGAGGCCCGTTATGCCAGGCATCTCGGCGTCGAGCATTTCGCGCTGGCCGCCAGCGGCACTTATGGGCTTGCCGCCGGCCTGATCGGGCTCGGCATCGGTCCGGGCGACGAGGTGCTGGTGCCGGCGCATACCTATATGGCCACCGCGACCGCGGTGCTGTCGGTCGGCGCCATTCCGGTCATCGTCGATATCGACGAGAGCCTGACCATCGATCCCATCGCTTTGCGCGATGCCATCGGGCCGCGCACCAGGGCGGTCATCCCCGTCCATATGTGGGGTGCTGCCTGCAACATGAACGCCATCATGGACATCGCCAAGAAGCGTGGCCTCCTGGTGCTGGAAGACGTCTGCCAGGGCATTGGCGGCGGCTATGAGGGCAGGAAGCTCGGCTCGATCGGCCATGCCGGCGCCTACTCCTTCAACTACTTCAAGAACATGACTTCGGGCGAGGGCGGCGGCATCGCCACCAGCGATCCGAAGGTGGCCGAGCGGGCGCGCTGCGCTATCGATCCTTGCCATTTCTACTGGCAGGGCCGCAGCGACAGCATCAAGCCGTTCGCCGGCATCGGCGCACGGGCGTCGGAACTGATGGGGGCGATGCTCAATGTCCAGCTCGACCGTCTCGACGGCATCATCGAGGCGATGCGGGCCGAGAAGAAGAAGGTGCTGGCCGGTACGAAGCATCTTGGCAACCTCGGCCTGACGCCGTCGCCGATGAACAGCCCGGACGATGATTGCGCAGCGCAGGTGATGTATCTGCTCCCGAGCGAACAGGCCGCTCAGGTGTTTTCGAAGACCATTCCAAGTGTCATCGCGGGCAAGACCGGCCGCCACAACTTTACCCAGTGGGACCAGGTTCTGATGCATGAAGGCGCCCACCATCCGGCGCTCAATCCTTATGCACTGCCGGAAAACAAGGGCCTGCGGATGGACTATGCTGACGATCTCGGCAAGGGCTCGCTCGCCATTCTCAACCGCACGGTGATGATCGCCATGAACCCGGCGCATGGCGACGCCGATATCGACGACATGATCCACAATATCGGTGCGGCCGCGCGGGTGGCGCTGGAAAATGCGTCGCTGGACGGGGTCGAACTGCGCAAGGCGCCACCGGTTGATCTGCAGAAATTCGACAGTGGGAACTAGCTCCTGTCCAATTTGATAAAAGCGGCGCGCAGCGCCAGTACGGCACGCAGGATCTGTCGTTCATCCATCGCCGCATAGCCAAGCAGCAGGCCGTGCTCCGGTTCGCTGATATGGTAATTGATGGAAATGCCTTGTACGTCGAGCCCTTGGCTGAGGGCGGCCGCGACCACGTCGCTGTCCTTGTAGGGGCGCTTGAAACTTGCCAGCAGCTGCATGCCGGAATCGTTTTCCGACACGCTGATCCACTCGGCGAGATGGTCCTGGCAGAGTTTGACGAAATTTGCCTGGCGGCATGCATAGAGCCGACGCATGCGCTTGAGATGGGTGGCGAAATACCCCTGCGTGATGAAGTCGTTCACCGTTGCCTGCAAGATGAGCGGCGCGAACTGGCCGGTGATCGAAACGGCGCGATCGAAAGGCACGGAAAGTTCGCGTGGCACGATGAGGTAGCCGATACGCAACGCCGGGATCAGCGTCTTGCCGAAGCTGCCAATATAGACGACCCGGTTGGCGTGGTCGAGCCCGCGCAGCGCTGCCACCGGCCGGCCACGAAACCGGAACTCGCCGTCAAAGTCGTCCTCGACGATCCAGGCGCCGTGTTGCTCGGCAATGTCGAGCAGCTGCAGCCGCTCCTCGATGCGCATGATGGTGCCGAACGGCCATTGGCAGGAGGGCGTCACATAAATCATCCGCGGCGGCGGCAGGTCCGGATCGTCAAGAGTCCAGCCGCGCCGCGATACTTTGAGCGGTGCCAGCCTGGCGCCACCAGCAAGGAAGGCGCTCCTAGCACCGAGATAGCCGGGCTCTTCCATCCAAACGTGGTCGCCTTCGTCGATCAATACGCGCGAGACCAGGTCAAGTGCAGCCTGCGCGCCGGTGACGATAATCACCTGGTCGGCGCTGCAGTTGATGCCGCGCGACAGGCTGATGTTTGAGGCAATGGTCTGGCGCAGGCCGGGATGGCCGGCAAAGGAGAGATAGCCGAGCAGGTTTTCATCACAGCTGCGGGCGTTGCGCACCAGAAGGCTCGACCAGATGCTGAATGGAAAGGAGGCCGTCTCCGGCACGCCGGGATGGAAATTGATGACGCCAGCATTGCGCGGCGGCTGCGGCCCGTTGACGATGGTCTGGCCGCGCCGCGACAGTTTCTGCGGTGCGCCGAGTTCCGCGCGCTGCAACGCCAATGGCCGGTCGCGCTGGATAGGCGCCACCCAGGTGCCCGATCCCGCGCGGGCCTCGATGAAACCCTCGACCAAAAGCTGGTCATAGGCGGCGATCACAGTGTTGCGGCCGACCCTCAAATCCTCCGCCAGCGAGCGCGTCGAAGGCAATAATGTGTTTTGCGAGATCTTGCCATCGAGGATAAAGCGCCGTAGGGCACCGTAAATCTGCCGGTGCATCGGTTCTTCCAGGCTGCGGTCGACCGACATAATGTCCAAGGACAGGCGCATCTGACGGCCTAGCCTGCGATATGACGCGCCGCGCGGGCGATCTTTTCTTCGTTAAGCCGACAGACCGTGTCGAGCACCAACCGTCTGGTTTTGGGCCGAACCTCGCGGCTGTTTTTCAAGGCGCGGTGTACGGTGGTCGTGCCGAGCTCGGACCTGTCGGCGATCTCCCGGATTGTGCACAGCCGTTCCACGCCGAGCGCGGGTTCGAAAACCATGTTACTGCTCCATCCTCATCAAGGCAGGGTTCGCCGTTGGCTCCAAGGTCGAAAACGGCCGGCCCTTTTACAAAACTGCGATCGGCACCGATGACACCAGTGCGGCGCTGGTCGCGCGGCATTTTCGATCCGACCACGGGCAGATTATGTGCACCAACCTGCGCAACCAGGTCGGCCCAGACGCCGCCGCGGCCGATCCGCTCAGCCGAGATCTCTTTGTTGTTGGAGACCATCATGTTGCGGCTCTTGCTTCGGCGCGGGATCATTGTGCTGCCCTGGGCGGCCGGTTGCCGATCTGCGCGAGCAAGCCCGCAATTTCCGCCTCGACCGCCTTCAGATCCTCGCCGCCCGACATGATCGAGATGACTTCGTCGCGCGAAATCTCCGACTTGGCATAGGTGCCGCGATTGCGGCCACGGTTGAGCAGCGTGAAGGTGTCACCGACCGGATAGGCATGGTGGATGTTGTGGCTGATGAAGATGACGGCTAGGCCCCGCATGCGCGCCTCGATGATGAATTTCAGCACCATCGCCGCCTGATGCACGCCGAGTGCCGAGGTCGGCTCGTCGAGGATCAGCACTTTGGCGCCGAAATGCACGGCGCGGGCGATGGCGACGGACTGGCGCTCGCCGCCCGACAGCGTGCCGACGGCTTGGGTGGGGTCGCGCACGTCGATCCCGATATCGGCCATCGCTTGCCTGGCGATGGTGTTGGCGCGCTCCTTGTCGATGCGTGACAAGGGCAGGCTGCTCTTGGTCGGCTCGCGGCCGAGGAAGAAGTTGCGGGTGATCGACATCAGCGAGATCATGCCGAGGTCCTGGAAGACGGTGGCGACGCCGAGATCCTGCGCGTCGCGCGGGCTACGGAAGGCGACCGGCTTGCCATCGACGAATATCTCGCCCTTGGTCGGCCGGTGCACGCCCGACAGCACCTTGATCAGCGTCGACTTGCCGGCGCCGTTGTCGCCGAGCAGGCAGTGCACCTCGCCCGGATAGACCTTGATATCGATATCCTGCAGCGCGCGCACGGAACCGAAATTGACCGAGACACCGCGCAGTTCCATGGCTGGGTTCGTCATTTGCTGCCTCCACGTCCCAACGCCTTGAGGCGGATGTAGTTGTTGACCAGCACCGCCACGAGGATGACGATGCCGAGGAACACCTTGAACCAGTCGGTGTCGATGCCGGTGTAGAAGATGCCCATCTGCACCAGGCCGAAGATCAACGCGCCGAACAGCACGCCATAGACGGTGCCGTAGCCGCCGGTGAGCAGCACGCCGCCGATGACCGCGGCGATGATCGCCTCGAATTCCTTGAGCAGACCGCGCGTGGTGTCGGCGGAGCCGGCCTCCATCACCTGAATGGTGGCCAGCAAGGTTGCCGCGCAGGCGGTGTAGATGAAGAGGCTGATCTTAACCTTGTCGACCGGCACGCCGACATTGCGGGCGGCGATCAGGTCGCCACCGGTGGCGGAGATCCAGCTGCCATATTTGGTCTGCGTCAGTATATAGCCGGCGATCGCTGTGAGACCGAGCCACCAAACGATCGACATTGGAATGCCGACGACGAAAGGAATGCCGTCGTTGCGCGTAGCTATCCAGCCTTGCGTGCCCATCCAATGGAAAAGGCTGGTGAGCAGATGACCATTGAACAGGCCTGCGGTGCCAGGGTCCGGCGCACCGTCGACGATGTAGGGGATTTGCGTGCGGCCGGTGACGGCGCGGGTGATGCCGATCGACAGGCCGCGCAGGATGTAGAGCGAGGCCAGCGTGACGATGAAGGAGGGCAGGCGGGTCTTCACCACGATCAGGCCGTTGACGTAGCCGGTGAGGATGGCGACCGCGAAGGCGCAGGCGATGCCGCCCCACAGCGGCAGGCCCCAATATTTCACCGTCAGGCCGATGACGACGCCGGCGAAGCCGACCATCGAGCCGACCGAAAGATCGAATTCGCCGGCGATGATGAGGAGTGCTGCCGCGGTGGCGATGATGCCAAGCTCGGCCGACAGCGTCAGGAAGGTCATCGACCCCTGCAGCGAATAAAGGTTCGACGCACCCGGCAGCAGGGCGAAGATGATGATGGTGGCGATCAGCCCGCCGGCGGCGCCCGCTTCTGGCCGGCGCAGCCATTGAGTGAGCCAGCCAGTGCTGGCCAGCCGCTCGTCGGCGCCGGCCGCCCGCTTCGACGTCATGCCGAAACGGTCCTTGACTGAAGCTTCCGAAGGTATCGCTTTGTCTTCAACGACAGCCATTAGATTCTCCCTTTGTTGGGTCGCAAAATCGACGGGACCCGGAGAGCGCTTGCGCATTTCCCCGGGTGTTCTGGCTCGTCGATCTAGCGGATGCCTTCCTTGGCGAGCGCCAGGATGGCCTTCGCCTTTTCGGGCGTGTCGATGAACACCGGGCCGGTGTAGAAAGAGTTCTGTGGCCAAAAGCCGTGCGTCGCCTGTTCGACCAGGTAGATCACCGGCAGATAGCCCATCAGATATTCCTGGGCGTCCATGCCGAAGCCCATCTCGCCGGCGGCAACGGAATCCAGGACCTCCGGGCTGACATCGAAGGTGTACAGCTTGATCTTGCCGAACAGTTCATGGTCGCGGAAGAACGGGATCAGGGGAGTGGCGCTAGTGGCGCCAAGCGCAAACACGGCCTGGGTGTCGGGATGCGCCGATAGGTAGGCCTCCGTGCGGCGCTGGACATCTGCGGGATCGGGCGAAGCGGCCAGAACTTCGGTGCCGCCGCCCGACGGCTTGAGACCGTCATTGAGGCCCTGGCAACGCTGGTCGAGGCTGACATTGCCGACTTCATGATTGATGCAGACGACCTTGAGCATGCCTTCCTTGGCCAGCCGCTCACCGGCCTTCTTGCCAGAAGCATATTCGGAAGCCGTGCCGACATACATCGTCGTGCCGAGCTCGGCGCCTTCCTTCTCGCCGGAATCAAGCACCACCATTGGAATGTTGGCGGCCAATGCTGCCTTGACCGATTTGCCAAGCGCGTTGGTGTCGGCGATCGAGACTGCAATTCCATCGGGCTTAGTAGCAACCGCCGCGTCAAGGAGCCGGGCCTGTTCGACCACGTCGAAAATCTGCGGCGCGTAATACTCAACTTTGGCGCCAGTCAGCTTGGCCGCATCGTCGACGCCGCGCTTGACAACCGACCAATAGGGGTCGGAAGCCGAGCCATGGACCACGAAGGTAATACGAACGTCCTTTGGATCCTTCAGCCCGGCAGCGTGCGCGATGCCGGCAAACATGCCGATCGAGACAACCGTGCCCATCGCCATCTTCAGAATTGTGTGCATTTCATTCTCCCATTGTTGTTGCAGTCCACGAGCCTGTCACCGACAGGCAAAGTTCTCCTCATCCGTGCGCCGCTTGGCAGCCCACGTCGCGGATCGGGTGGGCTCTTTGCAGCCCCTTGCCGATGCCGATCAATGTCAGCCGACGGCGATGCCGCGGCCCGGTTATATGTCGAAACGTAGCGGGGTAGATCCTCTGGCAATGGCCTCATGAATATGAGGCCATTGCCCTGCGCGCCTGCTCGTGAAGCACAGTCGGCTGCGTCAAAGCCGAAGCCATTCAAAGGCGGCGCCTTGTCACCAGCGTCTTTGGTTTTGCAGGGCCTTTCAAAGCGTGCTGCGTGCTGCATGGAACCCGACTGCGCCTAAACTGGATGCCATAGAACGCTAAATGCCGGCGGTCTAACAGAGCCACTTTTGTGAAATCGAATAGGTACGATTTCGACGCCGTGGCTACGCCTGGGATGCGACCTTGTTTACTAGATTAAGGGACCACGCCGGGACTTGGGGTCGCGCGTGTGAGCTGGTCCGAGCTCACAGCTGTTTGGGCGAGCGCCCCAACTGCAATGACGCTGAAAGCTCCTGGTCGTCCTCAATGCCGTCATTCGAGACAAAACCGCATTCGCGTGAACACAGTTGCCATTGCGAAAGCTGGCGAGGACAAGCTTCCTTCGGATATGCGTGCCCACGCAGCGCTGACGCGCGATCCAAGAGGACGACCGGACCGGTGGTCGGTCTGGCACCGGCCGCACTCGCCCGAAGGCATGAAAAACCCGCAACAAGGGTGTGGCTCTGCTCGATCGCCAACATCACTTGGGTTGCCGGGCGGCGGCCAGCTTGACAAGTTGGCGATGTTCAAGCGTCCGTTCGCCGACCGCCGGACCTCCCTCCGGCACGCCGCAGTAAGCGGCTCACCTCGAGCGGCTGGTTCATCATCGACGTATAAGGGTTGAACTCAGCCGATGACCATGGCGTCGCCAGATTGCGTAGGATGAGATCGGCGCCGCTGAAGTCCTCGTGAGACGTAAACAGGCTGGCTGTGATGACCGTGCGCATGCCGACCGCACGAGCAGCCATAAGTCCGTTCCTGGAATCCTCGATGCAAAGACACTCGCAACCCTCTACACCAAGGTCCGATAGCACCAGCCGATAGACTTCAGGATCGGGTTTTTTGGCGCGCACATCCTCGCCCGTACGGATGCTGGAAAACAGGTCCAAGGACCTTGGGCCGAGTGTCTTATGAAGGAGCGACACCACATTCGCCCTACTGGTGGTCGTTCCGATCGCGAGCATCAGCCCCTCCTGCGTGGCATGCTCAATCAGCTCCACCACCCCAGGCCTCAGGCTGATCAGACCCTCCTTGATCTTGAGGTTATAGATTTCTGTCTTTCGTGCGTGCAGAAGATCTGGGTCGACATTTTGCCCCGCCATCTGCGCATACGAAACAATGCGCTCTCGCCCCCCCGTGGTGCCGAGCAACTCGGTGTACAGACTATGGTCCCAGACCCAATTAAGCCCGTGCTCGGCAAAAGTCTGGTTGAAAGACTGACGGTGCAACTCCTCTGTCTCCGCGAGCGTGCCGTCAACGTCGAAGACAAGCGCTCGAATAGCCATTGCACAGCCTTTTCTTACCTCCGGAAAACCGATTCCAGCTGGTCGAGCACGTCGATAACGCGGTCCGCGCCGAGAGCTTCGGCCGCCAGTTCGGTATACCCGCCGCGCACTATGATGCAGCGCATGCCCGCGGCCCTGGCGGCTCCGACGTCGGCCATACTATCTCCCACCATAACTGCCTGAGCGCTGCTGCAACCGCATGCGTGACAGGCAGCCAGAAGCATATCGGGAGCGGGCTTTTTCGGATGGCCGGCATCGCCGCCGATGACGACATCGAGCTCATTCGACAGGCCGAAGTGCGCCAGGACAATGCGTGAGAAGCCTTCCGGCTTGTTGGTGACGACGCCGGTCCGCATCCCGGCCTTGCGAGCCGCGGTCAGCGCGCTGTCTGCTCCGGGGCGCAGGGAGGTCAGCCGGGTGAGGTGGCGGCCATAGATTTCATTCATCCTCTCGCGGCTTGCGCTCTGATCTCCCAAGCCAAGCGCGACCGAATGCGCCGCGAAGGCTCGTTCGATGAGTTTCTCGACCCCATGGCCGATCATGCCACGCACTGCCTCGAGTGAGTGCCGCCCCAGGCCGTATTCCGCCATCAGTTCATTGACGGCTGCGGCCATATCAGGGGCCGAATCGACAAGCGTTCCATCAAGGTCGAAGAAGACCGCCCGCAGGGGCAGGTCCGCGAATGCCGGGCTCGCCTTCATGGCGCCCGTCTCACGAAGCCGCATCGGCGGCTTGGCGAATAGCCGCGATGTTGGCGCTGTATGCCGCGGCCGTCCCGCCTTTGAAGATGGCCGAGCCCGCAACCAGCACATTGGCGCCGGCCGCCGCGACGAGGGGTGCGGTCTGCGACGTCACCCCGCCGTCGATTTCGATGTCGATCGGTCGATCACCGATCATCGCCTTCACCCGCTTCACCTTCTCGACCACCGACGCAATGAAGGCCTGGCCGCCGAACCCTGGATTGACCGTCATCAGGAGTATGAGATCGAGACGATCCAGCACATACTCGATAACGTTCTCCGGCGTCGACGGATTGAGTGAAACGCCCGCCTTCTTGCCGAGATCGCGGATGGCCTGGAGCGAGCGGTCGAGATGCGCTCCAGCTTCTGCGTGAACCGTTATGATGTCGCAGCCTGCCTCGGCGAAGGCGGCAAGATAGGGATCAGCTGGCGTGATCATGAGGTGACAGTCGAACACCTTGTTCGTCCGGTTGCGGATCGCCTTGATCACGGGAGGACCGAAGGTAATGTTGGGCACGAAGTGCCCGTCCATGACGTCGAGATGGATCCAGTCGGCACCTGCTGCGGCGATGGTCTCGACTTCCTCGCCCAGACGCGAGAAGTCGGCCGAGAGGACCGATGGGGCAATGATCGTCTGTTTCATGGTGTCGGACCTTCCGCGGCTGTTTGGGTCGAGAACACGCGACTGGCTCTGATGTCATCGGCACGGATGGTCGACATGTCCTGCGCGGTCACCGGGCCAACCGATGTCTCGAAAAGACGATTGGCGTGACGCAGCCGGGCGCGGTCCAACGCATTGCGGATCGAGCGCGCATTGGCGAAATGCGGCTGCGTTCGCCTAGCGCGGATGTAGGCGGCCATGACCCCCGTCGCTTCGTCGTCGAGCACATAATTTTGCTTGGCCAGCATCGTCTCGGCAATGGAAAGCAACTCCGCGTCCTCGTAGTCGGGGAAGTCGATGTGGTGCGCGATGCGCGATCGAAATCCCGGGTTGGACTGATAGAAGCGCTCCATCCGGTCGGCGTAGCCGGCAAGGATGACGACAAGGTCGTCACGCTGGTTCTCCATCACCTGCAACAGGATTTCAATCGCCTCCTGGCCATAGTCGCGCTCGTTGTCTGGACGGTAGAGATAATAAGCTTCGTCGATGAACAACACGCCCCCCATCGCCTTCTTCAGCACCTCCTTCGTCTTCGGCGCGGTATGCCCGATATACTGGCCCACGAGATCGTCGCGCGTTACCGAGACGAGATGGCCCTTGCGCACGTACCCAAGCCGATGCAGCAGGTTTGCCATCCTGAGCGCCACCGTCGTCTTGCCGGTGCCTGGATTGCCCGTAAAGCTCATATGCAGCGTCGGTGTGTGCGTCGAAAGCCCCAGCCGGGTGCGGGCGCGATCGACGAGCAGCAGCGCTGCCGTCTCGCGGATACGCTGCTTGACCGGCTTGAGACCGGTCAGATCGCGATCGAGCTCCCCCAGAATCTCGGCCACCCCCGACTCGCGGAAGTCGGCGGCCAGGTCCACGGTCGGCTTAGCCGTTGCGAGGGTCTGCGCGGCAATCATGGATGCTCCTCTCCTCGGCTTTTAAAGTGCAGCCTTCATCGAATAGCGCTGCACGCGGCTGTTGGTCTCGGTGCGGGTGAGCACGAAGCTGGGCTCGACCTTTGGCCGATTGACGATGAAGGACAGCATCACGGTCTCGAAACCACGCGAGGAATCGAAGGCATTGACGCGGATGTAGCTGTCGGATTGGGCTTCGCGGCAGGCGCGAACCTCCATCATCACGCCGGCCGCATCCTTGAGGTCGAACATCGGGTTGCCCCACATCTCCCAAAATATGTTCCGTGGATGCGGGTCGCGCGTGTATTCGACGCCGACTGCCCAATCGTTGCGCAGGCAATATTCGATCTGCGCCCAGATCTGCTCGTCCGAGAGGTCGGGCAGAAAGGAAAACGTGCCCTGTGTGATGCGCATGATCGTGCTCCTTAGACGGCGGTGGCGGGGGTGGGGACAAAGTCCGACGTGTCGGTGGACTGATAGTTGAAACTGATGTTGCCCCACACATCGAGGGCGGCTTCCAGGGGTTTGCACCATCTGGCGGCCGCGCGCAGTATTTCGGGGCCTTCAGCGGCAATGTCGCGGCCCTCGTTGCGGGCAAGCACCATGGCTTCCAGCGCGACGCGGTTCGCGGTTGCACCCGCCTGGATTCCCATCGGATGGCCGATCGTGCCGCCGCCGAACTGCAGCACGACGTCGTTGCCGAACAATTCAAGCAGCTGATGCATCTGGCCGGCATGGATGCCGCCAGAGGCCACGGGCATGACTTTCAACGTGTCGGCCCAGTCCTGCTCGAAGAAGATGCCGCGCGGAAGGTCCACCTCGTTCTTGAGTTCGCGGCAAACATTGTAATAGCCCTGGACCGTCATGGGATCGCCTTCGAGCTTGCCGACGGCCGTACCGGCATGGATGTGGTCGACGCCGGCCAGCCGCATCCACTTGGCGATGACGCGAAACGAGATGCCGTGATTCTTCTGGCGGGTGTAGGTTCCGTGCCCGGCGCGATGCAGATGCAGGATCATGTCATTGCTGCGACACCATTCCGAAATCGACTGGATCGCGGTGTAGCCGATGATCAGGTCGATCATGACGATGCACGATCCCAGTTCCTTGGCGAACTCGGCACGCCGGTAGATCTCCTCCATCGTGCCGGCCGTGATGTTGAGGTAGTGGCCTTTGATCTCGCCGGTTTCGGCGGCTGCCCGATTGACGGCTTCCATGCAGTAGAGGAACCGGTCACGCCAATGCATGAAGGGTTGCGAGTTGATGTTCTCGTCGTCCTTCATGAAGTCGAGCCCACCTTTGAGGCCCTCATAGACCACGCGGCCGTAATTCTTGCCTGAAAGCCCGAGTTTCGGCTTGGTGGTGGCCCCCAGAAGCGGCCGGCCGAACTTGTCGAGCCGCTCGCGCTCGGCCACGATGCCGGTCGGCGGTCCCTTGAAGGTCTTCACATAGGCGACGGGCAGCCGCATGTCTTCCAGCCGCGCCGCCATGAGCGGCTTGAACGAAAACACGTTGCCGATGATGGAAGCCGTCAGGTTGGCGATCGATCCCGGCTCGAACAGGATCAGGTCGTAGGCGACGTAGCAGAAATATTCGCCCGGCCGCCCCGGCACCGGATCGACCCGATAGGCCTTTGCCCGGTACTGGTCGGCCGCCGTCAGCCTGTCGGTCCAGACCACCGTCCAGGTCGCCGTCGACGATTCGCCGGCAACGGCGGCCGCGGCCTCGATCGGATCGACGCCGTCCTGGGGCGTGATGCGGAAAAGCGCGATCAGATCGGTATCCTTGGGCACGTAGTCGCCGTTCCAGTACCCCATCTGTGCGTATTTGAGGACGCCGGCGCGATAGCGTTCCTTGCCCCTGAGCTCTGTCGGTTGTGCGGTCATCATTCAAATCCTTCCATCAATAATTGGTGCTTCAGGCAGCCCTGCTGGCCGCCACTTGCGTGTCGAGCAGGCCCGTTGCGTAGCGCCTGGCCATCTCGTCCAGGGGCATCACCTTGATCCGGCTGGCATTGCCGGCGCAGCCAAAGGCCTCGAAGCGCTCGCGGCACAGATCGCGCATGGCATCCATGGCCGGCTTGAGGAATTTGCGAGGGTCGAACTCGGCACGATTGCTGACTGCGACCTTGCGGAATTGCGCGGCCATGGCCATGCGACAATCGGTGTCGATATTGATCTTGCGCACGCCGTGGCGGATGCCGCGCACGATCTCTTCCACCGGCACGCCGAAGGTCTGCGGCATCTCCCCGCCATAGCTGTTGATGATGTCCTGCAGTTCTTGCGGCACCGAAGAAGAGCCGTGCATCACCAGATGCGTGTTTGGCAGTTTCTGGTGGATGGCCTCGATGACATGCATGGCGAGGATGTCGCCGTCAGGCCGCCGCGAAAACTTGTAGGCGCCGTGGCTTGTGCCACAGGCGATCGCCAGCGCGTCGACCTTCGTCTGCATCACGAAATCGACCGCCTGGTCAGGGTCGGTCAAGAGTTGGTCGTGGGAAAGCGCGCCCTCAGCGCCGTGACCATCCTCGGCCTCGCCATGGCCACTTTCCAGCGACCCAAGCACGCCGAGCTCACCTTCCACCGAGGCGCCGACCGCATGCGCCATCTCGGCGACACTTGCCGTCATCTCCACGTTGTAGTCATAGCTGGCCGGCGTCTTGCCGTCGGCCAGGAGCGAGCCGTCCATCATGACCGAGGTGAAGCCGTGGCGGATCGCGGTCAGGCAGGTGGCCTCGTTGTTGCCGTGGTCCTGATGGACGCAAAGCGGAATGTCGGGATAGATTTCCGCCAAAGCATCCATCATCTTCGAGAGCATGATGTCATGGGCGTAAGCGCGGGCGCCGCGCGAGGCCTGGATGATGACCGGTGCGTCGCAGGCCTTTGCCGCCTGCATGATGGCCAGACCTTGCTCCATGTTGTTGATGTTGAAGGCTGGAACGCCATAGTCACGTTCAGCGGCATGGTCGAGCAGCTGTCGAAGTGTAATCTTGGCCATTTTAGACAGTCTCCGAATTTTCGACTCTTTTGCGCAGCACTTCGATGCCGGGTAAGTGGCAACCTTCCAGCCATTCCAGGAAGGCGCCGCCGGCGGTCGACAGGTAGGTGATCTGGTCGGCAACGCCGGCCAACGACAATGCGGCCGCCGTGTCGCCGCCGCCTGCGATGGTGGCGAGTTGTCCGGCCTTTGACAGCGCCGCCGCATGGCGCGCCACAGCGAACGTGGCGTCTCCAAATGGCCGCATCTCGAATGCGCCCAGCGGGCCATTCCACAACAGGGTGTGGCAGGAGTTCAGGACATCCTTGATCTCTGAGACTGTCCTGGGGCCAACGTCGAGCGCCATTGCCTCGTCAGGGACAGCTGCCACGGGGACGGTTGTGGCCAGAGCCTCTGCCTCGAACATCCTGGCAACGGTCACGTCGCTGGGCAGAAGGATACGGCAGCCGTTGGCGGCGGCAGCCTCCATGATATCGCGAGCGATCGAAACACACTCTGGTTCGTAGACTGATCGCCCCACGCGATATCCGCTTGCAGCCAGAAATGTGTTGCCCATGCCGCCACCGATGATCAGGTGATCCATCCTGCCGATCAGGTTCTTCAGCACCCGTATCTTGGACGAGACCTTGGCACCCCCTACCAGGGCGGCCACTGGCCTTTTCGGCGCGTCGAGTGCCGCGTTCAGGGCGGCGACTTCGGCGAGCAGGGACGGCCCGGCGTAGGCGGGCATGATTTGCGCGATAGCGTGGGTCGAAGCATGCGCGCGATGAGCGCAGGAAAAGGCGTCGTTGACAAAGAGATCGCCGTTGACCGAGAGCCGCAATGCAAAATTGCGGCTGTTGGCCTCCTCACCCTTATGAAAACGAAGGTTTTCGAGCAGGAGTACCTTGCCGTCCTGATGATGCTTGGCAGCCTTCTCCGCAGTGGCGCCGACACAATCTGGGACGAACACAACTTCGCGGCCGACTTCGCTGGACAGGATCGCCGTTACCGGGCTCACCGAATAGATGGGATTGGCATCACCGTCGGGTCTGCCAAGATGCGTCATGACGACAACCTTGGCACCTCGCGCCAGGAGATCCCTCACAGTCGGAGCAAAACGCACTATCCTGGTGGCATCGGCGACGATGCCATTCTTGAGGGGTACGTTGAGGTCGGCGCGAACGAGAACGGTCTTGCCGGCAACATCAGTGGTGCGGATGTCGGGGAGGGGTTTCAAAGCACGCCCCCAACAGCGACCGCGGTGTCGCCCATGCGGTTGGAGAAACCCCATTCATTGTCATACCAGGACAGCACCGAAACGAAGTTGCCGTCCATCACCTTGGTCTGGTCGAGCGCCATGATCGACGAACGCGGATCGTGGTTGAAGTCGATCGAGACGTTCGGGTGATGGGTGACGCCGAGAATGCCCTTGAGCTTGCCGTTGGAAGCGGCGATGACCGCGTCGTTGATCTCCTGGACGGTGGTCGACCGCTTGGCGATGAACTTGAAATCGACGACCGAGACATTCGGGGTCGGCACGCGGATCGAGATGCCGTCGAGCTTGCCCTTGAGGTCGGGCAACACCAGGCCGATCGCCTTGGCGGCACCGGTCGAGGTCGGGATCTGCGAAAGTGCCGCGGCGCGGGCGCGGTAGAGATCCTTGTGCATGGTATCCAGCGTCGGCTGGTCGCCGGTGTAGGAATGGATCGTCGTCATCATGCCCTTTTCGATGCCGACGGCCTCGTGCAGCACGGCGGCCAGCGGCGCCAGGCAGTTGGTGGTGCAGGACGCGTTCGAGATGACGATGTGGTCCTTGGTCAGCTTGTCGTGGTTGATGCCGTAGACGACGGTGAGGTCAGCGCCCTCGGCCGGCGCGGAGACGACGACGCGCTTGGCGCCGGCGGCCAGGTGGGAGGCTGCCTTGTCGCGAGCGGTGAAGATGCCGGTGCATTCGAGCGCGATATCGATGCCCAGTTCCTTCCACGGCAGCTGGCTCGGATCCTTGATCGCGGTGACCTTGAACTTTTCCTTGCCGACGGTGATCTGGTCGCCATCGACAGTCACTTCATGCGGGAAGCGGCCATGCACGCTGTCGTAGCGTAGCAGATGCGCATTGGTCTCGACCGGGCCGAGGTCGTTGACGGCGACGACGTCGATATCCTTGCGGCCGGATTCGTGGATGGCGCGCAGGATGTTGCGGCCGATGCGGCCAAATCCGTTGATGGCTACTCTGACGGGCAAGGCTTCAATCCTTCTGAACAACTGCACAAGCGGCATCGGCAATGGCCTCGGCGGTGATGCCGAAATGCCTGTAAAGCTCCGCGGCCGGTGCGCTGGCGCCAAAGCCGGTCATTCCGACGAAGGCTCCACCTTCTCCAATCCAGCGGTCCCAACCAAGGCGCGCGGCCGCCTCGACGGCTATGCGCGGAGCTGTTCCGAGAACCTCGGCGCGATAGGCTTCGTCTTGTTCTTCAAAGAGTTCCCAGCAGGGCATGGAGACCAGGGCAACCCGCATATGATGGCGCTCCAGGAGCAAGTCGGCGGCCGCGCGGGCGATCTCCACTTCCGAACCGGTGGCGATCAGCGTCAGATCACGCCGGCCGAGGGGCTTGCGCATAAGGTAAGCCCCTTTGGCAGAGCGGCTGGCTTCGGGAGCCTTCGTGCGGAGCATCGGAAGGTTCTGTCTCGACAAAACCAGCACGCTCGGCCGGTGCTTTGACCTCAGCGCCAGCTCCCAGCACTCAGCTGTCTCGATGATGTCGGCCGGACGGAAGACATTGAGATTTGGCGTTGCGCGCAGCATCGCCAGATGTTCGACAGGCTGGTGCGTCGGCCCATCTTCGCCAAGTCCGATGGAATCATGGGTCATCACATAGATGACGCGCTGGCCCATCAGTGCTGAGAGCCGCATTGCGCCGCGCGCATAGTCGGCGAAGCACAGGAACGTTCCGCCATAAGGGACGAGCCCGCCATGCAGCGCCATGCCGTTCATAGCCGCCGCCATGCCGTGCTCGCGGATGCCATAGTGAATGTATCGGCCCGAAAAGTCGCCCGGTGAGACGCGAGCCATGCCCTTGGTGATGGTCAGGTTGGAATGAGTGAGATCCGCCGATCCCCCGACAGTCTGTTGCGTCGCCTCGTTGATCACGGCGAGAGCCATTTCCGAGGCCTTGCGGGTTGCGACGTTGGTCGCATTCTCGAAGTGTTGCTGGCGGAATGTCGACAGCGCCTCGAAGACGCCTTCGGGGAGGTCGCCAGCAACAGCACTTTCGAATTCCTGGCGGCGCGGCGAAGCGGCAAGTCTCGCCTCCCACGCCGCGCGCGCGGTTCGGCCGCGTGCTGGCGCGGTGCGCCAGGCGCGCAAAACTTCGCCGGGGATCTCGAAGGGTGGATGATCCCAACCGAGGTTTGTTCGCGTCGCGGCGATTTCGGCCGCGCCGAGCGGCGCGCCATGGGTTTTTTCCGAGCCGCCCAGGTTCGGTGCCCCCTTTCCGATGGTGGTGCGGCATGCGATCAACGTCGGCCGGTCCGACGTCCGCGCCTGCTCCAGCGCCGCCGCGATCGCATCCAGGTCGTGGCCGTCGATCGAAAGAACGCTCCAGCCGGCGGCCTGGAACCGCATCGGTTGGTCCATCGAGGTCGCCAGCGAGGTCGGACCGTCGATCGAGATGCGATTGTCGTCCCACAGCACGATCAATTTCGACAGGCCAAGATGTCCGGCGAGGTCAATCGCCTCGTGGCTCATCCCCTCTTGCAGGCAGCCATCGCCGGCGATGGCATAGGTGAAGTGGTCGACAAGGTCGCCACCAAACCGGGCGGCGAGCATGCGCTCGGCCAATGCCATGCCGACCGCGGTCGCAATGCCCTGGCCGAGCGGACCTGTCGTGGTTTCAATGCCAAGGGCATGGCCGTATTCGGGATGCCCGGCGGTGCGACTGCCAAGTTGTCGGAAGCGCTGCAGCTGCTCGATCGGCATGTCCTCGTAGCCGAGCAGATAGTGCAGCGCGTATTGCAACATCGAGCCATGGCCCGCCGACAAAACGAAACGGTCGCGGTCGGGCCAGTCGGGACACGACGGGTCGATTTGCAGGAAGCGATTGAACAGGATCGTAGCAACATCGGCCATGCCCATCGGCATGCCGGGATGGCCCGAGTTTGCCTTTTGAACCGCATCCATGGCGAGCGCCCTGATGGCGTTCGCCATCAGCTGCTCATCGGTCCTGGCAGGGGCGGGGCTCTCGATCGCGATCTGGTTCATCTCGGCTTCCTCAGTTGGCGCGGCGCTTGCGCTCGATCAGTTGCAGGATCAGCGGTGTGAGGATCAGCTGCATGGCCAGGTCGAGCTTGTTGCCCGGCACGACGATCGAGTTGGCGCGCGACATGAACGAGTTGTGGATCATCGAAAGCAGGTAGGGGAAATCGATGCCGCGCGGGTTGGCGAAGCGGATGATCAGCATCGATTCGTCAGGCGTCGGGATCCAGCGAGCGACGAATGGATTGGATGTGTCGACGATCGGCACGCGCTGGAAATTGATGTCGGTTTTCGAGAACTGCGGCACGATGTGGCGCACATAATCGGGCATGCGCCGAAGGATCACGTCCACCACGGCTTCCGTCGAGTAGCCACGCGTGGAGCGGTCGCGGTGGATCTTCTGGATCCATTCAAGGTTGATGACCGGCACCACGCCAATCTTGAGGTCGGCGTGTTTGGCCAGATCGACCCTGTCGGTTACGGCACAACCATGCAGGCCCTCATAGAAGAGCAGGTCGCTCGGGGCGAACTCGCGCCACGGCGTGAAGGTGCCGAGATCGCAGCCATAGAGGTTAGCCTCCGCCTCATCGTGAACATAGGTTCGCGTGCGGCCGGCGCCCCTCAGCCCATATTCCTCGAAGACCTCCTGAAGCTTGTCGAGTTCGTTGGCCTCCGCGTTGAAATGGGTGAAGTAGGGGTTGCCACCCTTCTCGTCCTCGGCAACCTTCACCTTCATCGCCGCGCGATCGTAGCGGTGGAATGCATCGCCCTCGATGAACGCCGCATCGACGTTTTCGCGCCGGAAGATCTGCTCAAAGATGCGCTTGACCGAGGTGGTGCCAGCACCCGAGGAACCGGTGATCGAGATGATGGGGTGCTTGGCCGACATCTTGTGCCTCCCTGATCAGGCCCGAAACAGGCCGCGGTTGCCAAACAGCGGTGAACGCTCGGCTATCGCGCTTGGCTCGGTATGGTAGCGGGCGACGCGCTCGACCTCCCTGGCGGAGCCGAAGACAAACGGGACGCGTTGGTGCAGGCCGGTCGGAACGATGTCGAGGATGCTGCAAAGCGCATTCGTCGCGCGTCCGCCGGCCTGCTCCACCAGCATCGCGATGGGATTGGCCTCGTAGACGAGCCGCAGCCGTCCGCTTGCGTAGCCGGCACGGTTATCGCCGGGATAGAGAAAGACGCCACCGCGCATCAGGATGCGATAGACATCGGCAACAAGCGAGGCGATCCAGCGCATGTTGAAGTTCTTGCCGCGCGGACCGTCCTCGCCTTTCAGGCAATCATCCACATAGAGCCGCACGGCTTCTTCCCAATGGCGATAGTTGGACGCGTTGATGGCGAATTCCTGGGTGCGTTCGGCCACCGCCACGCTCTCATGGGTCTGCACGAAGGTGTTAAGTTCAGGCGAGAAGACGAACGCGTGCGTGCCGAGGCCAAGCGTCAAAACGAGAACCAGCTGCGGTCCGTAGACGAAAAAGCCTGCTGCGAGCTGGCTGCTGCCTGGCTGGAGAAAAAAGGCGGCCGGGTCGGTGCCGGGCGCGCCAGTCGCTGGGAGAAGCGAGAATATTGTGCCAATCGACACGTTGACGTCGATGTTGGACGAGCCGTCCAGGGGGTCGATGGCCAGCGCGATGCGGCTCTCGGGGTCGAGTGCGACCGGTGCGACGCGCTCTTCAGAGGCGACACACCGCACCGGAGCACGGCGCATGGCTCCCAGAAAGATGTCATCGGCATAAAGGTCCAGGTCCTTTTGGGTATCACCGTCCGCGTTGACCGTTCCGTTGGTCCCGCCAAAGGCGGACCCCAGCGTGCCAGAGCGGATGCCGTTGTTGATCGCCAGAGCCGCACCAGCCAGCGCCGCCACCGTTGCCAGGACGTCGCCATCATGCCCTTGCCGTTCGTGCGACGCCAAAAAGGCCTCAAGTGTCGGATTGCTCATTTTCCCCTCCCGATCTCGCGATAGGCCGCAGATCTGAAGACGGTTGGAACAGCCCGCCATGGATTAGTAAACTTTAATCTATTTACGCCAGCGATAAGTTCTGCTTACTTTAATAGATGCGCAACATAACGCTCCGGCATCTTCGAATCATCTCGGCCATTCACACCGAGGGCAAAATCATCAACGCTGCCAAGGCCTTGGGACTAACCGGGCCGGCGGTGACGTTACAGCTCCAACAGGTTGAAGCAGAAGCGGGAATTCAGCTTTTCGAACGTGCTCCGCATGGCATGCGTCCGACTGACGCAGGTTTTGCCTTCATCGAAGCAGCACACGCCATTGATGAGAGATTGAGGCTGCTCCAGGAGGAGATTGATGCCGTCAAGGGTCTCAGGAAGGGGCATTTGATCGTCGGCGCGGTCTCCACGGCAAAGTATTTCGCTCCGCAGATCATTGCTGGTTTCAAGAAGGAGTTTCCCGATATCGAACTGAAGCTGGTGATCGGCAACCGGGCCGAAACCATTGCAAAACTGAAGGGCCATGTCCTTGACATTGCGCTGATGGGGCGACCGCCCCCGGATCTGCCGGTTGAGGCCAGAGTGTTTGGGGACCACCCCTTGATCATCGCGGCCGCCCCCGATCATCCGTTGGCACATGCGCGCGACATAACCAAAGCCAGGATCGCCCAGGAGCATTTCATCGTGCGCGAACCGGGTTCAGGCACTCGCATGTCGTTCGAACGCTTTCTTGGCGACATCCCCGGGCGATTGGAGCAACCGGGAACGGAGATGGATTCCAACGAAACGATCAAGCAGGCCGTCATGGCTGGACTGGGCGTGGCCTTCATCTCCGCACACACCATCGCCTTCGAGGTTCAGGCCGGACGGCTGTCGGTGCTCGATGTCGTCGGTATGCCAATTCGCCGCCAATGGTTTTCGGTCGTGCGCAGCGACCGCGTCGTGACGCCAGCCATCGGTGCGTTCTGCGCCTTCCTGGCCCGCAAGGGAGCCGCTTTTCTGCCGATCTCGGGTAAGCTCTATCCCGAGGTCCGCTGAAACATGCGTCAGCGCCTTACCTGTCCGTGGCTCAGCAGCCGTTCAGGGCAATTGAAGCCGTCGCGCCGTTTTGCTAACAAGGTGCGCAAAATGGAAACCTACTTATATGGATGAACCGGGCACCGTCGTCATCGTATCGCGGCAGGGCAGTGATTGGACATGGCCGCTCAACGTCCTGGCCGAGCGCTACGCGTACCGGGTCATCCTGGCGCACTCCTTTTCTGAAGCGTTGACCACAATGGCCACCCTCCACGTTGATCTGGCCATTGCGGAGGATCATGAGGGTGAAGATGCCGGCCTCACCTTCCTCACCGGCCTGCGGGTGTCTCATCCCGACATCACCCGCATATACGTGACCTCGAAGTCGGACTGTATCTCGGAGCTGGCATTGTCCCAGGCGGCAATCTACCAGTTCTTGCTGAAGCCGGTTGATGCTTCGCAACTGGGCCTGGTTGTCGAAAGGGCGCTGGAAACCCGCGAACTTGCCCGTCGCCATCGCATCCTGTCTCGAGAGTTCAAAATCTCGGGCGATGGGCTGATCTTCGGTGAGCGGAAGAATGCCGTCTTCAGAACCGAAAGCCAGCGTTTCGAAAAGCTCGTCTATGTCAGCGAGAAAATGGCTGAATTATGCGAGCTGGCGAGGCAAGCGGCCAAGACCGAATTGCCTATTCTCATCGAAGGCGAGACGGGCACGGGCAAGGAACTGCTTGCCAGGGCCATCCACTACAACTCAACGCGCCGGGCAAGTCCTCTGCTCGTCCAGAACTGTGGAGGCGTGCCCAACGAATTGCTGCAATCGGAATTGTTTGGACACAAGCGTGGATCCTTTACCGGAGCTATTTCGGATCGGCTGGGTCTGTTTCGCGCGGCCGACGGCGGGACGGTTTTTCTGGATGAGATTTCCGAAGTATCGCCGTCCTTTCAGGTCAGCCTGTTGCGATTTCTCCAGGAGGGCGAGGTCAAGCCACTTGGCTCGGACAAGGTCACACACTGTGACGTCCGCATCATCGTGGCGTCCAACCGCCGCCTGAAAACTCTGGTCGGGCGTGGCGAGTTCCGGCAGGATCTCTATTTCCGGCTGAAAGGCTTCGAGTTCGAAGTCCCTGCGCTGAGAGAACGTCCCGAAGACATCGGACCCCTGGCGGAGTTTTTTGCGGCAAAACATGCCGATGCCATTGGCCGCAAGATCCTGGGAATCACGGCCAACACCATCGAAAAGCTTTCGGGCGGCGAATTTCCGGGCAATGTCCGGGAACTGGAAAATGAAATCCGCCGCATGGTGGCTCTCGCCAAGGATGGTGAGTATCTGACGACCCGCAACATGTCAGCGACGCTGTTGGCTGCGCCGCCGCGACGCAATTCGGAAGCGGTTGCCTTTCTCCCGGAGGGAGTGACGTTGAAGGATCAGGTGGAAAGCCTCGAAAAGCAGATCGTCAGCAGAGCGCTTGTTCGCAATCATTGGAACCAAAGCCGCACGGCAAATGAACTTGGGCTGTCGCGGGTTGGCCTGGCGAACAAGATCAAACGCTACAGCTTGAACGAACACGTCCAGCAACACCAATGACAGCAAAGCTGTAGCGACAGGCTCTTGGCTTGGGCATCGGTGATGCTGGATGGTGTGACGCAGGCTTGGCGAACCGGGGTGACAAATCGGTCATGTCCGCCATATGCTAAGCTTTGAGCGCGGACGTTTAGGAGAGCGCTATGAGCGAAGCCGATGAACCCTCATCACCACCGCAACCAGAGATAATTCCTTTTCCACAGTCCCGGGTTCTGCCCTCAAGCCGTCACAAGCCGATCAAATATCTTGGGCTGGGGGCAATGGCCAAGACGATCGGCGCGCCTGAACGGCAGGCGACGGGCCACTGGTGCAGTCGCTGCCAAGGGATCTGGTATGGCTATCTGCTCGAAGTCACGTGTCCCGCCTGCGGCAATCGTCACGGTTAGAAGAGGTCGTGACGGTGTTGGTTTCGTTCACAACCTAGTTTCCAACAGCAAAGTTAGTTTGCACACCTGGTACGCGGACCGATAGGCGCCCCGGTCAGCGTAGCGCAGGTCAACCTATTGGAAACAAACGATTTCCTGATATCTCAGCCGGCTGGCACGGCGTTTGCTTCACAATAATCGGAGGCGCTGCATACGGCAATGCTTCGTTACAGGCTGTGGAGGAGAGAATGGCCAATCTTTTGTGGCTCCAAGGCGGAGCATGCTCCGGCAACACGATGTCGTTTCTCAATGCCGAGGAACCGAGTGCGTGCGATCTGGTTACCGACTTTGGCATCAATGTGCTGTGGCATCCCTCGCTCGGGCTCGAGCTTGGCGAGAACCTGCAAAAGATGCTGAAGGCGCTCACCGCGGGCACACTGGCGCTCGACATCTTCGTGTTCGAAGGCACCGTGGTGAACGCCCCCAACGGGACAGGCGAATGGAACCGCTTCGCGGGGCGTCCCATGCGCGACTGGGTAAGGGACCTGTGCAAGGTCGCCAACTTTGTCGTCGCGGTTGGCGACTGTGCGACGTGGGGCGGCATCCCCGCGACCGCGCCAAACCCGTCCGAAAGCGAAGGCCTGCAATTCCTAAAGCGCGGCCATGGCGGCTTCCTTGGCAAGGATTTCAAATCCAAGGCCGGCCTGCCGGTGATCAACATTCCAGGGTGTCCGGCTCACCCAGACTGGATCACGCAAATCGTGGTCGCTGTGGCGACCGGCCGAGGAGGGGATCTCACGCTGGATGAGTTCCAGCGTCCGAAGACCTTTTTTACCTCCTTCACGCAGACGGGCTGCACCCGCAACATGCACTTCGCCTACAAGGTTTCGGCGACCGAATTTGGTCAGCGCAAAGGCTGCCTGTTCTACGACCTGGGCTGCCGCGGGCCGATGACGCATTCGCCGTGCAATCGAATTCTGTGGAACCGGCAATCGTCAAAGACGCGAGCGGGGATGCCGTGCATGGGCTGCACCGAGCCCGAATTCCCTTTCTTCGATCTGGCTCCGGGAACCGTATTCAAGACGCAGACCGTCATGGGTGTCCCAAAGGACATGCCGAGCGGGGTCGACAAGACCGGTTACATCAAGCTGACGGCCGCGGCCAAGGCTGCTTCGCCACGCTGGGCTGAAGAAGACATCTTCGTCGTCTGAAGTCACCGATTGCCAGTATTATTTTTCCAGGGAGGTCCCGAAAACCATGTCAGCCGCAGTTCAAACACTCGATATTTCTCCTGTTGGCCGCGTCGAGGGTGATCTCGACGTGCGCGTCGACATCCAAAATGGCGTCGTCGTCAATGCCTGGACGCAGGCCGAACTGTTCCGCGGGTTCGAGATTATCTTGCGCGACAAGGATCCGCAGGCGGGTCTGGTCGTCACGCCGCGCGCTTGCGGCATCTGTGGCGCTTCGCACCTGACCTGCGCGGCCTGGGCGCTCGATACGGCCTGGAAAGCCGAGGTCCCCCGCAACGCCATCCTTGCGCGCAATCTCGGGCAGATCGTCGAAAGCCTGCAGAGCTTGCCAAGACACCACTACGGCCTGTTCATGATCGACTACACCCACAAGAACTATTCGCATTCGAAATACTACGAGGAGGCGGTCAAGCGCTGGTCGCCATACACCGGCACCAACTATGAACTTGGCGTGACGATCTCTGGACGACCCGTCGAAATCTATGCCTTGCTGGGGGGGCAGTGGCCGCATTCAAGCTACATGGTGCCTGGCGGCGTGATGTGTGCGCCCACGCTTACTGACGTAACCCGGGCCTGGTCCATCCTCGAGCATTTCCGCCGCAACTGGATGGAGCCGGTTTGGCTAGGCTGCTCCTTCGAGCGTTACGAGCAAATTCGCTCCTATGACGATTTCATGGCCTGGCTTGACGAGCGCCCGGAGCACGCGAATTCGGATCTGGGCATGTTCTGGCGCATGAGCCTGGACGTCGGCGTCGACAAATATGGCAAAGGTCATGGAAAGTACGTTTCGTGGGGCTACTTGCCGCATGAGGACAAGTACAATCGGCCAACGATCGAAAACCGCAACGCCTCACTGCTGATGAAAAGCGGCGTCTACGACGGCGCGGCCGATACCCACAAGCTGATGGACCAGGTTCACACAAGAGAGGACGTCTTGCATGCCTGGTACGATGAGCCCAGCGGAAAGCATCCGTTCGAGCGCACGACAAAGGCCGTCGGCAAGAATCCCGTCGAATACGAAAATCAGTACTCATGGTCGACCGCCGTGCGCCATGACAACAACGGCCGGCTCGAAGCTGGACCTCTGGCCCGCCAGCTGATCGCAGGTGGTAGCCATGGAGAAAGCTGGCAGCATCACGACCCGCTTGTTCTTGACATGTACAAGAAGCTTGGCGGGGCCAGTGTCATGCTGCGTCACTTCGCCCGCATGCATGAGGGCGTCAAGCTCTACCGCCAGGCCGAGCATGCGCTGCGCGAGTTTCGCCTCAATGACCCGTGGTACGTCAAGCCGACAGAGAAGGACGGTCGCGGCTGGGGAGCCACCGAAGCCATCCGCGGTGCGCTTTGTCATTGGATCGAGGTGCAAAACGGCAAGATCAAGAACTACCAGATCATCGCGCCGACCACTTGGAATGTCGGGCCCAGATCGGACGGTGGCGAGCTTGGCCCGATCGAGCAGGCGCTGATCGGCACGCCGATCGCGGATCCAAGTGATCCCGTCGAGGTCGGCCATGTCTGCCGCTCGTATGATTCTTGTCTTGTCTGTACCGTGCATGCCCATGATGCCAGCACCGGGACAGAACTCGCACGCTTCCGTACGGCTTGATCCGACGCAACGCGTCGAGCGCCCTCAGCCTCGATCGTCCGGCCGCGTGCCGGGCGATCGGATCCGCTGCACACGAACCCGGGAGCGCAGGCAATGAATAGCGAGCAGCAGCATGCTTTGCTGCGCAAAATGGCCCAATTGATGCAAAGCGGGCTAAAGACGCAGACCGAACCTTTTCCCGAAACGGAAAGGGAGTTTGCCGCAATATTGACCGAACTGCGTCAGCTGAAGGCCGACGACATCGAGGGCAAGATGGTAATCAGCGGCTTCGTGGATCAGCCCTATGGCCCCGACAAGCAACGCTGCATGGAATGCATGTATTATCTCGTCCACCGAGAATGGTGCGACCTGCCCGAACTGGCAGTGCCGGTCGATGCCGATTGGTGGTGTAGGCTTTGGCGCATCTAGGCCCTGCAGCGACAGCGGGGCCGCGCGGATGGAGGAGCCGGTGGCGAACGCAATCAATGACGAGAGTGTGGCGGCCCAAATCCGCTCTTTGCTTGCCGGCGGCTTGAAAACGGAAGTATTTCCACGCGCCGACAGCCAGGACAGCACGGTCGAGATCCTTGGGCGGTTGCGGATGGCTGGTGGGGATTTGGCGGCCAGACTGGTGACCGCGGGCTTCACCCTCCAGCCGGTGGAGCACGACGGTATCGAGCAAGCCTGCGAGACTTGCATGTACTATCTGGTCCACCGGCGCTTCTGCGAACTTCCCGAACTTGCCGTTCCCGTTGAACCGCAGTGGTCTTGCCGGCTCTGGCGCATATGAGTGCCCGGCTATGATCATCGTCATCGGCTGCGGAAATCTGAACCGGCAGGACGATGGCGTGGGTGTCGAGGTCATTCGCGCATTGCGGCAACGCGATCTCGAAGGACCCGATGTCAAATTGCTTGACGCCGGGACGGACGGCATGTCGGTCATGTTTGCCGCGCGCGGATGCACATCCTTGATCGTGGTCGATGCGTCCAAAACCGGGGTGACCCCAGGCGCCATTCACGAGGTGCCCGGCACTGTGCTCGAGCGCCCCTATGTCCCTGGTCTCAACCTTCATGATTTCCGCTGGGATGCGGCCCTTTATGCCGGACGGCAAATTTTTCGCGAAGAGTTTCCCAAGGACGTGACGGTCTTTCTGATCGAGGCCGCTGAACTTGGCCTTGGCATAGGATTGTCAGACGATGTCGCTGCGTCGGCTGAGCAGGTTTCACGGCGCGTCGAGGTTCTCATCCGTGAAAGGTTGGCGAAGGTGCCCGCATGATCGTGCCCCCCGCCAGTGTGCAGGTCCGGCGCGGCGGGCTCTACCTATCGGCGGCAACATGCGACCGATACTTCGCGGGCCTGGAGAGCGTCATTCTGCTGCGGCGCAACGACGACCTGGTGATCCTGCCTGTTCGGCATGCCGCATCTGGCGGCTATCTGCTGAAGCGTCGCAACGGAGCCGGGGACCGCGTGGTCTTTGCGCCGGATTTCTTCCGAGAGCAGGGGATGGATGATGAATCGGTGTGCGAATTTTTCGCGCACTGGGAGCCGGAGCAGGCTGCGCTCGTTGCCAAAGACATGTTTTGTGTAAACTAAGTTATCAGTTGGTAATTTAAGTAGACAGCTTTGGAAAACTAGGCTAGCTTTTTGCCAAGATAATAAGCTGCGCCAAAAGCAGCTGTGGAGGAAGCCCAGTTGCAGAGCACTCGCGCCGAAGATGAGGTGCGCGCAGCAATTGCTGCGGCAGAAGACGAATCGGCGAGCCCCGCCGAGCGTGCCGAGATGCTCATGGAGATCGCCATGGGCCTCCAGCAGCGCCCCAAGAGCGCTGAGCAAATCCTGGCGGCCGTCGACCTCTACGATCGCGCGCTCAGGGTCTGCCCGCAGGACGAACCCCTGCTCGCGGCTCGTATCTTTGCCCGCAAGGGCACGGCTCTTTTGATCCTCCCCGACGAAGGAACTGCCGCGTTGCAACAAGCGCGTGCGGCCTTCGAGGCGGCCATGCCATCCCTGGTCGATTTCGGCCGGCCAGAAGAACTGGCAGAGGCAGAAATGAACCTCGGTCTCGCGATCCAGAATCTGGCCGGCCAGCACAAGGCCCGCATCACCGACGCGATTTCGGCCTATCAGCGGGCGCTGCGTACGTTCGACAAGGCAAGCTTCCCAAAGGAATTCGCCATCCTGCAGAACAATCTGGCGACGGCGTTTCTCTCCATTCCGTTCACCGATGCCAGATCCAAGATGCGCGAGGCGCTGGCCGTGCAGGCGTTCGAAGAAGGGTTGAAGATCGTCAATCTGATCGATCATCCCGCTGAATACGCCATGTTGCAGAACAATCTCGGCAATGCCCTGCAATATGCGTCCTCAAGCCATACGCTCGAGAACAACCTGCGCGCTCTTGACGCCTATGACGAGGCTCTGAAGGTTCGTGTGCGAGCCACGATGCCGCTCGAATATGCCAACACGGTCGCCAACAAGGCGAATTGTCTCTGGAACCTGCCCGACGATCCGGAACGGCCCGAGAATGGCAACCGCGCCAATGTGCTGGCCGCTCGAGAGTATTATCGCGAGAGCCGTGAAATTTTTAGCGCTGGCGGGCAGGCCGAGAAGGCCCGCACCGTCGCCGAGGCCCTGGAGCAGATCGAGCGTGAGCTGCTCTCGGCCTCGCCTGGCGATAGTGACGAACAAGGTGGCGGGGAACCCCGCCATCTCAACTGAACCGAACTCAAGGAGCTTTGACGTGGCAGGAGTTGAACTGACGGCAGCTGGCGCGGTGCTTGCGCTCATCATCGGACTTGTCTGCTCCGGCATCGGCGGAGCGATCGGCGGTATCGTGATTGGCGGCAAGTCATTGGGCAACGAACTCGCCGCCATGATGGGCGGTTTTTATGGACCGGTCGCTGGCGTGCCGGGATTAATCGCCGGACTGATAATTCTGGCGCTGATCGGCTGAGGGGCAATCATGTTGGAAATGGCAAAAAGCTCGATCACGCTCTTCTTTCGGGGAAGGCTCTTCTCCGAACCCGGCAAAGTCTATCGCCAGACCGCGATAGGCGCGACCATCACCGCCTTGTTGCTTATTGTCCTTGCCAAGGCCGGCCTTCCCTTGGCGGCCGCAGCAGCACTCGCCTGCCTGATCGGCGGTGGATTGCAGCCCTACCTGTTCAAGAACCTCAAGTACCGTTGATATGAACGCGATCGATCAGATCCCGACCAAACGCGAGGATCTCGCCGGTCTTGCCGGCGACATCGAGCGCGTCGAGGCGATCTTTTCGAGCTGGGACGAGACGCAGCGCAACGCGGTCGAGGCCTACCGTCGCGCCATAGAGGACCTGCATGGGGAGGCGTTGCGACGTCTGGTGCGGGTGTTGAAAGATGAACCGGCCGCGCTCACGGCGATGAAGCAGGCGGTTACCGACGAGGTCGTCTATGCGGTGCTGCGCCGTCACAATATCCTCAAGCCCAGCCTCAGCGAGCGGGTAGAGGCAGCGCTGGACGCGGTGCGCCCGATGCTTGCCTCGCATGGGGGCAATGTCGAGTTGGTCAACGTCAGGCCGCCGGCGATCGAAGTGCGGTTCGTCGGTGCCTGCGACGGCTGTCCGGCCTCGGCTCTCACTTTCCACGCAGGCGTAAAAAAAGCAGTCGAGGAAGCCTGTCCCGAGATCACCGATATCGTTCAGATCAAGGGCATGAGCAACGCTGCCGACAATGACAGTGTCCGCTTCGTCAGTCCGTTCGCGCTCGGCGCCGTCGGTGGCTGGCATTTGGTGTGCCGCCTCGATGAGATCCCGCAGGGCGGCATCAGTGCCGTCGTGGTCGGTGGGCAAAATGTGATCCTGTCGCGTCAGGAGGGGGTCGTTTCCTGCTTCCAGAATGCCTGTGCGCACCTTGGCATGGAGCTCGACGGCGGTAGCATCGATGACGGCATCATCACCTGTCCATATCATGGCTTCCGGTATGATCTTTCGAGCGGTGAGTGCCTGACCGCGCCCGAAGTGGCGCTTCAGTCGCATGCCGTGCGCGTCATCGGCAATCGTGTCGAGGTGAGGCTGTCGTCATGATGCGCATCTCCCTGGCGCCCGATTACCGCCGTCCTCTCCCCGGCAGCGTCACACAACAGCTGCTCGATCCGCGCGGCGCGCGAACCGTTCTCGGTGACCAGATCGCTGCCAACGGAGTTCCAGATCCCATCAGGCCTCAACCGAATTCGCTGTTTGGGCCACGTGGCGTCTGCTTCGCGCCGCACGGTGGCCCGTTCTTCGTTGCCGATACCGGCCATCATCGGCTGATGATCTGGAACAAGGTGCCGAAAGCAGACAATGCCGACGCTGACCTGCTGATCGGCCAGCCTGATTTTTACTCCGAAGGTCGCAACGCGCATGGGCCGGTTGGCCCCGCCACGTTGAACATGCCGACGGGACTGTCGACCGATGGCAAGGTGCTCGCCATTGCCGACGCCTGGAACCACCGTGTGCTGATCTGGCGCACACTGCCCGAGCATTCGAACCAGCCGGCGGACCTGGTGCTCGGGCAGGCGGATTTTTCCAGCGGCGGCGCCAACCGTGGCGCGGCAACCGCCGCGGCCGATACGCTGAACTGGTGCTATGGGGTCACAATCGCCGATGGCAGGGTGTTTGTTGCCGACACCGGAAACCGTCGGGTGCTGGTCTGGAACTCCATGCCCCGGCGTAACGGCCAGCCTGCCGATCTGGTGCTGGGCCAAGTTGACGCAACCACCCGCGATGACAATGCCTCCGGGGTCGGCGGCGCTGTCGGCATGCGCTGGCCGCACAGCGTGGCTGTCGAAAACAACAAGATTCTGGTGGCGGACGCCGGCAACAACCGCATCATGGTCTGGAATTCCATGCCCAATGCCGATGGCGCGCCCTGCAGCTTCGTGCTGGGTCAATCCGGCTTCGACGGCAATGACCACAACAGGGCCTCCTATCACCCAAACAATCGTGCACTCAACATGCCCTATGGCATGGCGATCCACGACGGCACCCTCGTGTGCGCCGACACCGCCAATTCCCGGTTGATCGGCTACCCCCTCGACGATCTGCGCATGGATGGTGCTGCTTGCGGTCTCGCCGCCCAGTCCGGATTTGCCGACAAGGGCGACAATCGCTGGCGCTTTGCCACCCGCGACAGCGTCTGCTGGCCGTTCGCATTGGCTGCGTCGGGGAAAACGCTGGCGATCGCCGATACCGGCAACAATCGTGTCCTGCTGTGGGAGGCGGTGTCATGAACACGCCGCTGCGGATGGCCGACGCGACGCGCAGTGTCGAGATACGGGTCCGCGGCCGTGTGCAAGGGGTTGGTTTCCGGCCGACGGTGTGGCGGATCGCCAGCCGGCTGGGCCTCGACGGCGACGTGCTCAACGACAGCCAGGGCGTGTTGATCCGCGTGCGAGGCGTCTCATCGATCATTGCCGCACTTGTCGAGGAGTTGCGGGCGTCGCCGCCGCCGCTGGCAGACATCACGGCGATCGAGACCCGCCCTTGTGTGGGCGAATTGGCGTCCGGCTTCGTCATCGTCGACAGCGAGGCGGGTGCTCGTGCCCGCACCGAAATATCGCCCGATGCCGCCATGTGTAGCGTGTGCGCGGCCGAAGTGCTTGATCCGTTCCTGCGGCGTTTCCGCTATCCCTTCACCAACTGCACCCATTGCGGGCCAAGACTGAGCATCGTTGGCGGCGTTCCTTACGACCGCGCGACCACGACCATGGCGCCGTTTCCGCTCTGCCAGGCCTGTGGCGCCGAATATCGCGATCCTGCCGACCGCCGCTTTCATGCCGAGGCGACGGCCTGCTTTGTCTGCGGACCGACAGCCAGGCTGATCCGCTTCGATGGCCGCGCCTTCTCCTTCGAACAGCATTCCATGCTCGACGATGTGGACGCGGCATTGAGCCTGATCCAGAAGGGCGAGATCGTCGCCATAAAGGCGCTTGGCGGCTATCAGCTTGCTTGCGATGCCACCCGGCCGGAGGCGGTGGCCTTGCTGCGTCAACGCAAGCGCCGCGACGCAAAACCCTTCGCGCTGATGGCGCGTGACCTCGATGTTGTTCGGCGCCACGCAACGGTCAGTGACGCGGAAGCGGCAGCCCTTGCAAGCCGCGAGGCGCCAATTGTCCTGCTTGCCGCCACCGGACCCGAAAAACTGCCCGCCGAGATCGCGCCCGGTCTGCAGACCCTGGGCTTCATGCTGCCTTCAACCCCTTTGCATCTGCTCTTGCTCAGGCGCATGGGCCGGCCGGTGGTCATGACCAGCGGCAACCTGTCCGATGAACCGCAGCTAATCGATGACGCGGAGGCGGCAGCAAAACTGTCTTCGATCGCGCCATACGCCTTGACCCACAATCGCGATATCGCCAACCGCATCGACGATTCCGTTGTGCGCCATATGGGCGCAAAACTGCGCGTGCTGCGCCGCGCGCGCGGCTATGCGCCGGCTTCGATCCAGCTTCCGCCAGGCTTCGAGCCGGCGCCAGATATCCTGGCTTACGGCGCTGAATTGAAAGCGACCTTCTGTCTGATCAAGGACGCCCGGGCTGTGCTGTCGCAGCACCAGGGCGATCTCGAAGACGCTCTCACCTACGACGACTATCGCAAGAACCTCGTCCTTTATCGCGATCTTTTCGATCATCGCCCGGCGGCCCTGGCCGCGGACCTGCATCCTGAATATCTGTCAGCGAAGCTGGCGCGCGCCACCGCCAGGTCTGACAACCTGCCGCTTGTGGAGGTTCAGCATCATCATGCGCATGCCGCCGCCTGCCTGGCTGAAAACGGACGGTCGTTGAACGCCGATCCTGTCCTGGCCATCGTGCTCGACGGGCTCGGCTACGGATCGGATGGTACGATCTGGGGCGGCGAGTTCCTGCTCGCGGACTATCGCCGCTTCGAACGGCTTGGCACGTTCAAGCCGGTCGCCATGCCAGGGGGCGCGCAAGCCATACGCGAGCCGTGGCGCAACCTCCATGCCCATGTTTTGTCCGAGATGGGGTGGCCGGCCTTCGCCATGAATTTTGGCGAACTGGACCTGTTTGCCGCGCTCACCGACAAGCCGCTGGCGAGTGTCGAGGCCATGATCAAGGCGTCCCTCAATTCGCCCAACGCATCATCTTGCGGTCGCCTGTTCGACGCAGTCGCTGCGTCTCTCGGAATCTGTTTCGACCGTCAGGCCTACGAGGGCGAGGCGGCCGCGCGGCTGGAAGCGATGGTCTCGGCCCGCTCGCTTGACGAGGAGGGCGATGCTCTCGCCTATCCGTTGCCGATCCCCAACCTGAAAGGTTCAGGCCTGCCATACATTGAGCCGCTGGGCATGTGGAACGCGGTCTTTGGCGACCTGATCCTGAAAACGCCGGCGTCCCTCATCGCGGCGCGCTTCCACAAGGGTCTGGCGAAATCCATCGCCGCAATGGCGTTGAAGCTGGCGCGTCGCGACGAAGACGGTGCCGTGCCGCGTTTCGACACGGTGGCCCTGTCGGGCGGCTGCTTCCAGAACAAGGTGCTGTTCGAGCAGGTCATCGGCCGGCTTGAAGACCTGAATTTCAACGTCCTGACGCACTCGCGCGTGCCTTGCAATGATGGCGGCGTCGCGTTCGGCCAGGCCGCGATCGCGGCAGCCCATCTCATCGACGCCGGCAGGGTCCGACAGAAAGCGAGCTGACAATGTGTCTTGGCATTCCTGGAAAGATCCTCAAGATCGACGATCATGAAAAGAAGTTGGCGACCGTCGATGTCAGCGGCGTCAGGCGACAAATCAACATCGCCTGCATCGTCAACGAACACCATTCGGTCGACGACTGCGTCGGCGACTGGGTGCTGATCCATGTCGGCTTCGCCATGAGCCGCATCGATGAACATGAAGCAGCCGAAACACTGAAAATCCTCACCGAACTCGGCGAAGCGCAAGCCGAGATGGAGTCCATGCGGCTGTCGGCGGTCCATTAGGAGGACGTGAAAATGTCCAGCGAAAGCGAACTGAGAGGCCTCTATCCATTCCTGCACGGCAAGGCCCAGGATCCCGAAAAGATGAATGCGGCGCTGCTGCATTCGGTTGCCGAGAAGGCCCGCGACACGCGCGAAACCAACGAGCGCTTCTTCGGCGATCAGGCCGGCATCCTTGTCGCCGCCGCGCATGCGCTGGCAGATGTCTACCGCAAAAACGGTCAGCTGTTCTCCATGGGCAATGGCGGCTCGAGCTGCGATGCGTCCCATGTCGCAGTCGAGTTCGTCCATCCCGTGACCGCCGGCCGGCCGGCGCTCGCCGCCACCAATCTCGTCGCCGATCTGGCGATGATTTCGGCAGTCGGCAACGATCTCGGCTTCGACCATGTCTTCGTGCGCCAGTTGCTGGCGCACGGCCGCAAGGGCGATGCGCTGATCGGCATCTCGACCAGTGGCAACTCGCAAAACCTGGTCGCGGCCTTCGCCAAGGCCAAGGAGATGGGCGTTCACACGATCGGGCTCGCCGGCTGCGACGGCGGCCGCATGAAATCGTCAGGCACCGTCGAGCATCTGCTCGTCGTGCCGTCGACCTCGATCCACCGCATCCAGGAATGCCATGTCGCCGCTTACCACATCCTGTGGGACCTCGTGCACACGCTGCTCGCCGACGAACGCGGCTCCGCCGCAAAAGGAAGCGCCCAATGAAATACACCGACGAATTCCGCGACGCGGAAAAGGCGAAAGTCTTGATCAAGGAAATCGACAAACTAGTCGCGACCATCGAGATCGCAAGGACGCGCCCGATCAACATCATGGAGGTCTGCGGCGGCCACACCCATTCGATCTTCCGCTACGGGCTGGAAGGCATGCTGCCTGACGCCATCGAACTCGTGCACGGGCCGGGCTGTCCGGTCTGCGTCCTGCCGATGGGCCGGGTCGACGATTGCGTGTCGATCGCCGAGCGGCCAGAAGTGATCTTTACCACCTTTGGTGACGCCATGCGCGTGCCAGGCTCAAAGAAGAGCCTGCAGCAGGCAAAGGCCGATGGCGCGGATGTGCGCATGGTCTATTCGCCGATGGACGCGCTGTCGCTGGCGCGGAAGAACCCGGATCGAGAGGTGGTCTTCTTCGGTCTCGGCTTCGAAACCACAATGCCGTCCACGGCTCTGACGGTGCTGCAGGCCGAAGCCGACGGCATCGAAAACTTCTCGGTGTTTTGCAATCACATCACCATCGTGCCGACGATCAAGGCGATTCTCGACAGCCCGGATCTGCATCTCGACGGCTTCCTGGGACCAGGCCATGTCTCGATGGTCATCGGGACAGCCCCTTACGAATTCATCGCCGACTTCTACAAGCGGCCCATGGTCGTCGCCGGCTTCGAACCCCTCGATGTCCTGCAATCGATCTGGATGGTGCTGAAGCAGATCAAGGATGGCCGTGCCGAGATCGAAAACCAGTATGCCCGCATCGTTCCCGAAGCGGGGAACAACGCCGCACTCACCGCAGTCGGCAAGGTCTACGAACTACGTGAATTCTTCGAATGGCGGGGGCTCGGCTCCATCGACCATTCCGGCGTCAAGGTGCGCGAAGACTATGCCCGCTTTGATGCCGAGCGCAAGTTCGCCATCCCTGGCGTCAAGATAGCCGACCCCAAATCCTGCCAGTGCGGCGAGGTCCTGAAGGGCGTCATCAAGCCTTGGCAGTGCAAAGTGTTCGGCACCGCCTGTACTCCAGAGGTGCCGCTCGGCGCCCTCATGGTCTCGTCCGAGGGCGCTTGCGCTGCTTATTACCAGTATGGCGGCGTCAAGAAGCATACCGCGGTCCGGTCCGGTAGCCAGCCGGTGGTCGTGTCATGAACATGCGGCCACCTCCACCCAAACGTGTGCTGGGACGCGTTTTCATCCCGACCGTCACGCTTGCCCATGGCGGCGGCGGGAAGGCGATGAAGGACCTGATCGACGATGTCTTCATCAGCGCGTTCGCCGGCGCGGCTCCCGAGGTGCTGGAAGACCAGGCGCGCTTCGATCTCGCAATGTTGGCAACGCATGGCGACCGGCTTGCCTTCACCACCGATTCCTTCGTCGTCGACCCGCTGTTCTTTCCCGGCGGCGATATCGGGAAGCTTGCCGTCTACGGCACTGTCAATGACCTGGCGGTCGGCGGTGCCAAGCCGCTCTATCTGTCCTGCGCCGTCGTCATCGAGGAAGGCATGAAGGTCGAGGTGTTGCGCCGTATCGCGCTATCGATGGCGCAAGCGGCACGCGAAGCCGGGGTCACCATCGTGACGGGCGACACCAAGGTCGTTCAGCGCGGCGCATGCGACAAGATCTTTATTACGACTACGGGAATTGGGGTTATTCGGCCCGGACTTGAACTCGGCATCGATCATGTCAGGCCCGGTGACGCTATCCTGGTCAACGGCCTGCTGGGTGATCATGGCGCGGCGATCCTGTGCGCGCGTGGCGACATGGCACTGGAAGCCTCGATCGAGAGCGATTGTGCGGCTCTGCATGAACTGATCGAGTTGCTGCTCGCCGCCGCGCCCGGCACGCGCTGCATCCGTGATGCAACGCGCGGCGGCATCGCCACAGTGCTCAACGAGATCGCCGACGCCTCCGCAGTGTCGATCGAGATCGACGAGGCAGCGACGCCGCTGCGCGATGAAGTGCGCGGCTTTTGCGAGATACTCGGTCTCGACCCGCTTTATCTCGCCAATGAAGGCAAGATCGTCATTGCGGTGCCGGCGCAAGAAAGTGAGGCCGCACTTGCCGCATTGTGCGCGCATCGGCATGGCCAGGGCTCTGCAATCATCGGCCATGCCGGCCTCGGCGAGCCGGGGCGCGTTACCATGCAGACCTTGTTTGGCGGCCGGCGCATCGTCGACATGCTGGTCGGCGAACAATTACCGCGGATTTGTTGAGGAAGGCCCGTGCACGAACTCGGCATCACGCGCAACATCGTCTCCATCGTCGAGGAAGCGGCGAAGGGCCGCCGCGTCAGGCGCGTGACACTTGATGTGGGACAGCTTTCCGGGGTCATGCCCGACGCCATCCTGTTTTGCTTCGACATTGTCGCCAAGGGCACATTGCTCGATGGCGCCCGGCTGGACATCCGCAATATTGCCGGACGCGCGCGCTGTCGGACTTGCGGCGAGGCGTTCGAGACGGCGACCCTCTACCAGGCCTGTGGCTGCGGCTCGCGCGCTATCGACCGGTTGGCCGGCGAGGAACTGAAGATCCGGGAAATGGAAATCGAGGAGGCTGCGTGATGTGCGGAACCTGTGGCTGCGGCTCCAAGGCCGAAACCCGAATTCTCAACCTGCAAACCGGTGAGGAAACTGCTCTCAGCGATGTGCACGGTCATAGCCACGCCCATGATGGCGGCATGGCGCATCGGCACAGCCACGATCATGACCACGGCCACGTCCATCCGCACGACCATGGCGAGGGAGATGGCCACGATCACCAGCATCCGCACAGCCATGGCCACGACCACACTCATGGCCACGAGCACGGGCACGAACACGCGTCCGAGCAGGCGCGCGAGCATCGCCATGACGACGTGGAGTTGCATGGTCACGACTATTCGCATGAGCATGATCACCATGGTCATGATCATGCCGACGGCCATCATCACCATGGTCACGAGCATCGCCACGGCCACACCGCGGTGGTCGAACTCGAAATGCAAATCCTGGCCAAGAACGACGCACTGGCGGCCAGCAATCGCGGCTGGTTCGCCGGTCGCGAAATCCTGGCGCTGAACCTCGTTTCCTCGCCGGGCTCCGGCAAGACGACGCTGCTTGAGCGCACCATCGGCGATCTCAAGGACCAGATGCTGATATCGGTCATCGAGGGAGATCAGGCGACCGCCAATGACGGCGAGCGCATCCGCGCCGCGGGAGCTGATGCTATCCAGGTCAACACCGGTGCCGGCTGCCACCTCGAAGCCGATATGTTGGCCAAGGGGCTGTTGGAACTGAAGCCAGCCTTCGGTTCCGTGGTCATGATCGAGAATGTCGGCAATCTTGTTTGCCCGGCGATGTTTGACCTCGGCGAACACGCAAAGGTGGTCATACTCTCGGTCACCGAGGGCGATGACAAGCCGCTGAAATATCCGCACATGTTCCGCGCTGCCAAGGTCATGATCATCAACAAGATCGATCTTTTGGCGCATGTCGATTTCGACGTCGACAGCGCCATCGCCAATGCGTGCCTGATCAATCCCGAGATCGTCACGCTCAGCGTGTCGGCAAAGACGGGGGAGGGGCTCGGGGGCTGGTACGAATGGCTTCACCAGGAAGCAGCGCAGGTACGGCTTTAGCTCTGGATGGGCAACGTCGTCGTGCAGACTTTGCCGAGCCATCGACGGATCGGGGAGGAGAGAAAATGACGGAGGCAGCCGCGCTCACGGCGTCAGCGATGTACCAGGAACCGACCGCGCGGCGTCTGCCCAATCCCTTCGACGACCGGCCGGTCCGCGTCAGAACCAAGGCGGTAATGATCTACGTCTTGCTGGTTGGCGCCAATATCGCCGCGTGGATATGGGCTTGGGTCGCTTTCTCCGACCGGCCGGCACTGCTCGGCACCGCTTTGCTCGCCTACATGTTTGGTCTCAGGCACGCATTCGACGCCGACCATATCGCAGCCATCGACAACGTCGTGCGCAAGCTGATGCAGGAAGGCAAGGCGCCCTACGCGACCGGCTTTTTCTTCTCGCTTGGGCACTCAAGCATCGTCATTCTGGCCTCGATTGCGATTGCAGCGTCGGCCACGCTGATGCAGGGCAGACTGGAGGAGTTTCATAAATTGGGCGGGTTGATTGGGACCGGCGTCTCGGCCCTGTTCCTGCTGGTGGTCGGCATCGCCAATCTGTTCATCCTCAAGGGCATATGGGCGGCTTTCGTCCGAGCGCGCCGCGGCGAAAAGATCGTCGACGAAGATCTCGACGCCCTGCTTGCCGGGCGTGGCTTGATTGCCCGCATTTTCCGCCCGCTGTTCGGCATCGTTTCTCGCTCCTGGCACATGTATCCGATCGGCTTCCTCTTCGGTCTCGGCTTCGACACCGCGACGGAAATAGGTCTGCTAGGCATCTCCGCAACCCAGGCAACGCAGGGCATATCATTCTGGTCTATTCTGATTTTTCCCGCGCTTTTCACCGCCGGGATGTCGATCATGGACACAACGGACAGCGTCTTGATGACTGGCGCCTACAGCTGGGCGTTCGTCGACCCGATGCGAAAACTCTGGTATAATCTCACCATCACAATTGCCTCAGCGGTGATCGCGATCTTCATAGGCGGCATTGAGGCGCTCGGGATCCTCGCCGACAAGCTTGGTCTGCAAGGCGGACTTTGGGGCGCGGTTGAAGGGATCAATGAGAATTTTGCCACTTTCGGCTATGCGATTGTCGGCATCTTCGTAGTGAGTTGGGTGGTCTCTGTGCTCGTCTACCGAGCGAAAGGCTACGGAAGATTGAGGCTGGAGAACACCTAGGCCCCATCATTTCGGTCACAGGGCGACTGAGCGTGTCGGCTATCTTGTTGAGCCCCTTTCCGTCTTCCAGATGGCAGGTTTGCTGTCTCCTTCAACGCGAGCCCTTCTTTAGCAGCCCTCAATTCCGCCTTCGCTGACATGGAAATGGCCCTGCCGCTTGATGCCCGCCAGGAGCGTGTTTTTGCGGGCACAGGTAGAGAGAATCTCCGCGCATGCTAGTTCCTCACTCTCTGGCGCATCCCCGCACACCTCGGCCAGCACGCGGCCTGTCATCGTTTTCGGCGCATCGATGCCCAGCAGTGACAGGATCGTGGGGGCAATGTCCGTGATGGAGCTCGGAATATCCGAGACCCGGCCCTGCGCCAATCCCGCACCGTAGCCCGCGAGAACGGCAGTGAACTCGCCACGATGCAGCCCCCCATGAGTGCCGCCGCCCACCCGCAGATCGTAGTCGCCGGGGTCGTAAAAGACCGGATCCAGATACCCAGCCTGATCGCCGGCAGGCATTTTCCCGAGGTGTATGAACAGGTCAGGGGCCCGCTCGCCGCCCGCACCTAGCAGTTCCAGCGCGAGACTGCCTTCCACCGTGCCACTGATACTGCCTGGTTCGCGAGCGGGGCTGAATGCGCCGCCGAACCATATCTGTGCCATCATGAAGTCCCGTATGTCATGCAGTAAGGCCGGGTCGTCCTGTTTGAGCCACAGGCCCACGGCGCGGCCCGGTCGAACAAGCACCTGCGTTGTATCGTCGTTGAACGACGCCGCCGCCTTGAACCCGGCCTGACAAAGAGCGTCGGCGACGTTGACTGTGCCGCCAATCGTCACATGACCATGATCGGAAACGATAAACAACGTGATGTTGTCGCGCTCCGGCTGGGCGTCCCGCCATGCCCGCAGCTCTCCAATCACATCATCGCAGGCCCGCATCTTTTCGAGTAGCTGGCTCGATCGGAGGCCGTGCAGGTGGCTAACGCTATCGACTTCGGTGCACCAAAGAATGGTGGTGGCGGGCTTGTCGTAGGGCCATATTTCGCGCTCGAATACCCGGAATGCTGTCATTGGGCCATCGGCGGAGATGCCCCCGGCCGGGATCTTCAGGGAATGATGAGCGCGGGCGGCAAACGAATGCGGGTAGCCGATCTGCGGATGGCGGACATTGAACCCGGTTTGTCCGCGCTGCTGGCCCTTCCAGTTCAGCGCGGGCAGCGCGCCGGGGCCACTCGACGTGACGACCGCAAATGGCCGTCCCGCTTGGTGTAGAACTTCCGAGATCGAGGGCGCTTTCACCAGGTCGCCCGCCAGCCGTTCATCCGCCGCCCACCAATCGTGCGTGGTTTCCGTGAACACTTGATCGGGGCTGTTTCCCCGGACATAGAACTGGTTCCCGGCAATGCCGTTCACCTGCGCAGTTGCGCCGGTGGCCAAAGCCGTGAGCGCCCCCCGCGTTTCGCTGGGGAACACCGTGGTATGACGGCGGTTCCAAGTTCCATCCTTGGCCAGCGCCACAAGATGGGGCATTGTGCTTTCAGTGACCAGATCGGGGCGCAGGCCGTCAATTCCCAGCACCACGACATAGTGCGCGTCATTGGCCATTCGTGGTTTCTTCTGTGTTGTTTGTTTCGTTGTTTTGTGGATAAACCACGCGCACACCTGCATCCTTGAACCCGTCTGCAAAGGCGGCGGGCGGTGGCTCGTCGGTAACGATGGTGCCAATGTCCGACAGCGACACCGAGACATACGCTCCTGACGCGCCGAATTTGCTATGGTCAGCAACGAAGATGCGGCGGCGGCTGCGCTCAAACAGCAGCCGCTTGAAGCGTTGCAGGTACTTGCTTGACTCAACCAAACCATGGACCGGGTCAACGCCGTAGGCTGCGATGACGGCCGTATCGAAAATGCACTCGGAAATGGCTTCTAGCACCTGTTCGCCCATCAGCGCGCCATTGGCATAGTCGTATTCGCCCCCGGTGACCGTGACCCGGTGCTTGATGCCGCTTTGCAGCACTTCCGCGATGGCGGGCATGTTCGTCATGACCGATACAGCAGGGCCATCGTTCAACGCCTTGGCGACGGCCAGCGCTGTGCTGCCGTGGGTAATGAATATCCAACCGTCCCGCGCCACAGTTTGCGCTGCCAGCTTTCCAATCACGGCCTTTTCTGCACTCAGGCTGGCCAGCCGCGACGACAGCGGCGCAGCGCGGGAAACCGGAATTGCGCCCCCATGAACCCGCGTCAACAAGCCGTCTTTTTCGAGAATGACCAGATCGCGGCGGATGGTCTCCATCGTCACTGAAAAGCGCTCTGCCATTGCGGCAATTCCGATGCCTTCGCCGGCGCGAAGCAAATCAGCAATGGCTTGCAGGCGGCTTGCTGCCGGTAGTTTCGTCACAAAACTCCTCATTTTCCATGACGCGGATGGCGGCGCCTTCAGAGCCCGATATGTGGCCTTTTTTGGGAATAATTGCCTTTCAGATACCTGTCAACGGCTCTTTCATGCAGTTTTCGTGCGCGTGCACTGAAAGTGCCGGCCATTCCTTCATCTTCCCTTTGTTGTTCCAACCAAAAACACACTTTCCCGGCATGGGTTTTTCTGGAATTCCCAATTAATACCAGATAATGTCACATTCCTGTAAAGAGCAGCCGTTACCGGCAAGGCTGCTTTATTGCTGGTTCCCGCGAGAGGAAAACGGAATGATTAGGAAACCAATGAGTGCCTATCTGACTGCAGGTGTCGCTTGCCTTGCCGTGCCATTCGGTGCGCATGCCGACAACATGGATGATCTTGTCGCGGCCGCAAAGGCCGAGGGGCAATTGACGGTTATTGCCCTCGGGCATGATTGGTGCGGCTATAGCGCGCTGATTCAAAGCTTTAAAGACAAATACGGCCTCACCGTAAACGAACTCAGCCCAACAGGAGGCTCCGGTGAAGAACTGGCAACGATCAAGGCAAATATAGGCAACAACGGCTCGCAAGCGCCGGATGTCATTGATGTGGGCCTTGTTTTCGGCCCCATCGCGCAGAAAGAGGGTTTGCTGCAACCTTACAAGGTGCAGACGTGGGAAGAAATCCCGGCCACCGACAAAGACCCGGAAGGGCACTGGTACGGCGACTATTACGGCGTGCTTTCTTTCGTCGTGAATAAGGACGTTATCTCAAAGTCTCCAGCTGATTGGGCTGACCTTCTCGACCCCGCCTATCGCAAGAGCGTTTCACTGCCTGCTGACCCGCGAACCGCCAACAATTCCATCCTAAGCGTCTATGCGGCGGGCCTAGCAACCGGCGCGCAGCCGGGCGCGGCAGCAGCCCGCGCTGGGCTGGAGTTCTACCGCCAATTAAAGGACTCCGGCAATCTCGTTTCCGGTTTCGGCTCTGCCGCATCCATCGCCAAGGGCGAAACGCCCATTACCACGCGCTGGGATTCCAACGGCATCACCTATGCCGAAAATTTCAAGGGCAATCCGCCGCTGGACACCATTGTCCCAAAAAGCGTTACCGTGGCTGGCGTCTATGCCCAAGCCATCAGCAAATATGCGCCGCATCCGCATGCCGCCAAGCTATGGATGGAGTACCTTTATTCTGACGAGGGGCAACTCGGCTACCTCAAGGGCCTTTGCCATCCCATCCGCTTTGACGCCATGCGCAAGTCCGGCAAAATCGCCGACGACATGCTGACCAAGCTCCCGGCGACAGGTGACAACCTAGTATTCCCCGAGCTGTCCCATCTCGTGGAAGCGGGCGAAGTGATTGCCAAGGAATGGACTTCAACCGTAGGCGCAGGCAGCAAGTAAGTTGAAACCACAATCCACAGACGGCAAGCTTGGCGTGCGTGGCATTCGCGCCGGGCTGGCACGTACCTCATTCCTCAAATCGCTTGACTGGCCCGCACTGCTGGCTACGTCCCCGTTTTTCATCTTTGCCATCGTCATGATGGTGATGCCCACCGCAGCGCTGCTGGCCACGGCTTTTGTCGATAAACAGGGAGGTTTCACGCTGGCGAACTTCGCGGAGATCGCGACGCCGGAGGTTGCCGACGCCTTCATGGCTTCGGCCAAAATCTCCGCCGCCACGGCCGTTCTTGGAACGGTGCTCGGGCTCATATTGGTCCTGACTGTTGGCCGCGGGATAACCAGCCAGAAGGTGAAGGCCACCGTTATGAGCTTTTGCGGCGTGGCTTCGCATTTCTCGGGCATTCCCCTCGCCTTCGCCTTCATCGCCACTTTGGGGCGGCTTGGGCTCGTGACTGTGGTTTTGCGCAAAGCCTTCGGGATCGACATTTACGCGGCAGGTTTTGAGCTTGCCAGCTTTTCCGGCTTGACGCTTACCTACCTGTTCTTTCAAGTCCCAATAGCATTCATGATCATCATGCCCGCAGTTGACCGGCTTTCCTCACAGACGCGGGAAGCGGCCGAGATATTGGGTGCGACCACCACCCAATATTGGCGCTTGATCGGCCTGCCCATCCTCTGGCCAACCATTCTCGGGGCGCTGGCATTGTTGTTCGCCAATGCATTCGGGGGCGTCGCAACGGCCTACGCGCTGACAGGAACGGCCGTGAACCTCATCCCGATCTTGCTCTACGCGCAAATTCGCGGCGACGTGCTGCACAACGAGCAGCTTGGTGCGGTTCTGGCCGTGATCATGGTACTGGTCATGACGGTGGCCATTTCTCTTTATCTGATGCTTCGCGTGCGTGCCGAACGGTGGATGAAGTGAAACTTTTCCTGCGCTATTCCCCTTGGGCCATATTTGCTATTGCCGCGTTGTTCTTTCTGATACCGCTTTTCAGCACGGTGGAATTTTCATTAAGCATCCGGCGCGGCGTCTATTCGCTTGAGGCTTACGAGTCTGTTTTCCTAGACCCGGAATTTGCGGCCAGCTTCGGCTATTCGCTGTTAATCGCAGTTTTAACGATTGTCTTTGGCACGATCCTCGTTGTTCCGATGGCCTATTATGTCCGGTTACGACTCAAATGGCTGCGGCCAGCGGTGGAAATCGTCGTGATGCTGCCTATGATCGTGCCGCCCATCGTACTTGTCTTTGGCTATTTGCGGCTATTTTCGTCATCGTCGGTGCTGCCGCTGGTCAATAGTAGCACTGGTGCGAGCATCCTGCTTGTTTGCGGCTGCATCACATTATCTCTGCCGTACCTGTACCGCTCCATTGATTCCGGCTTGCAGACGATTGACGTTCAGACGCTGACGGAAGCCGCTCACATCCTCGGGGCGCGGCCTTTCGCGACAATCAGGCTGGTGATCTTCCCGAACATCTTAGCCTCCGTCATGTCAGGCGCGTTCCTGACCTTTGCTGTCGTGATGGCGGAATTCGTGATTGCTAGCCTTTTGACGCGCCCGGCTTTCGGCACCTACATTCAGAAAGTCGGCGTGAGCAAAGCCTATGAGCCTGCGGCCCTGACCATCCTGTCTTTTTCCATTACTTGGGGCGCGCTGGCCATGATGAACGTCATGACGCGGTTTTCGCGGCGGGCAGGGTAGGGCACTTCCTCCTATTCTTCTGGTATGAACGGCATCGTGTTGCAGGCATCGCCGCCGCTCCGTTTGCTTGGCCGCCTGGCATCTCGCACCTGGCGGGTGACAGCCTTGGAACTGGGGTTGGGAACTTCAACCCTGTTCCATCTTCCGAGCGGCGGCTGCCAGCATCGCCTGACCTACGCCCAGGTCGCCCTGCGCGACAAGCACTTCGCCAGCATTGCGAATATCGCGCGGCTCCTTCGTCTGGCTCAACTTGGCTTTGCCGACCAGACGCGTAATCTCGATCTCCAGCCCGACGATCTCCTTGACCAAGGTGTCAATAAAGTCTCTTGGCGCATCCCCCATCTTCCATGGGACGGGCTGGGTTGACTCATGCCGATGGGTCAGTTTGGCCACGTTGCGACGCACAAAGCGCTCATCGTCGTGAACGGTGATGCGTCCGTGTGCATGTGCGACGAGGTAGTTCCAGGTCGGCACCTGCTTGTGGAACTCGTGCTTGCTCGGATACCACTGCGGAGAAATGTAGGCGTCGGCGGCCCGGAACACGACGAGGACCTCATCGCCGCTCGACACGTCCTGCCAGACCGGGTTGCTGCGCGCGACGTGACATCGAAGCGTGCCGAGTGCTCCTGCCGAGCTGTCGAGTTCGAAGGGGATGTGATTGGCGTCGAGTCCACCTGAGCCATGGGTGATCAACACGCCAAGGACGTTGTTCTGGATCAGATCAAAAAGAACCTCACGGCTGGGCTCTTCGTTATGCGGCGGGACATACATGAGTTTGTTCCGTTCAATGATTTGGAAGTTGGCTGCTCACGAACCGGCATCTGATCGCAGACGTGCCAGTGCGTCGGCTACCTGGTGCTTCGCCGCAGTGGGAAGCGGCATGATTGGAAGCGGCGGCTCGGCGCGGCAAATGTCGAGGAATTCAGCGAGTGCATAGACGACGCGAAGGCTCGAATACGCCTTGAAGAGTTGCCATAGCGGGACCAGCGTGGCGTCGATGCCGCGCGCTTTAGCATGGTCGCCTTGCTGAGCAGCCCTGACGATCTTCATGCAAGGTTCGGGCATGATACCGCCCAGTACGCTATACCAGGTGTCGGCGCCGGCAATCATGGCCGGGGTGGCGTTCCAGTCGCCGCTGTAACCGATCGAGAATTCTTTCGGCACGATTTGCCTCTGATCCGCCAGATGGCCTTGGATCGCATCGCCCCGGTCGGTTGGGTTCTTGATGGCGACGATGCCAGGCACCTGCGCCAGGCGTGTGACGAGCGTGGGCGTAAAGCGAAAATGCGTGGTTCCAGGATTGTCGTAGATGACGATCGGCAGTCCGCTTCTGCGCGCTACCGAGGAGAAATGCTCGAACACCTCGTCATCGGTGAGCGGGGCATAAGAAACGGCTGCGAGCAAGCCTGCGGCCGCGCCGAGGGCCTTTGCGTCTCTTGCGTGTTTTATCGCCTCGTCGGTGCGCAATGCGCCGACCCCTACGATGACCGGGATACCTCCGCCGGTCTCGTCCAGCGCCTCGGAAAGGGCCCGGCGTCGTTGCTGTCGCGACAGGTACATGTAAGTGCCGGTGCTGCCAAGAAGTCCGATGGAATCCACCTTTGCTGTGCAAAGCCTCGCGATCAGCTGACGCAGCGCCAGGGTATCGACCCGGCCGTCACTGTCGGTAGGCGTGATTGGGAAGGCGCAAAGGCCGCTCAAGAAGGCCATGTCCAAGCTCCCATCGTCTGATAGGTTGCGGCGCCGGACATCAGACCGCGTCCAGCCCCTGCCGCAGATCCGCAATCAGGTCGGCGGCGTCTTCGAGCCCCACGGACAGGCGCATCAGGTCTTCGCCGACACCATCAGCCAGATGCGCATCCTTGCGGATTGCCTTGCGCGCGCGGGTCAGGCTCGCAGGATGATAGATGAGGCTGTCGGCGTCGCCGAGGCTGACTGCACGAGTGATCAGCTTGAGCCGGTTCATCATCTGGCGAGCGCCATCGAAGCCAGTGTGGACGCCGAAGGCCAGCATGCCTGAGCCTTTCGACATCTGTCTGCCCGCGATCTCGCGATCGGGATGGGAGTCGAGAAACGGATAACTCACCCAGGCCACGGCCGGATGCGCTTCGAGTGCCTGCGCAACCGCAAGGGCGGAGGCGCTGTGACGGTCCATACGAAGGGTGAGCGTTTTCAGCCCGCGCAAGATCAGGAACGCTGACAGCGGCGAAAGCGCTGCGCCAGTAATATAGCGCAAGCCCGTTTCGTGCAGGGTGTGAAGCGTTTTCGCATCGCCGAGGATCGCCCCGCCCAAAGCATCTCCGTGGCCATTGATATATTTGGTCAGCGAGTGGATCACGATGTCGGCCCCGTGTTCCAGAGGACGCTGTAGCGCGGGCGAGGCAAAGGTGCTGTCGACCGCGACCTTCACGCCGCGCGCATGGGCGTGTTCGGCAATGGCCGCGATGTCAAGGATGCGGCTTAGCGGGTTGACCGGCGTCTCGAAGAAGACAAGCCTGGTCCTGTCAGTGATGGCGTCATCGAGATTGCTGGGTACGGACAGATCCACCGCGACGACCTTGATGCCAAACCGCGGCACCGCCTGTTCGACCATGGCGAGCGTGTTGGCGTAAAGCGTCTGGTGCACGATGAGTTCGTCGCCTTGCGACAGCAGCGACAGGATCAGCGTGCCGAAGGCCGCCATGCCTGAGGCAACGACCAGCCCTGCTTCGGCTCCTTCGAGATTGGCGAGCCGCTTTTCGAGAATCTCGGTCGTCGGATTGTATTCGCGTGCATAGAGTCTTCCGCCAAGCGCTGCCGCAGCCTCATTTGCGGCCACACTTTCGAACCCGTAGGTGGAGGTCAGAAACACAGGCGGCTGGACGGCATTGGAAAAGCCGGCCGGATCATAGCCATAATGGATGGCCCGGGTGGCGAATGCGAAACTGGCGTCGTCAGGGGACGGTGTCGGCGCACCGGTTTCGGATTGATCTGTGGTGCGGGGCATCGATGTTTTGAAATCCTTTGGTTTTAAGAACATTGCCGCCAAACTGGCTTGGATGTAACGTCCAGTTGGCGATGAAACAAATGGTCCAGTCTTCTCGTGCCGTGTCGGCAGGTCACTCGCAGCGTCTGGGCGCGCGCCAGATCTACGAAGCGCTTCGCGAGCAGATCTTGAGCGGTGTCTATGAAACCGGCAGTCAGTTGCCGTCATCTCGCGGCCTCGCCAATGACCTCGGCGTTTCGCGAACGACGGTCACCGTCGCCTACGAGCAGTTGGTCGCGGAAGGCTTCATCGAGGTCAATCAAGGCGCACGGCCTCGCGTTGCTGCTTCCCTGGTCGGTCGCCAGGCCAGCAGCGCGTTCCCAAAACGGACTGGCCCGGTACATCTTTCCAGCTATGGCGAGCGACTGCGTGGCAGCCCGCCATGGCCCGATTATCTGCCCAACCGGTTGAAGGTCGATTTCCGTTATGGCGACCTTGCGCCATCTGATTTCCCGGAGCTGACTTGGAAGCGCGCAATGAACGCGGCAATGTCACAACGGCCAGGAAGGCTGGCCTATGACGATCCACGCGGGTCGCCTCGCTTGCGCCAGGCTCTGCAGGGATATTTGTGGCGCGCTCGAACACTAAGCTGCGAGATCGAGCAGATTCTTGTCGTAAGCGGCTCGCAGCAGGGCCTGGACATGTGCGCGCGCTTGCTGCTGGATCCTTCAGACAGCTTCGTCATCGAGGACCCATGCTATAGAATGGCGCGCCAGGTGTTTGCCAGTACAGGGGCGACGCCTGTGTCCGTCTCCGTCGATAGCGACGGCATGAAGACGGAGCTGCTTGAGGGGATCACGGCGCGGCTGGCCTATGTGACGCCGTCGCATCAGTTCCCGCTCGGCGGCGTCCTGCCGATCTCGCGGCGGTATCAGCTTCTCGAATGGTCCCGAGGAAACGACGCCTATGTGATCGAAGACGACTATGATGGCGAGTACCGCTATGACATTCGTCCGGTTCCTCCGCTGCACAAACTGGAAGACCGCAGTTCCGTCATCTATCTCGGCACTATCTCCAAGACGCTGTCGCCGATGCTGCGCATCGGCTACCTCGTGGTTCCGCTGGAATTGCAAGGCGTCTTTGCGACGACCAAGCAGCTTCTGGACAGGCATTCGCCGGTTGCGGAGCAGGAGGCCTTGGCCTCGCTTATCGAGAGCGGCGGATATGAAAGCCATGTGCGGCGCGTCCGCCGTCTCAACGGCGAGCGACGAGGAGCCTTGCTCGCCGCCCTTCGGCGCGCCTTCGCAGATCGAATCGTCATCGAGGGCGCCGACGCCGGGCTGCATGTCGTCGTCTGGTTCAAGGATCTCTCTTGTCCATTGGAAGACGTCTTGATCGACGAGGCGCGGCGGGCCGGCGTGGGCGTCCATCCGATATCGCCGCTCTATGCTCACGAAACCGACGGACGCCGTTCCGACCGCATCGGATTGGTGATGGGCTATTCCGCCTTGACCATGCGGCAGATCGAGAACGGCGTTCGGCTCCTGGCCGGCGTTGTCCAACGTCTGAGTAAGGGCTTGCCCCGTCAGTTCAGCAACAAGCTCCGCAAGGACAGCGACAGCACCTGAACCGGCGCCGCCGCCGGGCTCAACACGGTATCGTCGACTGGATTAGCAAGACTTGGCAAAACTGGCTCTGTCTGTCGGGCCAGTGTCAGGCCAGAGGGTTAATGCCGGATCGGGCTGCAACGCTGCCCCCTGGAGCGTGGGAGTGGACATGGAAAACGGACATCTCGATCAGATCCTCGGATCCGGCTGGAAGCTGGGCGCCGCGATAGCGGTCTTGGAGGGCGAAGCATGACGTGGAATGGAACTCTGCTCCACATTCACGTCGCGCCGGCAGCCTCCTACGAGATGGAGGAACTGACCCAGGCACAGCTTGTCCCCGGTCGAGGTATCGTGGGAGATCGATATTTTCTGGGAACGGGGACTTACTCCCCGAAGCCGGATGTTCGCGAGGTGACGCTGATCGAGGTCGAAGTCCTGGAAGCGATCGCTCGCGGTGAGCCGAAGATCCCGGGCTTCAAAGCCAGGCTCGAGGCGGAAGACCATCGGCGCAACTTGACCACCAGGGGCGTGCCGCTTGGCCACCTCGTAGGGAAGCGTTTCCGCGTTGGCGAGACCGTGCTGCGGGCTGCGCGGATGAACTTTCCCTGCAAGTACATCGAAGAGCTGCTTGGCATTTCCGGCCTCTACGAGGGTCTGTTGAACCGTTCGGGTCTGAATTGTGCAATCGAGATCGGTGGCGTGATCCGTCCGGGCGATCAGATCCTTCCCATGGATGAATGAACCTGCATGGCTGCGCCCCGCATCATCATGAAGCTGACCGTAACCGCCATCCGCAAGGAACCCGGCGACGTCCTCGTCATCGATTTGAAGCACCCGCGCAAACCGTTGCTGCCGCCGTTCGAACCTGGCTCCCATGTGGATGTCCACCTTTCCGACGGGAAGGTGCGCCAGTATTCGCTCTGCGGCGATCCGAGCGATTTGAGCCGCTACACGATTGCGGTGAAGTTCGAGCAGACAGGCCGCGGCGGATCAAGCTGGATCCACAAGACTGTTTGCCCGGGATTCACACTGCCGGTCTCGGCTCCGCGCAATCATTTCCCCCTCGGCGAAAGCCGCGGGCCGGTTCTGCTTCTGGCGGGAGGTATCGGGATCACTCCGATCCTGGCAATGGCGTGGGCGCTGGAGCGGCGGGGCAGACGCTACGAACTCCACTACTTCACGCGCAGCAGCGCACTCACGCCGCTCTCATCGGTTGTCGAGAGCGTCCTCGATCCAGCCAATGTGCGGCTGCATTTCGACGATGAGCCCGAAACCCGGCTGGATCTTCAAAACCTGCTGTCAACGCTTTCGTCGGACAAACAGCTCTACTATTGCGGGCCACCTGGTTTCATGGCTGCCGTCGACCGGGCAAGCGCCCACTGGCCGGCAGGCACGGTGCATTTCGAGGCTTTTCAGCCGCTCGAGTATGATGCTGCACCACCCGAACCTTTCACGATCACACTGCGCGATGGGACATCGGTCCCCGTCGCAGCCGATACGACCGCGCTCGCAGCACTGCGAGGGGCGGGCGTGCTGCTCATGGCTTCGTGCGAGAACGGCGTTTGCGGAACCTGTGAATGCGGAATGCTGGAAGGCCAGCCGATCCACCGCGATGCTGTCCTGTCCAGGCAGGCCCGGGACAGTCGGTTTATCCCGTGCGTGTCTCGCGCGAGAGGTGTGCTCAAGCTCGATCTTTGAGCAAGTGGCGACGTCGATCAGCAGGCGAACGTTTTGGGATCTCCGTCCGACCTCTTCATAAAATACGCCCAGACGATCTCAAGCAGGCCGGCGCCGAACAGAATTATCCAGTGCATGGTATCCTCCTGGCGGACTGCTGATCCGCCGCGCGGGGCGCGTTGAAGAGAAGCGATGTGAATTGCCCGCGAGGGGCAATTCACATGAGACGATCCAGAGCCTCGATGACTCTCAGGATGCGCCGAACGTCTCATCAAGCGCGTGTCTGATGTCGGCGATCAGATCCTCGGTGTCCTCGAGGCCGATCGAAAGACGCAGATGCCCATACTTCTGGAAGCTCGCCGGGTAACGATCGGATCCGCCACGGCCGCTACCGCCGACATGCACGATCAGGGTTTCGTCGTGACCAAGCGAAACGGCGGAAGTGATTACCTTCAGATTGGCAACGAACCGGTTCTGCGTGTCGGGATCGCCTTCGACCGCGAAAGCCATGACCGCGCCGTAGCCCTTGCCGGCGAACTGGCTTTTCGCCAGCGCGTGCTGGTCATGGTTCTCGAGCCCGGGATAGGTGACGTAGGCGACGCGCTTGTCTGTCGACAGATAGTGGGCGACGGCCTCGGCCGATGCGTACTGCTGCTTCAGGCGCAGGGGTAGCGTGACCGAGCCGCGCATGATCAGCCAGGCGTTGAATGGCGATATCGTCCCGCCAAGGTCGACAAGCGCGTCTGCCTTCATGTGATGGACGAGCTCCTTGGAGCCGATCACCACGCCGCCCATCGCGTCGCCATGGCCGTTGATGTACTTGGTCAGCGAATGGATAACGAGGTCTGCCCCCAAGGTTAGCGGCCGGAAGAAGGGGGGAGGCGTGAAGGTCGAGTCGACCGACAACAGCGTGCCAGCTTGTTTGGCGACCGACACCAGCGTTGCGATATCGGCAACCTTTGTAGTCGGGTTTGCAATCGTTTCGGTGTGGATCAGTTTGGTGTTCGGCCGCACGGCGGCTCTGACGGCATCCATGTCGCCCATGTCGACGAAGGTGGCTTCAATCTTGTAGCGCTGCGGCAGGAGTTCGGAAAAGAGCCGCCAAACCGCCTCGTAGGTGACGTCGCCGACGATCACATGATCTCCGCTTTTCAGGAAAGTGAAGAATACGGCATGTAGGGCGGCAACGCCGGTCGCGAAGACGGCGGCATCCTGACCGCCTTCCAGCGCGGCAAGCTTGCGCTGTAGGCAGATCTGATTGTGGCCCGAATTGCGCGTGTAGGACGGTGTCTCGGTATCGGACCAGTCCATCGTGGAAGGGTCTTCAGGAAGGAGATAGGAATTGGCCATGACGATCGGCGTGCGGATCGCTCCGGACGTCTTGTCGATCTCGTTGCCGCCATGCACCGACAGCGTATTGAAGGAGAGCGTGGACAGTTCGTGTTTGTCTGGTCTCGACATTGTTGGCCTCTGCTTTTTGGGTTGATTGCTCAAGTGCGGCTAACGTCGAACCGGCACCGCGTTTTCCAGCTTCTGGAAGACCTGCGTGATGACAAAGGTCAGGCCGATGTAAAACACTGTTACCAGGAGGAGGGGCTCGTAGACCGGAAGCCTATCCTAGGGCGCCCGCTCCTGCGCAGGCGGCGGAATCATTTCGCGGCTGGTCAGTGGAAGGAGCCGTTCGCACAAACCGCCGCTTGTGCGACATCGAGACATCGCAAGTCACGTCCACTTGCTTTCTTTCGGGATTGGTCGCCGGCCGGTTAGCTGACGCTGATTTTCTGTTTATAGACCTCACACCCTGGCGCCAGCTCGATTAGACCGCTCACGAGCATCTTGCCCGCCTCCTCAAGCGCTTGCTCCGGCATCGTTGCCAAGCTTTCCAAAATGAACCACATCCGGCCGCCCACGGTTTCCAAGCGGGTGCGCGTGCCCTGCCGCCAATTCCAGCGCCGACATGTAGCGCCCACGTCGTCGCGCCAGATGACTTCCCCCTTGGATGGGCTTTCGACGATCGCATCGCCATTCGCAAAAGTGTCGAAAGGCTCCGTTCCGTCGGCAACCGTCAGCCGCGGACCTCCAACATACGCATCGAAGTTTTCACCCCCTACCGGTACTGCGAAACGCAGGCTCACTGCGTTGTAAAGGTCGACGACAGGGTTGATCGATGGAATGCGACCATCCTTCTCCACGCGCTTCTTCAATGCCTGCGCGGAGCACGGCGTGCGGTTTGGTTTTGCTCCGAACCGGCTGTATACGTCACCCCAGCTGGCCAGATGCGCGTCTCCCCACTCCGGACCGCCGGAGGAGACGTAGTCGCACGCAGTCAGCAAGATGTTGGGATCGATCCGCTGCTTCTTTGTACCATTGGCATCAACGAAAATGCTGATCGCGCGGAAGTCGGGGGCGATGCCCGCAATTTCCTTGTCGATCACCGGAAAATCCAACACGGGCTCTAGCTCCCATTGACCAAGTTAGTCTATGATAACGACTATGAAAAAGAAAGTCAATATATCGACCGAGGCGGTCGCTGATGTTGAGCGCGTCAGCGCCACGGTGTCTCAAAACCTCAAGACGTTCAGGCGGCAAAGCGGTCTGACACTCGATCAGCTGTCCCAAAAATCCGGTGTGAGCAAAGGCATGCTTGTCGAGATTGAAAAAGGGACCGCCAATCCCAGCATCGCGACGCTCTGCCGTGCAGCGACCGCGTTGGGTGTATCGGTGGCCGATTTCGTCGGCGTGGCGGTCAGCGTGCCGGTACGTATCGTTCCACCGCAGGACGCTTCCACCCTTTGGCGCGGTCCCAAGGGAGGCAGCGCTACGCTCCTGGTCGGAACGCAAGGACCCGACGAAATCGAACTTTGGCGCTGGACACTGTTTCCCGGCGAGACATTCGAATCCCCTGGGCATTCGCCGGGAACACTCGAACTGCTGAATGTGGAGGCTGGCGAACTGACGCTGAAATTGGGCGATAGCTTACATCTTGTTCCAGCCGGTTCGTCCGTGCTGGCTCGCACAGAAGACAAACACGCCTACGTGAACAGTGGCAAGCAGGAACTCCGGTTTGTCATGACCGTGGCGGAGTTGCAGCGGCCACGGGTGAGAACGTAACATCCTTGGCGCGGTGTCAGGTTCCGCGCAGGTAGAGGTCATTGAACTCGTCGCACAATGTGCCGAGCGACTGTTCCGCGCTCTCTATGCAGGAGGCAAAGCCAAAGTCGGCGCGCGTGGCAAAGCCGTAATAGGGACTGTTCTATATGACCGCCGGCAGATCGAGGGCGGTGGCCGATGTTTTTGCCTGTCGGCAGCAGCGGTTTAGCTCGAATTTGCCACCTGGCGTACCAGCCACGCCGTGAAATTTTGCCCTAGCGGATTTGTACTCTTCGCTTCCGGCATGACGACATAGTAGCTGTTCTCGGTCTGCATCGCCAAATCGAGGACAATACGAAGCTCGCCTGATCTTAGCTCTTGCTCAATGAGGTAGCGCGGAAGAAGTGCAAACCCCATGCCCGCAACCGCCGCCTCGATGATCATCGAAAATTGATCGAAGCGGTGTCCCCGGTAGGCCATTTCGGCCGACACGCCCACCTGCTCGAACCACAGAGCCCAAAGTTTGGGACGCGTTGCGAGATGGAGCAACGGCTTGGTTAGCAGATCTGCGGCGGCGATCTCCTTGCAAGTTGTCAACAGCGCACCGCCTACCACCGGCAGGATCGATTCGCTGCAGAGATAGGTGCACGTGGCGCGCGCCCAAACCGGCTGTCCGTAGTGGATGGCGAGTTCGAAATTCTCTTCGTCGAAATCGAACGGCGCCGAGCGCGCGCCGACATTGAGGATCACGCCCGGGTGCTGGCGCAGGAAATCAGGCAAGCGCGGACTGAGCCAGCGGCTGCCGAATGTCGGCAAGGTGGCGATACTCAGGCTCGATCTAGCGTAGGCGGATGACATTGCGCGCAGCATCGTCTCTTCGGCTTGCTGTAGCAGCTTCCGGGCTTCCGGCAGGAAGCGCCGCCCATCCTCGGAAAGCACCACGCGCTGCCGGATGCGTTCGAAGAGCGGCGCGCCGAGATATACTTCCAGATCCTTGACCTGACGGCTGACGGCGCTCTGGGTCAGGTTGAGCTCCCGGCCGGCGCGCGTGAAGCTCGCGTGTCTTGCCGCGCATTCGAACGCCTGGATTGCAACCAGGTCTGGCATCAACTTTCTGCTCAATATCATGCGTATCTCGCATCAACCTAGTCGAAAACGTCGCAAGTCATGCCGGATGAAATCCGATATCACTCTTTTCCGGAATGATCTCATGTTTTCTCAAAAGCGAGACCGCACCGTTGCCAAATGCTGCTTTCGTTGCATCCGATGACATTCGTTCTGCTTTTTCTGCGGCGATGTCAGCCATGTACCGGACCGAGGTTCCCGCCTACGGCACGCTGATGGAACTGGTCGCCGAGGTGAATGCAGAAGTGCTGGATGCCAAGCCAGTGCTGCGCCAACAGCTCGAGGCGACGGATTCGCTTGACCGCATCTCGCAAGAGCGGCACGGGGCGATCCGCCTGGGAACGCCGGCCGAACTCTCGATGATGCGGCGCGTGTTCGCGGTGATGGGCATGCATCCGGTCGGCTACTACGACCTCAGCACGGCCGGCGTGCCGGTCCATGCGACTGCGTTTCGTCCGGTTGGTGCCGAAGCGCTCAGCCGCAATCCTTTTCGCGTCTTCACCTCGTTGCTCAGAATCGACCTGATCGGCGACGAGGTTCTGCGGACGGAAGCGGAGGCCATTCTTGCCGCTCGACGGATTTTCACGGACAGCGCCATCCAACTCACCGAAAAGGCCGAGACGCAGGGCGGGCTGGGTAAAGCCGATGCGGATCGGTTTGTCGCCGAAATCATCGAGACATTCCGCTGGCACGATCAGGCCTGCGTCAGCATGGAGATGTACCACAGGCTGCACCAGCAGCATCGGCTGGTCGCCGACGTGGTTTCCTTCAAAGGCCCGCATATCAACCACCTGACGCCGCGCACGCTCGACATCGACGCGGTGCAGACGGGCATGCCGTCGCGTGGCATCGAGCCCAAGGCGATCATCGAGGGTCCTCCCACTCGCCAGTGCCCGATCCTGCTCAGGCAGACATCGTTCAAGGCGCTGGACGAACCGGTTTCGTTCAAGTCAGGCAGCGGTGGTTGGACGGCTGGCTCGCACACGGCGCGTTTCGGCGAGATCGAGCAGCGCGGCGTGGCGCTGACTCCCAAGGGCAGGGCGCTCTACGACAGCCTGCTGGATGCCACGCGCAAAATCCTCAGGCCGGCGGCCGACGGGTCAAATGCTGCTGATTACGTCGAGGCGTTGTCGCGGACATTCCAGTCGTTTCCCGACACTTGGGACAGCATCCGCACTGCTGGCCTTGGCTATTTCACCTATTCGCTGACCGAGCGAGGGCGTCAGGTCGGCAGCGTCCATGTGGAAGGTGTCGATCGCCTGGTGGCGGATGGCTTCGTTCGTTTCGACCCGATCGTCTACGAGGATTTCCTGCCCGTCAGCGCGGCCGGTATCTTCCAGTCCAATCTGGGCGATGAAGCGGGCCAGGATTTCGTCGCCAGTCCCAACCAGAAGCACTTCGAAGCCGCTCTCGGCGCCGGCGTCCTCGATGAATTCGCGCACTATGCGGCGATCGAGCAGGCGTCGATCGACGACTGCCGACGCGCTCTGCGCTGCGTTCAGGCAGCGGAGTAGACAGTCGGCATGATCGGCGAGCGGCACAAGACAGCTTTGGTCGAAATCCTCGGCGCGGACGGGGTTGTCCAAGATTCCGCCAGCCTGGCCGCCTATGAGAATGGCGCGCGCTATGACCGGGGTAGCGCCGCATTGGTGCTGCGCCCTCGCGGCACGGCGGAGGTATCCGCTTGCGTCGCATACTGCGTTCGCGAGCATATCGCGCTCATCCCGCAGTCCGGCAACACCGGCCTGGTCTCCGGCTCGACGCCGGATACCAGTGGAGCGCAGGTCGTGCTCAGTCTCGACCGGATGACACCGATTTTCGATCTCGATATCGACAACCGCTCAATCCACGTCGACGCTGGAACCAGACTGTCGGACATCAACGGACGGCTCGAGCCCGGCGGTCTCTTCTTCCCGATCGACCTCGGCGCCGATCCGCGGGTGGGCGGCATGCTGGCAACCAACACCGGCGGCTCGCGGTTTCTGAAATATGGCGACGTGCGCCGCAATACGCTGGGCGTGAAGGTCGTCCTGGCAGACGAGGCTGGTACCGTGGTCGACCTGCTGTCGGGGCTGCGCAAGAACAATACAGGCGTCGACTGGAAGCAGCTTTTCATCGGGACATCCGGCGCGTTCGGCATTGTCACCGAATGCGTGCTCAATCTGGAACGTCTGCCGAGGCAGGTTTCGACAGCCTATCTGGTGCCGCGAACCGGCACTGCCGTCATGCTCCTGCTGCGGGCGATGGAAGAGCGTCTCGGATCGTATCTATCGGCTTTCGAAGGCATATCGGGGAATGCGATTACCGCAACGCTTGCCCATGTTCCGTCGCTGCGCAATCCATTCCAGAATGGCGACGTTCCCAACTATGTCATTCTGGCTGAAGTTTCCCGCAGTTGGCTTCCGCGTGATGACGAGCAGCCGCTCGATGCCGTCCTGGAAACGGTGCTGGCCGAAGTCTGGGAAGCGGAGGGCGCGCCGCTCGCCAACGCCTTTGTCGGTCCAGCCCATGAGATGTGGGCGCTACGTCACGCCCTGTCGGAAGGCGTCAAACATGCCGGCCGACTAGTCGCTTTCGATCTGTCGTTCCGCAGGGCCGACGTACTAGCATTCTGCGACTGGATGAAGCTCGAACTGCCAAGCCATTTTCCCGATGTCGCAATCTTCGACTTCGGCCATATCGGCGACGGCGGCGTGCATTTCAATCTGGTCGTCGACGAGGCGCGGGCTGGTCCAGTCGATATCGCCTTCGAACGGCGATTGCGCGATTGGGTCTATTCGATCGCGGTCGATCGTTTCGGCGGCAGCTTCAGCGCCGAGCACGGCGTCGGCCGCAAGAACCAAGCCTACTACGATCTCTATACTCAGAAAAAGCACAAGGACCTTGCCGCTGGCCTGAAGCAACTGACGTCGCCAGGGCGCCTTGGTTCGGTGCGTTTCGGATAAGACAAAACAGGAGTTTGCCGGATGAACATTGCAGTCAAATCCATCGATGTAGCCAAGGAAACGACCGAACTTCTGGCGAAACTGGGTGTCGCCAAGGAGGCGCTTGTCGGCGGCGATCTCATCGTGCGCAGCCCGGTGACGGGCGAGCAGATCGCGGTGCTGAAGACGATCTCGCCGGCTGAGGCAGCCAAGGCGATCGACGCCGCCCACAAGGCCTTCCAGGCCTGGCGGATGGTGCCGGGACCCCGGCGCGGGGAACTGGTGCGGCTGCTCGGCGAGGAACTGCGCGCGCACAAGGCCGAGCTTGGCCGGCTGGTGTCGATCGAGGTCGGCAAGATTCCCTCCGAAGGGCTGGGCGAAGTGCAGGAGATGATCGACATCTGCGATTTCGCCGTCGGCCTCTCCCGGCAATTGTACGGCCTGACCATCGCCACCGAACGTCCCGGCCATCGGATGATGGAAACCTGGCATCCGCTCGGCGTCGTCGGCGTCATTTCGGCCTTCAATTTCCCGGTCGCGGTGTGGTCCTGGAATGCTGCGCTTGCTCTGGTCTGCGGCGACGCCGTGGTGTGGAAGCCGTCGGAAAAGACGCCGCTGACGGCGCTCGCCTGCGAAGCGATTTTTGCCCGTGCGGTCAAGCGCTTCGGCGCTGATGCGCCGCAGGGCCTGGCGCCGGTGCTGATCGGTGATCGCGCCGTCGGCGAGATCCTGGTCGACCATCCGAAGGTGCCGCTGGTTTCGGCAACCGGCTCGACGCGCATGGGCCGGGATGTCGGCCCGCGCCTGGCCAAGCGTTTCGCCCGCGCCGTGCTGGAGCTCGGCGGCAACAATGCCGGCATCGTTTGCCCGACCGCCGATCTCGACATGGCGCTGCGCGCCATCGCCTTCGGCGCGATGGGCACGGCTGGCCAGCGCTGCACGACGCTGCGGCGCCTGTTCGTGCATAACAGCGTCTATGATGCGCTGCTGCCGCGCCTCAAGAAGGCCTACGAAAGCGTCTCGGTCGGCAACCCGCTGGAGACATCCTCGCTGGTCGGGCCGCTGATCGACAAGGCGGCGTTCGATGCCATGCAGAAGACACTGAAGGAAGCCACCGCTCACGGCGGCAAGCTGACCGGCGGAGCGCGGGTCGAGAACGGCCATCCGGATGCTTATTACGTACACCCGGCTTTGGTCGAAATGCCGAAGCAGGTTTCTCCGGTGACGGAAGAGACCTTCGCGCCGATCCTCTATGTGATGAAATATTCGGATTTCGACGCCGTGCTTGACGAGCACAATGCCGTGGGCGCCGGCCTGTCGTCGTCCATCTTCACCCGAGACCTGCAGGAATCCGAGCGCTTCCTGGGTGTCGACGGATCGGACTGCGGCATCGCCAACGTCAATATCGGCACATCGGGAGCCGAGATCGGCGGCGCGTTCGGCGGCGAAAAGGAAACCGGCGGCGGCCGCGAGAGCGGCTCCGATGCATGGAAGGCCTATATGCGCCGCGCCACCAACACGGTGAACTACTCCAAAGCGCTGCCGCTGGCGCAGGGCGTGTCCTTCGACATCGACTGAGGATCGGGCCATGACCGTCAACACAAGTATCGAAGAGGCCGGCTTCGTGCCGGCGTCGCGCATATCGGCGATCGGGGTTTCGCAGATCCTGAAGATCGGCGCCCGCGCGCAAGCGATGAAGCGCGACGGGGCGCCAGTCATCATCCTGGGGGCGGGCGAGCCGGATTTCGACACGCCCGACACCGTGAAACAGGCAGCCTGGAAAGCCATTCAACGCGGCGACACCAAATACACCGCGCTGGACGGCACGCCGGAACTCAAGCAGGCGATCCGCGAAAAGTTCCGCCGGGAGAACGGCCTCGACTATGCCGCCGACGAGATCACCGTCGCGACCGGCGCCAAACAGGTCCTGTTCAATGCCATGATGGCGACGCTGAATGCTGGCGACGAGGTTATCATTCCAACGCCGGCATGGACGTCCTATTCGGATATCGTCACCATTGCCGAAGGCAAGCCGGTCTGTGTCCCGTGCAACGCGCAAGCCGGTTTCAGGCTGACGGCGAACCAGCTCGAGGCAGCGATCACGCTGAGGACGAAATGGCTGATCCTCAACTCCCCCTCAAACCCGTCCGGTGCTGCCTATAGCGCGACCGATTATCAGCCGCTGATCGAAGTCCTCCTGAGGCATCCGCATGTCCGCTTGCTGGTCGACGACATGTACGAGCACATTGTGTATGATGATTTCCGTTTCGTCACGCCGGTTGCGTTGGAGCCACGCCTGAAGGGGCGGACGCTCACCGTCAACGGCGTTTCGAAGGCCTACGCCATGACTGGCTGGCGGATCGGCTACGCCGGCGGCTCACGCGAATTGATCAGGGCAATGGCGGTGGTGCAGAGCCAGTCGACGTCTTGCCCGTCATCGGTCAGCCAGGCCGCAGCGGTCGAGGCGCTGTCCGGTCCTCAGCACTTCCTTCAGGAACGGACGGAGAGCTTCCGGCGCCGTCGCGATCTCGTCGTTGCCGGGTTGAACGCCATCGATGGTGTCGACTGCCGCGTGCCGGAAGGGGCCTTCTACACCTTCGCGGATTGCGCTGGTCTGGTCGGCAAGACAACGCCCGCTGGCAAGCCGATCGAAACCGACACCGACTTCTGCGATTATCTGCTTGAGGAAGCCCACGTCGCGGTTGTCCCGGGCGCGGCTTTCGGCCTGTCGCCGTTCTTTCGTATTTCCTATGCGACATCCGAAACAGAGTTGACAGAAGCGATCTTGCGCATCGCCGCGGCCTGTTCACGTCTTGGGAGCGACAGCGACCGATGCTGAATGATCCCCGCTCACACGGTCTATGGCAAGCGACCGCGCCCGAACCGCCGGCTACAGCGTCATTGGACGCAGTAGTATCGGCCGATGTGGTTGTCGTCGGCGGCGGTTATACAGGCATGTCCTGCGCCCTTCATCTGGCCGAGGCTGGCCGGAGGGTGGTCTTGCTGGAGAGCCGTGAGATCGGCTTTGGCGGCGCGGGCCGCAATGTCGGGCTGATCAACGCCGGCTTGTGGCTGATGCCCGACGACATGATCGCCGCGCTCGGCCCTGTCCATGGCGAGCGCTTGCTGCGGTTGCTTGGCGACGGCCCGGCACTGGTGATGGATATCATCGACAGGCATCGCATCGACTGCGAACTGGAAAGAAACGGCACCCTTCACTGCGCCGTCGGCCCGGCAGGGCTGAAGGAGATCAAAGAGCGCGCGGCGCAATGGCAAAGGCGCGGCGCGCCGGTGCGTGTCCTCGATGCCGAGCAAACGAAAGCAAGGCTGGGTACGCCGGCCTATTGCGGCGCCTTGCTCGACGAGCGCGCCGGCACGCTGCAGCCGCTTGCCTATGCTCGTGGTCTCGCGCAGGCTTGCCTGGCTGCCGGGGTGACTATTTATACGTCCAGCCCGGTTGTTGCGGCCGATAAGAAGGGCGATCGCTGGGTGGTCAGCACAACGGGCGGCACGGTCGACGCCGAGTGGGTCGTGGTTGCCACCGATGCGTACAGCACGGGACCGTGGCAGAGCGTCCGGTCCGAACAGGTGCATCTGCCATACTTCAATCTGGCAACGCAGCCGCTCGGCGTCGATCTGTTGCAAACCATCTTGCCCGGGCGCGAGGGCGCTTGGGACACCAGGACAATCCTGTCTTCCTTCAGACTGGACAGGTCGGGACGGCTGGTCTTCGGCAGTGTCGGTGCGTTGCGCAACACCGGCACGGCGATCCACAAAGCCTGGGCCCGGCGGGCACTGGCGAAGCTCTATCCGCAGCTGGGCGCAGTCGAGTTCGAGCATGAGTGGTATGGGCAGATCGGCATGACTGCGGATGCGTTGCCGCGGTTCCACAAGTTCGGCAGGAATGTCGTCGGCTTCTCCGGCTACAACGGCCGCGGCATCTCGCCCGGCACGGTATTCGGCCGCGAATTGGCGTACCTCATCCTCGGCGAAAAGGCCGAAGCCGATATGCTGCTGCCGCTCACCGAGCTTCAGGAACCTTGGTTTCGTCGCTCCAGGGAAATCTACTACGAAATTGGTGCGCAGGTCGCCCATCTGGGCTCGGAACGATTCTGAACCGTCGTCGCCTCCGCCAGAAAAAAGCCTTTGTTGTTGAGGGCAGCGAGCGTGGCTGAGATAGGCGCTCATTATTTCGGCACAGCCGCCGTCCCAGGTGAAACCGACGATGACTGGTTGCGGCAAAGGTTGAAACGGCCTCGGCCTTGTTGGCCATGCGCTGCTGGAAGGGCGCAGGCGTGGCGCGCGGTATGCCGTGGTTAGCATGTGCATTGGATGGGGTATGGGGGCCGACGCGCTGCTTGAAGTCGTTTCGTGACCGCTAAGATCGCGTCCGCAATAGCCGTCGGTGCAGAAAGGTGATGGATGTCTACTGGAGTGTCGTTTCGCATAGCCGAACGCGTGGACAGCGAGGAGATTATGCGGGCGCTACGTTTGCTCGCTGAGTCAATCGGCATTCCCGGACGATTGATAAGCACCAGGGACGATATTGAAACCGCCGGCTTTGGAACTCGGCGCGAGTTTACCGTGATGTTGGCTGAGGTTCACGGCACGATCGCGGGAATTTGCCTCTACTTTCCGATGTTTTCAAGTTGGATGGGCAAGCCGGGCTTGTACATTCAGGACCTGTTCGTCCATGAGGAGTTCCGCAGCGCCCGGATTGGCGAAAAGCTACTTCGCCATGTTGCCTTTTCCGGCCGCCGAGACGGCTACCACTTTCTTCGACTGACTGTTGATCACTCCAATCTGGGGGGAGCTCGCTTCTATCTTCGGCAGGGGTTCCAACCGGCCGATGACGAGACAAGCTACAGGCTCTACGGCTCTGCTTTCGATAAGTTCTGCCGCAGCGAAAACTAAATGTGGAGGTTCTTCTACGAAGTGTGGATGCCTCGCAGGAACCGTAGTGTCCCATTCAGCGTCGGGACTCGGACCTTGCTCTACCGTTCTGCAAGCCGTTTCCACGGTGATCAGCAGTGCGCGGTGGCGATGGGTTCGGCAATCCCTCGGGGCGAACCAGTCCTTCAACACCGCATCCATTTTGGGCTTCACTTCATGTCGTGATAAAGATTGTGACGGACAGCAGGTTCGCGCGCTTTGAATCTACTTCTTTGAGATGCATCGAGCTTCTTCAGGGCCTGACGCGTCTGCCCTTCCATGTCGAGGATTTTATCGTCAGCGACGATCCGCCGATGTAGGCGATGGCGGCTTGATGACACGATGCAATGTCAGCGTCCGGATAAGTCGCTCTGTCATGAGATGTGTCCCGCTTCGTTGGTGTCGTGATCGTCCTGTGCCACAAACCTGATCGATACGGACCATGGTGTCTTCCTCAACGTCAGAGGCGCTTAAGCTTTCGGAAGAAGCCTTCGAGACAAATGTAGGCTCCAATAGGGGTCGCCGGTCTTTGGTGTGTCTCCATTTGGCAAATTAATACACTACATAGGCCCTAGGCTCAAAGTGCCGGATAAACCCGCAGCGTTAAGGTATTTTCGTATGCGTGGGTCGATCCTAACATCGTTCCTCTTGTACGATCCGCAAGCCGCCATCTGTTCCTTCACATCAACGGTTCGACCAAGATACTTCCAGGCGATGGGAGCCGCGAATGGCTGCCGGTACACCTGGGAAGTCATACCGAAGGTCAGGCCCGTGAGGATATCCAGACTTTTTCGGTACGACGGGTAAAGAATGGATTCCACGATGGTGTCCGCTGATAGCGTTTCGAACTCGAGCAAAAATATGCAGTTTCCAAGAAATGTGGCCATTCCTTCGTACTTGAGAATTTCCTGCACTGCTTCATGCGGCCCGGTTCGCTCGATTGTCTTGCTGCAAACCCTTCCCTCCTGTTCGTAGAGATAGACCATCGAACGGGCGACCTCATCTGGGTCGGAGGGAATGAGGAAATGCGAATGATAATAGCCAAGCATGGTTCGTAGCCGCTTCAAATCCCCTGGAAAAGCGCGGTCGATCAATGAGGTCATTCGGTCGCGACCTGATGCTTCCTTTAGTCGTGTCGGTGGTCCAATTGCTCTAGCTGGATCGACGAGTTCATCGATATCGACCCCAAACCCCGTGGCGATCCGCTGAAGATTGTGTTGCGACGGCCGAACCTGTCCGGTGAGGTATCTGTCGAACTGTTGCCTGTTGAGGCCGAGCATGCGGCACACTTCCGAAACCGATCGATAGTGTGCGCAAAGACCGCGCAGTTTTTCTGAAAAGATATCGCTCAACGTTCGGAATCCTTGCGCTACTTTGCGCACAATCGCGCAATCCAGCGCAAAGTCAATGAAAAACGCGCCATTGTTGACCAAGCCCCGCCCTCCTAACCTCCGGTCAAAATAATGGGAACGATAACCTACACCAAAACCAATCTGAAATGGGCGCGGTGGGGTGCGCGAGGTTTCTCGCGGCAGACAGCAGCATCTCGAAAACGGATCTTTTAATGAGCTATGGCATCTATATTGGCAAGAATCACACTGCCGACGGCATCGCGTATCTGGCTGGCTATGGTGATGAACCTTCGAGCCATTGGCTCGACGTGGTTGAGCGAAAGCAGCACCCAGAAGGGACCACCATCAGGGTGGGAGCCACTGCTCAGGCGGATATGCCCGGTGTAATAGCTGAGATACCGCAGGCGCGCGAGACCGCGAGACACATCCGGGTCAACTACAGCTTCTTCAAGGGCACGCCGGCCCCACTGACGAACGGCGGGCTCAACGAGCATGGGGTCGCGGTCCGCGACATCTGGTCCGACTCAAGGCCCGAACTTGTATCGATGACGCCTCGGGACCAGACGGGACCTAACTACAGTGATCTTTCCCGCATCGTCCTTGAGCGTGCGAAAAGCGCTATAGAAGGCGTAAAGCTCATGGGCGATCTTATAGCCCGGTATGGTCACACCACCTACGGAGGCAATTCCAACATTATCGCGGACGCGAATGAGGCGTGGGTCATTATCCAGTTCGCCGGTGGGCAAGGACTATGGGCGGCGGAGCGGCTGGGCGATAACTCCATCAGGGCGTCCCGGCCAGGCTACATTGAAGAAATCCCGATCGAAAATCAAACTTCAGGCGACTTCCTGCACTCGGCCAACCTAATCGACTTTGCCATCTCGCAAGGCTGGTATGATCCCAACTCCGGAGACAAGTTCAACGTCAACAAGATTTATGGTGACGGAAAGGGCAAATGGGACGGAGTCAGCTGGATCGAAGGTGAGCTGATCGCTTTGTCCAAGCGGCCGCAAAAAATCACCGTTGAGGACATCATCTGGGCACTTAGAACCGAACGATTGACAGGAGACACGGCAGGCTACGGTCAAGTCGTGCCATTGGCAGATGCTGCTCATTCCGAGTTGCGGATGCTTTGGCACACCCAAATCGGACCCGTGGTAGCCCCTTTTGTTCCAGTGTTCATGGGTGTCCGGGAAATCCCACCAGAGTTCAGAATGCATCGATATCTCACCGACGGCGAGGCTGAGCGTTTCCTGGATGGCCGCCGCCGCGACAAGGTCTCACTCGTCTCGCAGCAGGTCGAATCGACGCGATCGGCGACATATGTCTTCAAGCGTCTTTTGAATCTCGTCTTCAGGAACAGCGAAGTGTTTTTGCCTGAAGTCACGGCTTTCTTAACGGCCTATGAGCGGAGGCTGTTCAAAGTGAGTGTTGATGTCTTGAAGACAGCTGACATCCTACTCGATGCCGGGGAACCCTCCTTAGCGGAGCGGCATCTCACGTATTTCACTAATACGGAGCTTATCAAAGCACTCGACTGCGCCGAACAACTGGCTTGCGCACTGGACGTTCGAAGTCGAGCGCTCCATGCGACCCGTGCCGGGGATAGGTTACTCGGTCCTGAGCAGATTTGGTGATGGTACTGTCATAGACCATGTGTTCGTGATCTCGACTGGAGGCTGCGTTCGCCGAGACAGTACAGTAAATTCCGTTCGTTTATGCGTGCAAATCAACATGTTTCGAAACCAGCAAGGTTCGAATAAAAAAGAGGGAGAACAAAAAATGGAAGATTTTAACTTAGACCGTCGCTCTGTCTTGAAGGCGCTGCTTGCCGGAACAGCCGCTCCTTTCATCGCTTCGTCACATGCTTTCGCGGCCTCTGTGTCGTGTAGTGACCAAATTGTTCGTGTGGCGGGCCTTGCCGCACCTGATACGATGAATCCCTTCGCTACATGGTCTTCGTTCTGGCCAACTACGTTCACGTACGACTTTCTCGTAGGCTTTGATGCACAGCGGCATCCTGACCGGCTCGGTTTTGCCAAGGAATGGTCTATCGATGACAAAGAACTCACGTGGACTTTCACGATTTGGCCGGGGATGAAGTGGTCGGATGGCAAACCCGCCACAGCAAAAGACGTGGCATTTACATATGAATACCTCAAGAAGTCAATTGGAACGCCAAATGAGCTGAATGTCGGCTGGAACAATACCTCTGGCCTGGCACAAGTCGAGTCAATCGAGGTCGTGGACGAAACGACGCTGAAGATAACTACCAAGAAGCCGACTAGATGGCCGGTTGACAATACCATCATGATCGTCCCCGAGCACATCTGGAGTTCTGTCAGCTACGCAGACGCACGCAGTACCTTTCGCAACGACCCGCCATTGGTCGGTACCGGACCTATGATTGTCTCCGAGTTCCAACAAGGACAGTTTGCCCGTCTAACGCCAAACGCTCATTTCCGCACAGGTCAGCCGAAGATTGCCGGCCTTATTTTCTCGTTCTTCCCGAGCGCGGACTCGATCGCCCAAGGGCTAAAAAGCGGGAACCTCGACTACGGTATGAATCTCACCGCGGCGCAATGGAGTGATTTGTCAAAGGACGAAGCGATCGTTGTCGGAAAGCAACGGACGGAAGCCCGCAATTATCTCGCGTTCAATACCGCCTCCGGCAAGGGAGCGGGCAGCACGAAGGCCTTGCAGGACAAGGGTTTTCGCGATGCCATAGGTTACGCCATAGATCAGAAAATGATTGCCGAAAGAGCCTTCAGAGGAAACGCCGATCCCGGTGTGGGTCTGGTTATGCCGTCTGCAACCAGTTACTACTCCGAACTGGAAGACATAAAGCGCCATTTCGACCTGGAAGAGGCAGCCCGCAGGCTTGATGCCGCAGGTTACAAGGATGCCGATGGTGATGGCGTTCGAGAGGATAAGGACGGAAACGCTTTCCAACTTGAGTTGATTACCGGGACCAGCTCAGGCACCATCGAGACACCAATGGCTGCCGTTCAATTGGTGGCTGGCTGGCTGGGGCAGATTGGAATCCCGGTATCAGTTACTCAACTGGATCCGGGCGGGCTAGACGCCCGAACCGCCTCGCCGGATCAGGGTGGGGGGAAGTGGGATCTTTTAATATGCGGAGGGTGGTTATCTCTTAGCGCCCCTGACTTACTTGCTCTAGGGAGATCCGACCAAAACAGAGCTTATTGGCAAAGCAGCGAGTTTGACCAGCTGATTTCGGAGGTTGAAGGCACTGCAGACATTAAGAAAAGTCAAGCGTTGGTCGATAAAGCTGTGCGCCTCATCTATCAAGAGGCCCCCTTTATCATGCTGGCTTATCCAATGATGCTCGAAGCGCGAAGAAAAGACTGCTTCCAGGGCTGGGGAACGGAAGACATGTTGGCAATGTGGAGCTACTTTCCGTTTGATCGCTTGAAGGCGATGTGATGAGCGGGGGTATACGCGGCCATAGTGGCCATCACGTCGCCCAGGTCATGTTCAGGGCGGTGATCACGCTTTTGATGGTCGCGGTCCTCAACTTCCTGCTGTTTCGAGTTATTCCTGGAGACCCCGCCGCGATGTTGTTGGCGGGGGCTCGCAGCTCGGTAACGGCGGAACAGATGCAGGCCCAGCGACAAAGCTGGGGCCTCGACAAGCCGCTCGTGCCTGACCAGCTTGTCAGCTATCTTTCGACCACGCTCCGGGGTGACTTAGGCTATAGCTTTAAGTTCAGGGGAAGGCGCGTCGGCGAGTTGATCATGGAGCGCCTGCCGGCAACGCTTGCCTTGGTGGGACTGGCTCAGATCATCGCGATCATCTTTGGGGTCTTCCTTGGAATCTATGCCGGCTGGCGGCGCGGTGGAGTCGTTGACAATCTCACAACAGGCACCTCCCTGGCGCTTTATTCGACGCCGCCTTTTTGGCTCGGGATGTTGCTGGTGGTAGGCTTCAGTACCATGCTTGGCTGGTTGCCGGGCTATGGTTCATACTCACCCGGCGCTGGCGATGGCAGCTTTCTGGCGGGACTGACCGATCGGTTACGCCATCTGACCCTTCCAGTTGTCGCCGTAGCATTGGGACTCATTGGCCAATACGTGGTTGTTGCCAGGGCAGCAATGAGTGACGTTGTCACTGAAGACTATATGGTGACGGCGCGAGCCAAGGGACTAACCAATGGCCAGATGCTAATGCGGCACGCGTTCCGCAATGCTCTGCTCCCCGTCGTGACCCTGATCACGCTCAATCTCGGCTATGTTGTTGCCGGCGCAATCACGGTCGAGTCGGTTTTCGCCTGGCCGGGAATAGGCAGCTTGACCGTTGAGGCGCTCAACGCGCGCGACTACCCCGTGCTGCAAGGCATATTCCTTGTACTCGGCGCCTCGATTGTGTTTGCGAACCTCATTGCCGACCTGATCTACGGCCTTCTCGACCCGCGGGTACGGTAATGACAGAGATCATGATGACTGACACCATACCTCTTTCTGAGAACCGCCGACAAATCAGAGTCCGCGCGATCAAATCGTTTCTTCGCCAGTTCTTGGCTCACAGCGGTGCCCGGCTAGGTCTTCTCGCCTTGATTGTTTTTGTTGGCATGGCAGCCATGCCCAACATATTGGTCGGTCCATTGCAAACTGCGATGAACGCCACAGGTGACTTTCTGGTACCACCCTCCCAAGCGAACCTGCTTGGAACTGACGAAGCTGGGCGCGATGTGCTGAACCTCATAGTGCACGGTGCACGCACATCGCTCGTGATCGCGCTGGTCTCGACCCTTATCAGCCTCGTCGTCGGAACCGCTATTGGCATGGCAGCAGGTTATTACGGCCGTTGGGTCGATGGCTGGTTGATGCGCATGACGGATTTCTTTTTCGTCATACCATCCTTCGTCCTTGCCTTGGTGATCACGCCGGTGGTTCTCGAGGCTATCGGACGCAGTGGGAACATACTGGGCTTTCGCCCCTCTCTGTTCGTCATCATCCTGGTCATCGGCTTGACCAGTTGGGCCTTCGTCGCACGTATTGTTCGAAGCCAGACGCTGACGCTTCGTGAGCGACAATTCGTTGAACGCGCCAAGGTGGTTGGAACGAGCAATCTCAACATCATGCTGCGCCATCTTCTGCCCAACCTGGTGCCGCAGATTGCAGCCAACGGCGCCTTGGTTGTTGCAAACGCGATCTATACCGAAACAGCCCTGTCGTTCCTAGGACTTGGTGACCCACTGCAGCCCTCATGGGGCACGCTGCTGGCTCTTGCTCAGCGCGCAGGCGCCGCGAGTTCCGGTGCTTGGTGGTATCTCGGCGCTCCCGGTCTGTGTGTAGTCATCGTCTCCCTGAGCTTCGTTTTGATTGGCAACGCCCTCGATGACACCTTCAATCCACGCAGGAGGGCCATCCCATGAACAACGCACCTAAAATGCCAAGTCTGCCTTTGCTGGAGGTGGCGGATCTTGCCGTGGATTACGCGTTGAAGGGCATCTCGTTGCCTGCCATTCGCGATGTGAGCTTCGACCTGCGTGCCGGCGAGGCCGTTGGCCTCGTCGGTGAATCCGGAAGCGGCAAGACCACAACGGCCATGGCAGTTGCAGGTTTGTTGTCACCTAATGCAGCAGTCACTGCAGGAGAAGTTCGCTACCGCGGTATGCGCCTTCCCATCGGTGATGATGATGCGATGCGGCCTCATCGCTGGAACGATCTTTCGGTGGTGTTTCAAGGCGCAATGAACGCTCTCAACCCCGTGCAGCGGGTTTCAAAGCAGATTGCCGAACCCTGTATGCTCAAACTCGGAATGGCGCGTGATGAGGCTAGAGCACGCGCCAGGGTGCTCCTTGAACTTGTCGGTATCTCGGCAGAACGCGGAGCAGCTTATCCGCACGAATTGTCTGGCGGCATGCGTCAACGCGTGATGATTGCCATGGCACTTGCTTGCAATCCCTCTGTTGTCATTGGGGATGAGCCGACGACGGCACTCGATGTCATCACCCAGGCCCAAATTCTGAAGTTGCTCACAAAGCTGAGGAAAGAGCTAAACCTCGCTCTGATCCTGATAACTCACGATCTGTCGGTCGTGGCGGAATCTTGCGACCGTGTGATGATCATGTATGCCGGCCGCATCATAGAGGATGGCACTGTTGCTGACATCTTCCAGAGCCCGAAGCACCCATATACCAAGCTTTTAATCGATTCAATTCCCGACCCTAGTACGGGAAAGCGAATTACTCGGCCCATTCCGGGGGATCCGCCGACTTTGCAGAACCGTGTGTCGGGATGCGCTTTTCGTTCACGCTGTCCGTCCGCCATGAGCATCTGCGCGGTCCATGTGCCCGATATTGACACGCACGCGGAAGGGCGTGTCGCCTGTCACCTCTATTCGGCTCCTAGCGACAGCAGGTTAGCATCCAATGGCTGACGTCACGAACATAATGGCGCTGCAGAATCTGCAAGTGCATTTTCCCGGCCGAGGCGGAATGTTCGGTAGCCTGTTCGGGCGCACGAGCGCGCAAATTCGCGCTCTCGACGGGGTGGACCTGACCATCGCCCGCGGCGAAATACTTGCCATCGTCGGTGAGTCAGGCAGCGGTAAATCAACCGTCGGCCGCGTAATCACCAAACTGGTCCAACCGACGGGCGGTAAACTGGTGTTTGATGGTGAGGACATGACGCTGGTTGGAGGGGCCGCCTTGCGCCCCTACCGACACCGCGTCCAAATGATTTTCCAAGACGCTTATCAGGCCCTCAATCCTCGTCACACCATCTTCGATATCGTCGCAGAGGGCGTGCGCTCTCTGCGCTTGGCCAGTGGCCACGAGGCGATCACGCGGCGCGTTGCCAAATCTCTTGCAGCAGCCGGACTCAATCCCCCACAGGACTTCTTTGCTCGTTTCCCGCACGAATTGTCCGGCGGTCAACGTCAACGCGTGGTGATAGCTGGAGCCCTTGCCGTAGAACCGGAACTGATCGTTGCCGACGAGCCGGTGTCAATGCTTGACGTTTCGATAAGGGCGCAAATCCTCCAGGTCCTGATGGACCTGCGTACGCAGCGGAACATGGCGCTTCTGTTCATCACGCATGATCTGCCGGTTGCTTGGTCGATCGCCGACCGAATAGCCGTGATGTACCTTGGACGCATCGTGGAAATCGGCAGCGCCGACGACATCACTTTCAATCCCAGGCACCCCTATACCATGGCTCTCAGGGATGCCACTCCGAAGGTCCGGCCGATGATTGCCGCCGACCCCCTTCCTGGTCTCAGCGGTGAGGTGCCGAGTGCTGCGCGCATCCCAAGTGGATGTCGGTTTCATCCCCGCTGCCCTCTTGCAATGGACCGCTGCAGACACGAAGAGCCGCCGGTCGTCGACGTAGGCGCGCATCACCAGACCGCATGTTGGCTGGCAGCTACAACATCATGACGACTAAACGAACTGACCAGCGGGTCGTCAGCAGAGACGCCACGATCCCCTCAAAAGCCGTCAAATTCGCTATCGCAGAAAGTAAACAAGACGATGAAGTTGAGCGAATATGTCAACTACGACGCCAAAGGCTTGGCTGCGCTGGTGGATTCCGGCGAAGTTACTGCGCTGGAACTGGCGCGGTTGGCTCGCGAGGCACATGATGTGGTCAACCCGCGGATCAATGCCGTCATTGAATTCTATGATGATGCTGACGCAGTTGCTGAAAGTGGCGTGCGCGGAGGGTTGTTTCACGGGGTGCCTTTCTTAAGAAAAGACTTGGGTTTTGCCGAGGCTGGGAGGCTGGAAGAAAAAGGAAGCCGTCTATTCAAGGATAATCGCTGGGAGTTCGACAGCTATTATGTGCGGCGAGCTCGGGAAGGAGGTTTGCGAATTCTGGGTCGGACCACGACGCCAGAGTTCGGGATTTCCGGGATGAGCGAATCCGTTCTCAATGGCGTGACCGGCAATCCCTGGAATCTCAAACGGTCGGCAGGGGGCTCTTCGGCCGGGGCGGCAGCTGCTGTTGCTGCCGGCATCGTTCCTATTGCCTCGGCTAGCGACGGTGGCGGATCAACGCGAACCCCCGCCGCATGGTGCGGTCTGGTCGGGCTCAATCCCTCACGGGGTCGCGTTTCGGGTGGCCCTCACAATCAGGATTCCGGATTCGGGTTCGCACGACAATTCGTCGTCTGCAAAACCGTCCGGGATATGGCTGCCGCACTGGACATATTTTCCGGTCCTCATCCCGGTGATCCATTTATTGTAGTTCAGCCGGAACGGCCCTATTCGGAAGAGTTGAAGCGTTCCAACAGCAGATTGCGGGTCGGCGTCGCAAGATCAAAATGGGGTGCCGTCGAAGTCGAGCCAGAGGTACAGCGAGCCGTTGATGCAACCGTCAAAGTGCTTGAAGACATGGGACACATAGTGGCTGAGGTACGACCTCCCTACAGTCCGGCGATGTATAGCAAGATCTTGCTTGGAATGGCTGGCATGGGGGCAAGTCGGCTGGAAGCGGCGGCGGCATCCATGGGTCGTTCCATAGGGCCAGAGACCTTGGAACCCGTCAATTTGAAGCTCCATGAATACGGCCGCACAATAACGATATCTAACGCACTAGATATCTTTGATGCCGTGCGACAGATGAGACTGCACGTCGGCGAAGCCATCCAGAACTTCGATATTCTGGTAACTCCTACGATGCCAACACCCGCGCCACCGCATGGTGGCGTCTATTGCGCCACCCATCCAAGCATCTCTGCAGAAGAGTACATGGATGCCGATGCGGCATACTACCAGTTCGTCGGTGTCTTTAACGTCACGGGCCATCCCTCTGTCTCCCTTCCTCTGGCACAGTCAGCAAGTGGGTTGCCGATTGGGGTACAGATCGTTGGACGCTTTGGCGATGAAGCGACGCTCGTGCGTGTCGCGCGCGATCTGGAAGAAGCCATGCCGTGGCAATCACGGCTGCCTGAAATCGGGGCAGGGCGAAATGTGGCTTGAGGATGATCGTCGCAAGCCGTTGCCGCTTCTCAAGTCCGTCGAACGCGCTTGAGCCGACCAGCCACTCGCCGGGTTCAATAAGATATCTCACGCGAGATGTTAAGCCATAACGCTCGATTTGGCTCATGATGCCGGTTTCCGGGAAACGCTGGATATCCTGCTGCGTCGCAGCAACGAGGCTGGGAGGCCTGAAAGCAGAGAGACATGCAGCACGTTGACCCCCATACATCCACTTCAACAACCCTCGCTCCACTTCGGAACGGGGTGTTTCGTTCGATCTGGACGGCCTCACAAATATCCAGTCTGGGATGGCTCGTGCAAACGGTGGCCATCAGTTGGCTGATGGCGACGATTTCGGCGTCCGATCTGATGGTTGCACTGGTGCAGGCCGCGTCGACGTTGCCAGTGTTCTTCTTGTCGATCCTTGCCGGAGCCATCGCCGACAATTTCAGCCGCAGATGGGTGATGTTTGCAGGACACTGCCTGTTGGCGTTGGCGTCAACGACACTGGTGATTTCTGTCTACCTGGGATTTATCAGTCCCTGGCTCATCCTCGGACTTGGTTTCCTCGCAGGCTGCGGCTTTGCCTTGAACGATCCAGCCTGGCACGCTTCAATCGGCGATATATTGCACAAGCGGGACATTCCGGCCGCCGTGACGCTGACGTCTGTGGGATACAACGTCGTGCGTAGCGTTGGTCCGGCTTTGGGGGGCGTGATCCTGGCTTTCTTCGGACCGCTCACCGCTTTCGCCCTGGCCGCGCTGTGCGATCTGACGCCGCTTGCCGCCATATGGCGTACCAAATGGCACGTCCGCGCTTCGCCTCTCCCGCGCGAGAAAATGACCACGGCTATTCACGACGGGCTGCGCTTCACTGCAATGTCCTTCGAGATTAGGTCTGCGGTCGCCCGGGCGACCCTGTTCGGCTTGGCCAGCATCTCTATCCTCGCGCTGCTGCCTCTCGTTGTCCGCGATCAGTTGCAAAGCGGTCCAATCGTCTACGGCATTCTGTTGGCCGGTTTCGGCGGCGGGGCTTTCGTCGCCGGCATGAGCAACAGCTTCCTCAGGCGGATCATGTCTCAAAACAAGCTGGTGGCGGCCGCCTCTGTTGCATGTGCATCATGCTGCCTTTCCCTTGCCCTGACATCGTCGGTCGCGGTGGCGGCTTTGGCGCTGGCACTCGGGGGGGCCGGATGGCTCATCACCTGGACGGGCATCGACGTCTCGGTGCAGCTGGCCAGTCCAAGATGGGTCGTCGGCCGCACACTATCGATCTACTACGCCTTGAGCGCCGGCGGCATGGCTGCCGGCAGCTGGGTCTGGGGAACCGTCGCCCAGAACTACTCCCTGACCTGGGCTCTGGAGGGAGCGGGAGGGGCCCTATTGTTGGTCGCGGCAGCGGGAATACTGTTCCCAGTGCGTCCATGGGAAGAAACGGACCAGGAAAGTTCGGATTTCGATCCGCCAGACCTGGCACTCGATCTGAAGCCCAGGAGTGGCCCGATCAATGTCAAAATCGAGTATTCCATATCCGAAGCAAATACCGAGGCGTTTCTGGGCTGCATGCGCGCCAGGCGGCACGTTCAAAGCCGCGCCGGTGCACGAAACTGGACGCTCCAGCGCAACCTGCAAACGCCTTCGGTTTGGACGGAGACATTCCGCACGCCGACCTGGATGGACTTTCTTCGCCTGAACCACCGGTTCACGGCCGCGGATAAGAATGTCGTCGAGCATCTCCAGAGGCTGCATGATGGAGAGCTTCCGCCGCAGACGGTGCTTTCGATCGAGCGCACGACACACGCAGCCCGCACCCGGCCCATCGAAGTCGTTTCACGGCCCCTGAGGTGAATGTCGATATGAACCCGCCTCAACGGTGAAAGGTTTGCAAGGGTTGCGAACTCCTGGGAGGTCAAACGATTGTTATGTTGAACGATCTCCAGGAGTGCCAGGTCGGCGCTGGTCGAGTTCCGATCCTGCGATATGGGCCATATGGTTCAGGATTTCTGGATAGTCGTGCGCACTGCGCCGTCAACCGCTGTTCGTTGACGCTGCGCAGCTGGGCTTTGCGGAGCAATGTCGCCAAGGCTGCGGTCGAACGACGAAAACAACCTGATTCCTCGATTCCTCGAGTAGTCAGGAATTTTGAACAAGATGCATGACAAGCGGTGACATATCCGCTTTGCTGCGCACGGGCGCGTTTAGCTGTTTTCGTAGCGAAGAGATCATAATGTCAGTCGAGCTACGCCATCTTAGGGCCTTTATAGCTGTGGCAGAGGATAAAAACTTCCGCCGCGCAGCCGATCGCCTGAATATAGCCCAGCCAGCACTTAGCCGGACCATCCGTGATCTTGAAGGTCTGCTTGGGGTGCGTCTTTTCGATCGCACCACTAGAATGGTGACCATGACTGCAGCGGGCATAGCCTTCCTGCCGGAAGCCCGCGATGTGCTCGAGCATGTCGCTGCGGCAATTCGCGTCGCACACCGCGTCAACGAAGGTGACCTCGGTACGATCTCGGTCGGTTTTAATGACTTTGCCATCAACGATGCGCTTCCGAAGATTGTTCGCGATTTCCGTTCCCGATATCCAGATGTTGAGGTTGAACTGCGCTCCATGAGTTCGCCGGATATGGCCGAAGCGCTGCGCAAGCGCCGGCTCGATGTTGGCTTCCTGTTCGGCGCGCATCTGGTCAGCAATCTCGAATTTCAAATCGTGCGACGCGAACAGCTGATTTGCCTACTTCCGCGCGGTCACAAGCTCGCTGCAAATTCGGAAATAAACCTCGCCAGCCTGGCTCCCGAGCCATTCGTGCTGGGAGCAGTCAACTCATGGGCCACCTTTCTCGACCTCGTCGACTCAATTTGCATGTCGGCTGGGTTTCGACCGCGCGTGGTCCAAGAGGCCGCGCATTCTGACGGCATCGTCAATCTGGTCGCCGCAGGCGTCGGCGTCTCGATCTATGTCAACGCCCGATGGCTGAAGACGCGCCACGACGTTGCGGTTAGGCCGTTCCGGGAGGATATGCCCTCGGTCGCAAGTGTTGTCGCCTGGCATCCCGATCTTAAGTCGAAGACATTGCAGAATTTCATCGCGGTGGTACGCGAGGTGACGTCCAACATGGATGCCGAGCCAAGCAAACGGAGCGTGCAGCGCCGACCCGACCGATAAGATGCTATCCAGATTGAGGCCACACGGGCATCAATCCGGACGTAATCGGTATTAGAAAAAGAATTATCCATCTACTACGTTGACTGTAGTCGGCACGGGGAACGACCGACCGTAAATTCCACGCAAGATGGAGATTTGAGATGATACTTCCACGCGCACTCGCTGCATCGGCAAGCGCCCTGATCATGGGCGTTGGCCTGCTAGCCAGCATCGCGAACGCCGAGGAGCCCAAGACTTTTCGCATGATGACGGGCGAGCCGCGGTTCATGGATCCCAACCTGGCTTCCGACTTCTCAATCTTCGTGAATGCCCAACTCTTTGAGCCGTTGGCCCGCCTCGATGAAAAGGGCAACTTGGTCCTGCGCCAAGCCAAGAGCATTGATCTCGGCGCTGACGGCAGGACGTGGACGATCACTCTCAACCCAAACTACAAATGGTCGAACGGCGTTCCGATCACCGCCGCCGACTGGGTCTATTCCTGGAAGCGCATCCTGGACCCCAAGATGGCCAGCGAAGTGGCGACCTTCCTCGGCGACGTGGAGAACGCTGACGCCTACAACAAAGGCAAGATCACCGACGCTGACGCGGTCGGCATCAAGGCGACCGGTGAATACACGTTCCAGGTGGTGACCGCGACGGTGGCGCCCTATTTTCGGGCCAAGCTCGCGCTGCCCTATCTGACGCCGGTGCCAAAGGCGCTTATCGAAAAGGTCGGCGACAAATGGATCGCACCGGAGAACATGCTGTCCAACGGACCTTACAAGTTGACGGCAAGGATCAACGACCAGTCGATAAGCATGGAGACAAATCCCTATTACGGCGGCACCAAACCCGCGATCGGCAAGATCGAGATGACCATCGCCTCGGGCGATCTGTGCACTGCACAGATGCGCGCTTACGAGGCCGGCGAGATCGACTTTGCTTCATGTATCCCAACCCAGGACCTTCCCCGGGTGAAGGCGGATCCGACGCTGTCAAAAGAGTTGGTCCCATATGCAATTGCGGGTACGACTTGGGTCCAATACGATCTTTCGCATGCGCCGTGGAACGACAAGCGTGTGCGGCAAGCGCTGAGCCTGGCGATCGACCGCAAGGCGATCGTGGCCGTCGTCAGCGACGGAACCGACCATCCCACCGCCACTGTGCTTCCGGACTCGATCGCCGGCAGCAATCCGGACGACGCGCTAAAGGGCAACGTTGAGGACGCCAAGAAGCTGCTGGCCGAAGCCGGCTTTCCTGGTGGCAAGGGCTTTCCGGCCTTCACCATAACGACAACGCCGACCGCCGGCCGGCCGCTCGTTGCACAGCTGCTGCAGCAGATGTGGTCGGAGAACCTCGGCATCACCGCCAACATCAACCAGCTTGAGGAAAACGCCTTCCGCTCGTGGGTCGCGTCGCGCAAGGCCGAACCCTACGACGCGATGTTGAACGGCTGGTGGTCGGACTATGCTGACCCGGCGAACTGGTTCGGTGATCTGATACTGGCCGACTACCGCCAGAACCACTTCAAGACCCCTGACTTCGCCGCTCTGGTTACGAAGGGCAACCTCGAGACCGATCCGGCCAAGCGCACCGAAATCTTTCGCGCCGCCAACAAGATCCTTGAAGACGAAGCGCCAATGAGTCCGCTTTTCAATCCCACCAATCTTTGGCTGATCAAACCGAATGTCAAAGGACTGAAACACGAAGGCGTGCTTGACTTCTATCACATTGAAGAAGCCAGCTTCGAGTAGTCTGGACAGGGACGAACAGGATGCTAACCTATTTTCTAAAGCGCATACTGGCCGGTATCCCAACCCTCATCCTCGTCTACACGATGGTGTTCTTCATCGCTCATGTGACACCGGGATCACCGTGGGATGTCGGCTCCAACAGGCCCATCGAGCCTTCGGTCAAGGCGGCGCTTGATGCCAAGTACCGGCTCGATCAGCCGCTTTATGTGCAGTATGCCGATTATCTCTGGGATGCGCTGCAAGGCGATTTCGGCCCGTCCTACCGCGATCAGTCGCAGTCGGTCACCGATATCATCAAGCGCTTCCTGCCGGTCTCGCTAAAGATCGGCGCATCGGCGCTGCTCCTCGCAATCTTTCTGGGCCTACCCCTCGGCGCATTGGCCGCACTCACCAGGCATCGGTGGGTCGATACCGCAGTCCGGGTACTGAGTACGCTTGGAACTTCGATGCCGACCTATGTCGTCACCTCCGTCCTAATTGTCTGCTTCAGTGTGCTGCTCGGCTGGCTGCCGACCTTCGGTTTCAAGGGAGTGTTTACGCCCTCCGCGATCATTCCTATCCTCTCGCTGGCTCTGGCGCCTATGGCGGCCATCATCCGCTATTTCCGAACGAGCATGCTCGAGGTGATGCATCTCGACTTCGTTCAGTCGGCACGGGCAAAAGGGCTACGACCAATCACCATCATCATCCGCCATATGGGCCGCAACGCGCTGATCCCGGTTGTGACGGTTGTTGGAGCTTATGCATCCTATGTGCTTGTCGGTTCCTTCTTCGTTGAATCGATTGCTGGCATTCCAGGCTTCGGTCGCTATTTCGTGCTGGCCATCGCTGCGCGCGACTATCCGGTCATCATCGGGACGACCCTGGTCTACGCGGTCTTCGTCGTCGTCATCAACATCGTCGTCGACATGAGCTACTTCCTGCTCGACCCGCGCGTCCGCATGGAACACGGTGCATGACAGTGCTGGCCCGAGACGCCGAGCCTGAGCCATCACGCGACGCAGCCCTGCTGCGGAGCCTGGTGACGCATGCTAGGCAGAACCCCGCGCTAAGCTTGGGACTGGCGTTTTTGGCGCTGGTTGCGATCCTGGCGCTCGGGGCGGCATTGCTGCCCTATGACGCCTACAAGCAGGACATCCTGCACCGTAACGCATTGCCCTCTTCCGCTCACTGGCTGGGCACTGACGAGCTCGGCCGCGACATGGTCGCCCGGCTCGCTGTCGGTGCCCGCGTCTCGTTAATCGTAGCGCTGCTTTCCACCGGGATCGCGCTCGCCATCGGTGTCATGATCGGTACAGTCTCGGCCTATGTAGGGGGCCGGGCCGACACGCTGATCATGCGTTTGGTCGACAGCATGTACGCTTTCCCCGACACGCTCTTCGCCATATTGATCGCGGCGCTCATCAAGGGCCAATTGAGCGGCCAGCCTACAGGGTTGCTGTCGCCTTTGGCCGAAGTCTATCGCCTGTCCGGCGGCCTCCTTGGGATTCTCCTGACGCTTAGCCTGACCTCGTGGCTGACAACCGCGCGGCTGGTGCGCTCGCAGGTCATGGCGCTGAAGGACAGCGAGTATGTGCTTGCCTCGCGCTTGTCGGGCGCCAGCCACTGGCTGATCATCCGCACGCATATCCTGCCGAACTGCCTTCCGGTTATCCTGGTGTCGGCGACCTTCGTCGTGCCAAACGCCATTCTCCTGGAGGCTGGTCTAAGCTTCCTGGGTGTGGGTATTGATCCGCCAACGCCGAGCTGGGGTACGATGATCTCCGCCGGAGCGCAATCAATCCAGGCTTTTCCGCATCTGTTGATGATGCCGGCATTGGCGATTGGCTTAACGCTGCTCGCCTTCAACGTCGCCGGGGACGCGCTTCGCGACCTGTTCGACCCGGCGCTGCGCGGACAGAGAGGAGTGTGACATGGGCTCGCTGCTGAGTATCCGTGACTTGCACGTCTCCTTCGCCGCAAGCGGCGGATTCCTTCGGCAACCGAGAGTGGTTCGGGCCGTCGATGGCATCAGCATCGAGGTCGAAGCCGGTGAGACACTGGCCATCGTTGGCGAGAGCGGCTGTGGCAAGACTACGCTTGGGCGCACCATCGCCATGCTGCAGCGTCCGACCTCAGGCACGATCGAATTCGGTGGCGTGCTGCTCAACCATCTCCAGCCAAAGGCGTTGCGCTTAGCGCGTCGCAGCATGCAGATGATCTTCCAGGATCCGCATGCCAGCCTCAACCCGCGGCAGCGCATCGAGGCGATCGTCGGCGAGCCACTGCTGATTGCGGGCGTTGATGTCGTGGCGCGCAAGAAGCGCGTCGCCGAACTGCTCGACCTCGTGGGGCTGGGGGCCGATGCCGCGCCGCGCCTGCCTCGTGCCTTCAGTGGCGGCCAGCGTCAGCGCATTGGTATCGCGCGAGCGCTGGCGGCATCACCAAAGCTGATCATATGCGACGAGCCACTGAGCGCGCTGGACGTTACTATCCAGGCACAGATCGTCAACCTCTTGGTCAGCCTGCAGCAGCAGTTCGGCCTGACTTATGTCTTCATCTCGCATGATCTCGCTATTGTCCGTCAGATCGCAAGCCGCGTCGCGGTCATGTATCTCGGGTCGGTTGTAGAATTGGCGGAAGTCGAGGCTCTTTTCGCAAGGCCGCGCCATCCCTACACCATGGCTCTGCTTTCAGCAGTACCCACGCTCACTACGCACGGCCGGCCGGCATCGGAGCCGCTCCTCGTCGTCGGCGATCCGCCGTCGCCGCTAAACATTCCGTCCGGATGCCGCTTCCATCCGCGCTGCTGGCTGCGAAAGCAGCTCGACAACCCCTCTCGCTGCGCAACCGAGATTCCCATTCCTGCACCTGGGGATTCGCATCAGGTTGCCTGCCATTTCGCCGGCACCGCCGCTTTGCAGCAGCCTCGGGCCTCGCTGCAGCCCGCAACAGTAGGGCAGATCTGAGAGGTAATGGCGATGTTGGACCGCAGCGATGCCGACACCCTGCTCGACGTGATCGACCTGTGCGTCAACATCCCGACGGCGCGCGGCATCGTGGAAGCCGTCGACGGGGTCTCGTTCAATGTGAGACGCGGCGAGGTCATCGGTATTGTGGGCGAATCCGGCTGCGGCAAGACGATGCTTGCCCTTTCCCTGATCCGTCTGCTCCGCTATCCGAGCAGGATTGTGGGCGGGCAGATTGCCTTCGCCGGCCGCGACTTGCTGTCTCTGCACGAAAGCGAGATGCGGAAGGTTCGCGGCAATGAAATCGGATTTATCTTTCAGGATCCGTCTGCATCGCTCAATCCGGTGATGCAGGTGGGCCGACAAATCGGCGAGGCGATCGAGGCGCACAGCTTTGTCAGCAGACGCGAAGCAAGCCGCCGCTCCGTCGACATGTTGCGGGCGGTACGTATTCCCGAAGCCGAAAGGCGGGCTCGCGACTATCCACACCAATATTCCGGCGGCATGCGCCAGCGCGTCGGCATCGCCATGGGCACGGCAAATCGGCCGCAATTGGTCATTGCCGACGAACCGACGACCGCGCTCGATGTCACCGTCCAGGCTCAGATTGTGCAACTGCTGGCGACGATGAACCGCGAGACCGGCACCGCGATCATCTTCATCTCGCATAACATCGCCCTTGTCTCGCAGTTCTGCTCGCGCGTGCTGGTCATGTATGCCGGCCGAATTATCGAGCAAGGTCCCACTGCCGAGGTCTTCGAGCGCCCGGCGCACCCATACACGGCAGCGCTTCTGAAAGCAGTGCCGCGCGTAGACATGCGCGTCCAAGGTGGCTTGGCGACAATAGAGGGCCGTCCGCCGGATCTCGCCCGCAAGCCAAGCGGCTGCGCCTTTCATCCGCGCTGTACCTCAAGGATAGATATCTGTCTGGATCAGGCACCAACGGACACGATCCTGGACGCCGGGCGTGCCGCACGATGTTGGCTGGTCACAGATAGGAACAACACAGACGCCCCCTCCAATAGCCCCGTCACACGATGAGGTAAGCGTTGCAGCGAAAGAGTCCAAGCATGGCATTATATTCTTCTCCGATACTGCTCGACGCGGCCGCCCCGATGATCAAGCCCCGCGATGTCGATAAGCGCCTGCCCGATGTCATCGCCGGGGGCCTCGACGTTATCCTTGCCACGGCAGGGGCGATCGAGGATTTCCGCACGACCATGGAGGTCGTGGCGAAATGGCTGGAGATTGAGCGCTCCGCCACCCACAAGATCAGGATCGCACGCTCCGTCGCTGACGTCTGGGCTGCCAAAGCGGCTGGCGAGGTGGCGATTGTGCTGCATTTTCAAGGCGCGGACGCGATTGAGGATGAGCTCGATTTCATCAATGTTTTCCAAGCATGCGGCATTCGCGTGATGCAGCTGACTTATAACGCGCGCAATCGCATCGGCGACGGCTGCTTCGAGGCGAGCGATGCGGGTCTGAGCACTTTCGGCAAGAAGGTCATCGGTCGTATGGAAGCGCTGTCCATGGTGGTGGATCTCGCCCATGCCGGAGCCCGCACCGCCCTGGAGGCGACCGAGATCGCAACGCGGCCGCTGGTCATCTCACATGCCAATGCACGGGCTTTGCTGGAAACACCACGCAATGTCGGCGACGACCTCATCCGCGCGGTGGCTGCCTCGGGTGGCGTCATCGGTGTCTGCGCCGCGCCGTTTTTCTTGACCCGAAACGGGCCGGCGACGCTCGATATGCTCATTGATCACGCCGCCTACATCGCCGACTTGGTCGGACCCCAACATGTTGGCCTGGGCTTTGACTTCGCCGAAGAGAACGCGGACGACTATGTCTATTACGGCTATGACGAGCGCTACATCCCGATGCCACCCTGGACGTTCCCGTCGCGGATCGCCGGCCATGCCGATGCCGGCAATGTCGAGATCTCGCTCAGGGCGCGGGGCTTCGGCGAAAACGAGATCCGCGGCATTCTTGGCGAGAACTTCCTTCGTGTTTTCGGTGAGATATGGGGTGGTTGATGTCCTCGGACCGACTTTGCGACTGAGTAACGAGGACGACTAATGGACGCAGAAAAATCGACCCCGCTCTCGCAGGCTGCTCCCGCCTTTCTGGCCGTACTTGAGGGACAGTCCACGATCCCCCCACTATATCCGGTTTCCACGATCGAGCGGCGCACGGTGATGGTGGATATGCGTGACGGTATCCGGCTGGCGACCGAGCTGTTCCTGCCGCCGGAGCTGCCGGCCCGCGCGCTCGCGCGACGCACACCTTATGGCCGCCTCCAGCGCGAGGAAGATCTCTACGAGCTTGCCAGACGCGGACATATTGTCATCTCGCAGGACGTCCGAGGCACGGGTGATAGCGAGCCGTCGAGTTGGGATTTCTATGTTTACGAGTGGGAAGATGGCCAGGATTTTGTCGCCTGGGTGACGAGACAAGACTGGTATGGCGGCTTTCTGGGCTCGTTCGGCGGGTCCTATTGTGGAGGTACGCAACTTGCCATGGCGAGCCATCCAGGTATGAGCGCAATCGCACCAGAGGTGGCCGGCTTGGGTGTTGCGCGCAGCCACGGTGTCCGCTTCCATATGTTGATCAATTCCTATTCGAAATCGGTCGGCAAGGGCAGAAGCAAGACGTCGATCCCGCATTGTGAGATGGAGCGACTGATGCTCGACGAGACTCTCACCACGGGCTATTTCAGTGAAGCTCTCGATCAACCCTTGCCGGCCTCGCTTCTCGCTCATTATCCCAACCTTGGATTTATGCCTTCAAGTGCGCGCAAAGCGTGGCTGTGGCGGCAGTACAATTCGCTTTCACCAGCGGGGCGGGCGGGGCTGATCAAACAAGCCATTGACACCGACGTCATCACCTTCACGAGCACCACCAGGTTGAACTCGGTATTTGGTCATGCGATCGACCCGGATGCCCTGATGTTTCCGCGCGCCAGCACCGAACTGCTCTGCGGCTCCATCCGCGCGCCCTCGCTCTTCATTACAGGGTGGTACGACTGGTGCCTCGGCGATACGCTGGAAACGTTCAAGCAGCTAAGCCGGCATGGCGACGCGGCCGTCCGGGAGGGCAATCGTCTGCTTGTCACGCCTTCAGCACACAACGGGCCTGGATATATGGAAGAGATCGAGGCTCATCCATCTCTGAAGCGGACATATCGCGCCGAGGACGGCATTCAGCTTCTACTGCATTATTACAACATCGCGGCGGAAGGGCGGATCGCTGAAATCCCGCCGATTACTTACTACCTTATGAGCGCAAATGAATGGCGTGCTGCAGCAACCTGGCCGCCGCCCGAAGCAACGGCCGCGACGCTCTATCTCGGTTCCTCCGGTGCGCTGTCAACCTTGCCACCGGCGGCAGATGAAACGCCGGACAGCTATGTCTACGATCCGGAAAATCCAACGCCAACGCTGGGCGGCAGCATCCTTTCTTACGTGGTGCGGGCAGGCAGCACCGATATCCGGGAATTGCACGAGCGGGATGATGTGTTGACCTACACAACGCCGGTGCTGAATGCCGACCTTGATGTGGTTGGGCCGTTGCACCTCGTCCTTTATGCCAGCTCCAGTGCGCCTGATACGGATTTCTTCGGCCGGCTGAGTGACGTCTTCCCGGATGGTCGCGCTATAACCTTGCAGAGCGGCGTCCTGCGCGCGCGCTACAGGCATATGGACGGGGAGCCGGAGCTTCTGAAGCCGGAGCGCATCTACCGATTCGACATCGACATGTGGGCGACGGCCAACCGCTTCAAAGCAGGCAATCGTCTGCGACTGGACATATGCTCAGCCGATTTCCCCAAATTCGAGCGCAATGACAATCGAGGCGGCGAGGCCGGCGCGCCGGTTGCGGCCTTGCAGACTATCTTTCACGATGCCGGCCATCCGTCCCACGTGATTGTGTCGGTAACGCAAGGGACTTTGCCTGGATAATTTGGTCGAGATGACCGATTATGAAACGAGTACTCCATTTCAGCCATTGGGAGACACCAGCCTGACCTGGGATTGCGCGACGTCGGCTTTGAATGGAGATTGGCGGACGGCCCAGACCGGCGACGCCAGTCTGCAGAAACAGCTTCGTGACGACGGTCGCCACGCCATCGAAATGGCTAGGGCGAAACGCGCCGCAGAGGCCTTCTCAGTCCGCTGACCGAAACGGTCGTGGCGAAACCCTCCGGATACATCTCCGCCGCATCCGGTACGTAGAGGAGATGAACGCCAAGTCGCACAAGCTTCGAGGCGAGCGAGACGCGCCGGCCGGTCGACGGATGCTTCAGGTAGCGCGACAGTTTTGGCATTTAAGCTCTAATGCCATCCGGTTTGCACAGTAGCGCCGACGTTCTAAGCGAACTGTTCCTCCAGATAGACGCGGAACTCGCGCTCGAACTGCTCCTGGAGGAGGGAAGACATATGGGTGCGGCTGCGCGTTAGGTAGACATGGCAAGGGACGTAGGGAAGGAACGGCTTGATGACCAGCGTTCCGCGCCAGCGTTCCGCCGAGAACCTGTCGACGATTGAAACGCCGAGCCCCTCGGCCACGAGAGCGCAGGCAGCGTCGCTGTAGTGAGCCTCGAAACGAGCCTCGACGCGAACCCCCGCATCGTCAAGGCTGCGGTCGATAGCCTGACGCGATCCGTCCTCGCGCCCAAGCGCGATGAAGGTTTCGTCGCGTATGTCGGAGGCTTCAATCGTCTCCTTCTCGCTCAAAGGGTGTTTCACCGGCAGCACGCAGACCGAAGCCGTCTCGAAAATGAGGTCGCAGGTTGTCGCCGGGTCGATTACCGGCATCGTCATCAGGCCAATGTCGAGTTGCTTGCTCGCAGCGAGTTCGGCGATCCGCACTGAAGCTTCCGGCTCCAGCGATAGCCGCAGCTTCGGGTGGCGCCGGGCGAACGCCCCGATAAAACGGGGTAGCACGTAGCTGGACAGTGCCGGGTAAGCGCCGATGATCAGCCGACCCGCCTCCAACTGCTGGATGTCGGCCGCCAGCCGTCGCAGTCGCGCCATGCCTTTGACGACGTGACCGGCCTCCTCATGCAGCAGGTAAGCCTCCGCGGTCGGAACCAGCCGGCCGCCTTGCCGCACGAATAGCTGGATCTTCAGCGTATGTTCGAGGTTAGCTATGTGGGCGCTGACGGAAGGCTGCGAGATATGCAGCAGATTCGCGGCTCCGATCACGGTTCCCGCATCCATCACCGCGCGAAACGCCTGCAACTGCCGGTAGTTCATCTTCTTGGGCCGAACCGCTATAGGGAAAAGCTATAGAGGACGAAGCTTTTCATATTTGTCAATTGCCCTGGATTTCGCTTTATTCTCCACCTGCTGGAAGGAGCTTCCAGCCAAGTTGGCGCCGGGATTAGCTATCGCGGCACCGCAAACCACTGCGCAGAGACTATCGCGATTGCGTCACTTCCCCCGATCTCTGGATCGAGGTGGGTCCTTCGCGCGCGCAGCCAATCATAAAGAGGGTAACAATGAAAATGGGATTGTTAAGGTGGATGGCCCTAGCGGCCAGCGTCTTTATCTTCCTCACCGGCGCCGGGCGCGCGGATGAAGCCGGACAATGGTCGCAGATACGCATTGCGACCGAGGGCGCCTATGCTCCTTGGAACTATACCTCCTCCGACGGCAAGCTCGTGGGCTACGAGATCGACCTCGCCCAGGAACTGTGCCGCCGCATGAAAGCCGAGTGCGAGATCGTCGCCCAGGACTGGGACGGTATGCTGCCGGCGCTCAATGCCGGAAAGTTCGACGCCATCATCGCGTCGATGTCCGTCACGCCCGAGCGGCAGAAGGTTGCTTCCTTCTCGGTGCCTTACGCCAAGGCGCCCAACGCCTTCATGATGATGAAGGATAATCCGCTGGTCTCGGAGCTCGGCCCCCGGGTCGATTATAGCCTGAAGAAGGACCCGGCCGGCGCCAAGAAAGCGATCGAGGCTATGGCCGCGGCGCTCAAGGGAAAGGTCCTCGGCGTCCAAGGCTCCTCGACGGCGGCGACATTCGCCACGGCCAAGTTGAAGGACCTTGTCGAGATCCGCGAATACAAGACGACAGACGAGCACAACCTCGATCTCGCCGCCGGTCGCGTCGACCTGGTCATGGGCAACATCACCATGCTGAAGGCCGCCATGAAGCAGCCAGACCTGGCTGGCGCCACGCTTGCCGGGCCCACGTTCATCGAAGGGGTTCTGGGCAGTGGCACCGCCAATGTTGCGATGCGCAAAGACGACACCGCGCTCAAAGCAAAGTTCGACGCGGCCATCAACGAGGTCAACAAAGACGGGTTCAATCGCACCCTGACGGAAAAGTGGTTCGCGGTCGACATCACGCCCAAGGATTGAATTCAGCCGGGCGGGAGCGCTAGCGATCCGCCCATCCTTTCCATCGGAAAAATTAATAGCATGACCCAGTTTGTCGTTGTGGGTGCCGGAATCATCGGCACGTCGATCGCCTATCGCCTCGCGGAGAGGGGACACTCGGTCACGGTTGTCGAGCGCGACTATCCAGGTGCCGGCACGAGTGGTTCCAGCTTTGCCTGGACCAACTCGAACGAAAAGACGCCTTACGGGTACCACCTGATCAATGCGCTAGGTATGCGCGCACATCGGGAGTTGGAGAATGAGTTCGGCGACTGCCCTTGGTATCACGGCGGCGGCGCGGTCGAATGGCGCTCGAACGCGAACGAAGCGCCGGAACTCTATGAGCGTGTCGAGCGGCTCATCGGGTGGGGCTATCCTGCCGAATGGATTTCCGCGGAGAAACTGCACCGCTTGGAACCAGCCCTGATTCCTGGGGCGTCGGGCGATGCGAAGATCGCCTATTTCCCCGATGAAGGTTGGGTCGACCCCAGCGTTTACATTGAGTTCTTCCTTGGCAAGGCGCGGTCCCTCGGGGCGAAGCTACGCCGTGAAACCGTCACTGGCGTCGAACTGAAAGCGGACAAGGTTACCGGCGTCAGGACGGCGTCAGGCGAGACGATCGGTGCCGATGTGGTTGTTAACTCCACGGGCCGCTGGGCCAACGATCTCGGGCAAGACATGCGCCTGACCTTCCCGCTGACCCCTACGCTCGGCCTTATCGTGGTCACGGCTCCGACCGCATCAGGTGTACGGCGGGTGATCCGGACAAGCGAGGTCAACTTCCGCCCTGACGGTGCCGGTCGGATCATGCTGCATAGCGAGCGTGACGAACAGGGGTTCACGCTGGAAAGCAGCCCGCAAGAGACTTCTCCTGTGGCCGCCGCGATGATCGAGCGCGCGGCGAGGCTCTATCCGGAACTCACGGGCATCTGGCCGGAGGCAATGCGCCTGTCGCACCGCGCCATCCCCGGCGACGGCGTGTCCGCCGTCGGCCCGATCCCGGAAGTCAACGGCTACTATGCAGCCGTCACCCACAGTGGGGCGACGCTGGCGCCCTGGCTGGGAAAGGTGGTTGCCTCTGAACTGTCAGGCGACGAGCCCGAAAGGGCGCTTCAGGATTTTCGACCCGCGCGGTTCTTCTGACGGCGAACTGACGTAGCCAACTTGGAAAGGCCAGCATGTTTCGACGACTTAGGACAGATGATTTGTCCGCCACGATTTTCTTGGACGGACGACCAGTGCAGTGCCGGCCGGGCGATAGCGTTGCTGCGGCATTGCTTGCAGCAGGCGTCGATCGTTTCCGCACGACGCCGGTCAGCGGGGCCGACCGCATGCCCTATTGCATGATTGGCAACTGCTTCGACTGCCTGGTGGAGATCGACGGGCAGGCGGACAGGCAGGCCTGCCTGGTGCCAACTGCCGACGGAATGCAGGTGCGCTCGCAACTGGGCTCGGGAAGGTTCGATATCGTATGACCGATGCCCCTGGCGCGAACTACGAACTTGCGATCGTGGGCGGCGGTCCCGCGGGCCTGGCGGCTGCCGCGCTTGCTGCCGAACTGGGCGTGAAAACGGTGCTATTCGACGAGCAGCCGACGCCCGGCGGGCAGGTTTACCGCAACATCGAGGGCAACAGTCGCAGGCAGGACGCGTTGTGCGACATTCTCGGCGTCGACTACGCGAAGGGACTCGTGCTGGTGGAGCGCTTTCGCAGGAGCGGGGCCGCATACGAACCTTCGAGCGCCGTCTGGCAGGTGTCGGCTGGCGGCAAGCTCGGCGTCTCGCAGAACGGCACGGCTTATCTGACGAAGGCGAGGAGAGTCATCCTGGCGACCGGCGCGATGGAGCGCCCGTTTCCGATACCGGGTTGGACACTTCCAGGCGTCATGGGAGCGGGAGCGGCCCAGACGCTCATGAAGGCGTCCGGCATTGTGCCCGACCGTCCGACCGTCATCGCCGGCTCAGGGCCCCTCACCTACCTCGTGGCGCTCCAGCTTTTGAAGGCCGGAGTACCCCTGCATGGCGTTATCGACACGTCCGAAAAAGGCCTGTTCGAAACGGGACTGGCCGCGCTGCCTTTCCTGGCCGGTTTTGCTGGTGATTTGCTCAAGGGGCTGTCCTGGATCGTGGCGCTCAGGAAGAAGCGCGTCCCCTTTTTCAGGGGGCGGAATGTGGCGGCCGAAGGTGTTTCTCGCCTGGAGGCTATCAGCTTCGACAGCGGCGGAAGGCGACACAGACTAGCGGCGTCCCTCCTGCTTCTGCACGAAGGCGTGATCCCCAACAACCAGATCACCGCAAGCCTGCGCTGCAAGCATGTGTGGGATGCGGCGCAGGTGGCATGGCGTCCGCAGACGGACGAGTGGGGCGCGACGAGCTCGGAGCTGGTAGCCATCGCCGGCGATGGCGCTGGTATCGCCGGCGCCAAAGTGGCGGTGCACCGCGGACGCTTGGCGGCGCTCGATGCGGCGTGCCGGCTGGGCCGCATTTCCCAGACAGAACGCGATGAACGCGCGCTTTCCGAGTATCGAGGACTCCTGCGGGAGGTTCGGTTCCGTAGGTTTCTCGACAGTGCCTATCGCCCAGCCGAAGCTATACGCCCACTGTCCGACAACACGATCGCCTGCCGTTGCGAGGAGGTGTCGGCCGGCGAGTTGCGCGCGCTCGTCTCCGAGGGCTTCACCGACATCAACCAGCTCAAGTCCTTCTCCAGATGCGGCATGGGCCAATGCCAGGGCCGAATGTGCGGCTGCACAGTAGCTCGGATCCTGGCGGAGAGCCTGGAAACCGACGTGGGAGCGATCGGCTACTACCGGCTCCGCGTGCCGGTAAAGCCGCTGCCTATCGCCCAGCTCGCACAGTTGGACAACGCCGAGCGGGATTGCAGGCCGTCACTGCCCGTTGAGGGTGATCCAACCCAGCGGATCTGAGCGATGCAAGGCGGGAGCAACATGACGAGACCGATTGGAAAGGCAAAATGACAGCGACGGACGCAATCGTGATCGGAGGTGGCATCCACGGTTGCTGCGCGGCAATCCATCTCGCGCTCCGGGGCTTGTGCACCATCGTGCTTGAGAAGAACACCATCGGCCGCCACGCCTCGGGCGTCAACGCGGGCGGCGTGCGGCAACTGATGCGCGATAAAGCCGAAGTGCCGTTGTCCGTGGCGGCGATGGAACAATGGGAGCGACTAGACGACTTGTTGGGCCCGGAACTGGCGAAGAACTGCGAATTCGTCGGTGGCGTCGGGCAGATCGGCATCGCCGAAAGCGAAGCGGAGATGGATTGGTGCCAGAGGCGGGTAGCCGAAATGCATTCACTCGGCCACAAGTTCGAGGAAGTGATCGACGCCAAAGAACTCAGGCGCCTCGTTCCCCAGGCAGCCGATATTTGCCGCGGCGGCATCATCTCGCGTCGGGACGGTCATGCGAATCCGTTCCGCACAACGCAGTCCTTTCGCTTGCGTGCTGAACAGCTCGGCGTTCGCATCTTGGAGCGGACGCGCGTGACCGGGCTTGAACAAGATGCCGAGGGCTGGAAGGTGATGACGGATAGCGGCGTCATCAAAGCCGACGTCGTGGTCAATTGCGGCGGAGCCTGGGCCTGGCAGGTGGCGGCGATGGTCGGTGAGCATTTTCCAAGCACGCATTTCGCCTCGACGCTGATGGTCACGTCCCGCATGCCTCATTTCATCGATCCCGTGGTAATCGGCATCGACCGCGTACTCTCCTTCAAGCAGACTGAGGCCGGTACCGTCGTCATTGGAGGCGGTATTCTCGGCGATCCCGATCTGGATGCCGAAACGGCCGACACGGTCGCGGACCGCATGGTGGTGAGCGCCCAGACGGTCTGCGAATTCTTCCCGATCCTGCGCCGCGCGACCATCGTGCGAAGCTGGGCAGGACTGGAAGCGCTGATGCCGGACGTCATCCCTGTCATCGGGCCCAGCCAGGTCGCGCGCAATCTCTGGCACGCTTTCGGCTTTTCCGGGCACGGCTTCCAGCTCGGCCCTATCGTCGGCTCCGTCATCGGAGATCTCGTCGCCGATGGCGAAAGCGCCATTCCGATAGCCGCGTTCAGCCCGGCCCGCTTTTCGGCACCCACCGGGACGCCGCGATGACGTACGTTCCTGACCGCAAAGTCACGCAGGTGGCTGGCCATGAATGACTTTGGGCTGACGACCGTCTTCAGCTTTGCGCCTGGCGGCTGGGGTTCCGCCATGTCTGCGGCATCCGCCATGACAATCGCGGTGGCGGTGACGGGGTTCATCGCCGGGGCGATAATCGGCGGGTTCGGCGCATGGGCGAAGATATCCGGGGGCACAGTCCTCCGCGCGCTCGCCGATGGATACACAACGGTCCTGCGCGGAATTCCCGACCTCCTGGTCATATATCTTTTCTATTTCGGCTCCAGCGCGATCCTGACACCCATCGGCCGGGTCTTCGGGGCCCAAGGCTTTCTAAGCCTGCCGGCCTTCCTCGCCGGTGCCCTTGCGATCGCCATCGTGTCCGGCGCTTATCACACGGAAGTCTTCCGCGGCGCATACCAGGTGGTCGCGCGCGGGGAAATCGAGGCGGCCTACGCAACGGGCATGTCGACCGCGCTGGCCTTCCGTCGCATCATCGCGCCTCTGACACTGCGTTTCGCCGTGCCCGGGCTCGCCAACATCTGGCAGCTCGTCCTGAAGGAATCGTCGCTGATCTCGGTGACGGGGCTCGTAGAAATCCTGCGTCAGGCGCAGGTCGGCGCAGGCTCGACCAAGCAGCCCTTCACCTTCTTCCTGGCGGCGGCGATCCTCTATCTCCTCATCTCTTCCGCCTCGGGATGGGCGCTGCAATATGCCGAAAAGCACTTCACCCGTGGTCTGAGGAGAGGATAATGGATTTTTCCTTTCTTCTCGGTGCCTTTCTGCGGCTGCTGCCCGGCGTTCCGCTGACCCTGCAACTGATGTCCATCTCGGTGGCGCTCGGAATGGTCATCGCCCTGATCCTGGCGCTGCTGCGGCTTTCGGGCCTACGGCTGCTCGAGTGGGCCGCGAGAGCCTACATCTTCGTGTTCCGCTCGACGCCGCTGCTTGTGCAAATCTTTCTGATCTACTACGGCCTCAGCCAGTTCCCAACGCTTCGCTACAGCATGCTGTGGCCGATACTTCGCCAGCCTTACTGGTGCGCTATCATCGCGCTTGCGCTGAACACGGCCGCCTATGGCAGCGAGATAATCCGGGGCGGTCTGCAGTCCGTGCCGGAGGGGCAAATCGAGGCAGGCCGTGCCTGCGGCATGAGCCGCTTCACGGTATTCCGACGCATCGTCCTGCCCCTCGCCATCCGACAGGCCCTGCCTGCTTACGGCAACGAAATCATCCTGATGGTCAAGGCGACGGCGCTGGCCTCGGTGATCACGATGATGGAAATCACTGGTCTTGCGGCCAAACTGATTTCCGAGACCTACCGCGCGGTCGAGGTCTTCGTCGTCGCGGGAAGCATCTACCTGATCATCAATTACCTCATCACGCGCGCCATCCAACTCCTGGAACACTGGCTGACGCCGCATCTCAGATCTATTCCGGCGCCGGTCGTCATCCAGAGGGAAGATGCAGTATGAGCATGCAGCCGCAGCAGACCCCTTCACTTGATGCGATCCCAGCCGTTCGCATCCGCGAATTGCGCAAGGCCTACGGAGCTTTCGACGTGCTCAAAGGCGTCTCCCTCGACGCCTATGATGGAGATGTGGTCTCCATCGTCGGATCCTCGGGCTCAGGCAAGTCGACGATGTTGCGATGCATCAACTTGCTGGAAACTCCGACCGGGGGCGAAGTCTCCATCGGCGGCGAGGCGATCCGGATGAAGCAAACCAAGACCGGCCCGCGGCCCGCCGACCGCACACAAGTTGACCGCCTGCGCGCCCACATTGGCATGGTGTTCCAAAGCTTCAATCTGTGGTCGCACAAGACGATCCTGGAGAACGTCATCGAAGCACCGATCCATGTCCAGGGTCGCCCCCGCGCCGAATGCGTCGAAGAGGCGAAGGCGCTTCTGGCTAAGGTTGGCATCGCCGACAAGGTCAATCAATATCCAATACACCTTTCGGGCGGTCAGCAGCAGCGTGCCGCTATCGCCCGTGCGCTCGGCCAGCGCCCCCGCGTCATGCTGTTCGATGAACCGACGTCCGCGCTGGATCCCGAACTCGTCGGTGAGGTCCTCAAAGTTATGCGCGCGCTGGCGGAAGAAGGACGGACCATGCTCGTGGTTACGCACGAGATGGGCTTTGCGCGGGACGTATCGAGCAAGGTCGTCTTTCTTCACAAAGGGATCGTCGAAGAGGAAGGACCGCCCGAGGAAGTTTTTGGCGCAAGCCGATCGGAACGGTTCCGACAATTCCTGACGCGGTGAGGCGACTCTTGCCGCTCGCTTGCTGCCTCCTCTGAGCAAATCCTGATGGCCAGTGAAGGATGACCGGTGGCCGGTTCGGACCGCAAAGGGTGACCCTCGGCTGCAGTGGTGCGCAGCGGGCGGATCAGCCAGCTCATCGAAGGGCTGCATAAATGACGATCGGGGCAAATACTACCTCGTTCCAAACATCACAGCTTGCAGGAACATTCTCCAGCACCGTCGGCGGATAGAGATTGCCGGCTGGCTTATCGCCGCAAAGCAACGTCGCGCCGGCATTAAGCGAACGGTCGACCATCGCGGCCGCTTTACCGACCGCCTTTCCGGAAATCATCGGGCTGACATCGATTAAGATCCGTTCCACCAGACGCCAGTTCGATTTCGAGAATTTCCGTCAGCCGCTTTACAATTGGATAACGGAGCGTGGAGCTTCGTACAGAAACCCCGACTTCATAGGCGTGAAGAGGCGTCCTGATCGGATAAGCGGCGGCACCCGAGGCTTCGACGATTGGCTGGAATTGGTTGGGCACGATCATAGCGTATCTTCCCGCGGCGACCAGTTCCAAGGCCGTATTGAAAGAACTCGTCGACACCGCGAGCGGTGGAGGTGCCAAACCATCAGCGTGGAAGAAGTTGGTGAGAGCGGGGTCGGGCTCGATGCTCTCGCTGTACCCTATCCAGGCGAAATCCAAAAGGTCGACAGCGGTCGGCGGATCGCGAGCGATGCTCTTCCTATCCCCGATGACCAGGCAGTGCTCGAACGTTGCCAACCTGATCGTGGTGATTTTATCTGAGAGGTGTTCGGCTTCGATCCGGCCAACGACGACATCCAGATCGCCTGCGAGCAGTCTTGCATTGTAGGATAAGTTCGCGGGAGCCGAAAGAATAAGCTGGGTTTTTGGAAACTCTGACCTAAGTTGATCGAGAATACGCGACATGTACAAGAGACTGATGCTCGGACCGGCGCCGATCCGGAGCAGGTCAACATGCCCGGTCCTGATTGCAACGATCTCCTCTTTCGCTTGGCTGTACGATCGTTCGATCTCGATCGCGTGTCGATGGAGGGCCTGTCCGTAGGTCGTCAGCCGCATGCCGCGCGGCAGGCGTTCGAACAGGGATGCCCCGAACTCGATCTCGATCTGCCGTAGTTTCTTGGTCAGCGAGGATTGCGCCATACCGATGTCGCGGGCTGCGAGCGTCACATTGCCGTGCTTCGCGATAGCGATGAACGCGCGGATGTTGCGATCCATTCCATTCCTCCGGACGTGCATCCTGCGTTCATCATATCCAGGAACAATCATTCCAAAAGGCGATCGCAGAGGTACGACTAATTCATTATACATCGCTTTGTCATTGTTTCATCGTCTAGCGGAAGAAAAACAAGGCAGTCTGGTCGGCTGTCCTGCATGGAGCCGTGCGTGCGAACTGTCTTTGTCCTCTTTGACTCGCTCAACCGCCTGGCGCTGGAGTGCTACGGCGGGCAGGGCATCCCGACGCCGAATTTCAATCGTTTCGCCCAACGTGGTATCACGTTCGACCGCCACTATGTTGGCGGGCTCCCATGCATGCCCGCCCGGCGCGACCTTCACACCGGCCGGCTGACCTTCATGCACCGCTCCTGGGGTCCGCTGGAGCCGTTCGACAACTCGTTCCCGAAAATCCTGTCGGAACACGGCACCTACACACACATGATCTCGGACCATCAACACTACTTCCAGGAAGGCGGATTTGGATACATCAACACTTTCGACAGCTGGGAATTCATCCGTGGACAGGAAGATGACACGTGGGTGGCCATGGTCCAGCCGCCATTGGAGCGCTTCAAGGAGATGTTCGATGACCGGCACTACCCGTTGTCGAGGATTCCCGAGACTGCCAAAACCGTCACCCGGGGAAACACGCCCTGGAAGGCATGGAAGCACCTCAGCAACATCAAGAACCGCGAGCGCTACAAGGAAGAGGGGGAATTTCCTTGTGTAAAGTGCTTCACCGCCGGGTTGGAGTTCCTGCATGGAAACAAGGGCGCCGAAAACTGGTTCTTGATGATCGAAACGTTCGATCCGCATGAGCCGTTCCACGCTCCGGAGCGGTTCAAAAAGCTTTTCGAGACTGGCTACACCGGGAAAATTCTGGATTGGCCGGTCTACGAGAAGGTGACGAATTCCGCCGACGAAATCGCGGAAATCAGGGCGAACTACGCGGCACTGGTCGCGATGTGCGACGACCAGTTCGGCAGGCTCCTCGATGCATTCGACGAGGGCGAGCTTTGGGAGGACACCGCGCTCATCGTCACTACCGATCATGGTTTCCTGCTTTCGGAGCATGACTGGTGGGGCAAGAACCGGACACCCTACTACGAGGAAATCTCCCACATTCCCTTGATGATCTACCATCCGGACTACGCCGCCAAAGGCGGTGAGCGTCGTAGCGCGCTCACGCAGCAGACAGATCTAATGCCGACCTTCCTTGATTTCGCGAGCGCGGGCAGACCATCGGAGGTCACAGGATGCTCTCTCAGAAAGGTGCTGGAAGCGGACGAACCGGTGCGTAGTGATCTTATTTTGGGTATGTTCGGAGGGCCGATCTGCGCCACGGACGGGCGTTACACCTACTATCTATTTCCAGACTCCCTCACGGGCGAAGGCTTCAACGAATACACAGTGATGCCAACCCACCTGCGCTCCTACTTCGACGTTCGCGAGTTCGAGGGCGCGGAGATGTCAGGGCCTTTCGAATTCACGAAGAGCATGCCCGTAATGAAGATCAAGGCACGTGATTTCGCGGAGCGGATACCCTGGATGGAGCAACAGGGTGGCTTCGCTGATGTCGGCACGGTGCTCTACGATCTCGCCGCAGACCCGCAACAGGAGCGGCCTGTGGAAGCTCCGGAGGTCGTGGCGGCGCTGAGACAATCAATCACGCGGCACCTTTGGCGCCACGACGCGCCGCCGGAAACGTTCGTCCGCTATGGTCTTACGGAAGAAAAATCGGCGATGGAGCGCCACCTCGAGCGAGTTGGCAAGCCATTTGAACCCTGCATCAATCGGGAGTGAGAAAATGACAACTCTAACAAGGCTACTCGGAAGCTCGGCGCTCCTTGCATCTACTCTGCTGGCTAGCCAAGTGTTATCGGCGGAGCCGATAACGATCCTGATCAATACCTCTCCTTGGTACGGAGGCTTCGAGGCACTTGTCGAAAAATACGAGGCCGACACCGGGAACAAGGTAAACATTGACGCCGTGCCGCTGGGCGGGCTCCTCGAGAAAGCCCGCAACGCCGTTCGCGGGCCTTCCGGCGAATACGACATCATCAATCTCTCGAACGCGTGGGCCGTTGAATTCTACGCGGGCAACTATCTGACGGCGCTGACCGACATCGACCCGACCTTCAGCTTCGGCGACAACATCATCGATGCCGATGGCATGCTTTACTGGAACAAGGACAGGCAATGGCCGATGAAGGATGGCGGTGTTCCAATGGCGTTCTCGCCAAACGCCAATACCCATCTCTGGTACTACCGAACCGATCAGATCGAGAAGCCGCCCGAGACCTGGGACGACGTCCTGAAAACGTGTCAAACAAAGGGCGACGCGGCTAACTACAGCGTCGTCCTGCGCGGAGCCCGCGGAAACCCGATCCGGTTCGCCTTTTCCACTTTTATGCTCAGTTTTGGCGGCAGCATCGAGAAAGACGCACCAAACGGCGACTTCACTGTTACCTTCAATAGCCCTGAAGTGAAGCGGGCCCTCCAACTTTACATCAAACTTGCGAAGGAGTGCGGTCCGCCGAACCCCGGCTCGATCGATCAAGGCGAGATGATCCAATATATCGTCGCTGGAAAGGTCAAACAGGCAGGCATTGTCGTCGCGGCCCAAGCGCAGATGGACGACCCTGAAAAGTCTGCCGTAGTTGGCAAGATCGGCTATGCGGTCATGCCGCGCCCGGCGGATGGCGAGAATAAGGATGTGTGGGGTTCATGGGAGATGGGCATCCCGGCCAATGTTTCGGCTGGGCGAAAGGAAGCCGCCATGGAGTTCATCAAGTATTTTCTGACCGACGAGGCCCAGACATACTACGCAGAAGCCGGAGGGATTCCCGTGAGCCGAACCGTCCTCGAAGGACCGCTTTCGCAGCAGGAGAAATTCAGATGGATGAAGCCCTACTCGCAAGCTTCGCTGAACGCGAAGCAAGTTCTTCAATATCCGGAGGGCGCAGAGATCGAGCAGATCATCGGGCTCCGCTTGAACCAGGCGCTGATCGGCGAACTGTCCGTCAATGAAGCTCTCAACACAGCCGCAACCGAGATCCACGACGTTTTTGTGCGCAGCGGCCGTAAGACGGGCCTTTTACCTCCGCTGCAATAATCGACATTCTCCGACTGGAATTGCCACGAGGCGCTCGGTCGGTAACGCTGGGTGATGTGATGGCGACAATTCTGGTTTCAAAAAGGCCCGTGACCGACAGCGCACCGCCGCAGAGCGTCGTCGCGAGCCGACGAACCAGGCTTCTAGACTTGTTCGACAGGCATTTCCGCCTGATCACCATCGCGCCGGCGGCACTGCTGATCTTGTCGCTTACGGTTGCTCCCGTGATCGAACTCGTGCGGATGGCGGGGGCGAGAATTTCGTTCACGAACGACGGTGTACAACGCACAGCCGCCCTTGCCGAAAACATCTCCCGCCTCGCGAACGACTGGATCTACTGGCGCGCTTTACTGAACACCTTGGCCTTCGTCGTCACCTCGACCTTCGCGGAACTCGTTCTCGGTCTCATGCTCGCGCTTGCCGCGCAGCGGATGACGCGCGGCAAAGGAGCCGTTCGGACCTTGATGTTGATGCCCATCCTGATACCGCCCGTCGCGATCGGCAATATGTGGCGGCTGATGTACAATCCCGAATTCGGCATAATTGCCTACGTCGTCGATCAGATCGCCGGTGTTCGCCTGGACATGCTCGGATCGACGTCCACGGCGCTGCTTGCCGTCATCATCGTCGACGTCTGGCATTGGACACCGTTCATGTTCCTGATCCTTCTAGCGGGACTGGAGGGTCTTCCCGAGGAGGTGATACAAGCCTCCCACGTCGATGGCGCGAGTTCGCTTCAACGGCTTCGGTTCGTTGTCCTACCGATGCTTTGGCCCGCCATCGCCATCGCCTTCGTCTTCAGGTCGATCGGCGCCTTTAAAGTATTCGACCAAATCTACCTGCTAACCTCCGGCGGACCTGGCGTCTCCACAGAGGTGTTGAGCCTCTATGTGTTCAAGGTGTTCTTCCAGAGCAACGAGCTCGGCTATGGAGCTCTCCTCTCGCTGGTCACCATCGCTATCGTCTGCGGCTATCTCGCGGTATTCCGGATCGCGCAGCGAAGGAAAGGGACTTTGTGATGACCAGCCCTCACTGGAAGTCCTGGCTTGCCCTCGCAGTTGTTGCGCTGTCGCTCCTATCGATACTGGCGCCCTTCGTCTGGATTGTAGGCGTGTCGTTGAAATACCAGATCGACATCCTGACAGGGACTTTCCCGTTCAAACCCGTCGCCGTCAATTTCGACCGGGTGCTGTTCGGCAAGAGTTCGGACTTCATCGCCTACGCAGGCAACAGCCTGATCGTGGGTCTCTCGAGTACCGCCCTCGTGTTATTGATCGGCGCGCCTGCCGCCTATTCACTCGCATGGCGGAGGTGGTCCAAGCTCTTCAGCGCTCTCTTCCTTGGCTGGACGCTCATCTTCCACATGATCCCGCCGATAACGCTGGTTGGCCCCTGGTACCTGCTGTTCCGCGAGGTCGGGCTCTACAACACCCTGACGGGCTTGATCCTCACCCACGTCGTCATCAATCTTCCCCTCACGATCTGGCTCATGATGTCGGCCTTCGAGAGCATCCCGCGCGAGCTCGAGGAAGCCGCGGTCGTGGATGGATGCCGCAGATCGACGGTCTTTTTCGTGATCCTTCTCCCGCTCGCAGTCCCGGGACTGATCGCGGCGGGATTGTTGTCCTTCCTGTTCTCGTGGAGCGAGTTCTCCATCGCTCTCAATCTCACAACGAAGGAGACCTACACGATACCAGTAGCGATCGCGTCGTATGCCGGAGAGAACGAGATTCTGCACGGACAGATGGCCGCCGCGTCGGTTCTTTCGACTGTCCCCGCCCTCATTCTAATGTTCTTTGGTCAGCGCTTTATTCTCGGCGGTCTGACCGCCGGGGCCGTAAAATAGGAGATGGGAATGTCGAAGGTGAGTCTTTCGGGAATCCGAAAGTCCTATGGTGCGCTCGAAGTCCTCCATGGCATCGACCTTGAGGTCAGGGAAGGCGAGTTCATCGTGCTCGTCGGCCCTTCGGGATGTGGAAAGTCGACCTTGCTTCGGATGATAGCGGGACTGGAGTCAGTAACGTCGGGCGTGCTGCGGATCGACGGCCGCGTAGTCAACGACGTCGAGACGCGCGAGCGGGATATCGCGATGGTCTTCCAGAGCTACGCGCTCTATCCCCATATGTCCGTGGCCGAGAACATCGGGTTCCCGCTGCGCGTCAGGAGTGTCGGGTCCAAGGACGCATCGGAGCGGGTCTCGAGAACAGCCGACATGATCGGACTATCGCGTCTCCTGGATCGCAAGCCCCGGCAGTTGTCCGGCGGGCAGAGGCAACGTGTCGCCATGGGGCGGGCGATCATCCGGGACCCCAAGCTTTTCCTGTTCGACGAACCGCTCTCCAATCTCGATGCGAAGCTCCGGGGACACATACGGGCGCAGATTCGCCAATTGCACAGAGAACTCGGGGCGACGTCGATATACGTCACGCACGACCAGGTCGAAGCGATGACCCTCGCAGACCGCATCGTGCTGCTCAAAGACGGCGTCTGCCAGCAGATCGGCAGCCCCCTTGACCTCTACTCGAAGCCGGCGAACACGTTCGCGGCAAGCTTCATCGGCTCGCCCGAGATCAATTTAGTCCATGGAATATGTAGAGGCTCGAAAGAGGGGCCAATGTTCGATGGCCCGGGGTTCGCTGAGCGCATTCCACCATCGCTACATGACGCAGTATGCCCCGGATCCGCCATCACGTTGGGAATTCGGCCCGAGCATCTGGAAGTCCAGGACGCTGGCGACTTCAAAGCCAGGGTCAAGGACACGGAATACCTCGGCGTGGAGACGCTGCTGATCTGCGATCTCGGCGGGCAGGAGTTGGTCGCTCGCGTGCCGGGTCGTTGTGAGGCGCTCGGAAGAGAGGTCGGTCTCAGCATCAAGCCCCGGACGTCCCACTTCTTCGATACGGCGACGGGGGTTTCTTTGGGTTAGTGCGGGCATTAGGCCCGCATGCTGAGAGGATCGGGTGAAGATCGACACCGATCCTGCGTCCGAACGGGTTCTGGGAGCCAGGTGCGCCTAAGCCTAACGAGCGGTGGGATACAGCCAGAAAAAATGGCCAGTGGAGGATTTGGCGTCTGGAGAGCTTTTCAGTCCGGTGTGTATGCCTTCGCCTTGGAGCCACCCGGCGCTTCGATCCGGACAGTAACTCAGCAAACGATTCATTGACTTTGGGAGCCGGAGAGATCGCCAGGTACATGGTCGAATTATCGCTGGGCTCGACCGGCGATTAGGCAATGTTGTGATGCCTGAGGTTTTTGCAGTCTAGATGTTGGCAAGGGGAAGCCGCAGATGGCCAAATTACCAGATATTGAAAATGGACCTCGCCAAGAAGAGCTCTCAAGCTTGGTCGCGAAAGAAGTTCGACGCGTCCTCACTCAGTACGATGAGGTTGTAAAGGAACACAATTCAATCTCCTCGTGCGAGGGGGAATGCAAAATTGGTGTTGCCAGTTCGCTTTCGCTAACGCTCCAACAAGCTATCCATGACGATTTGACCGTCCTCGCCTCCGGATTTGTCAGCAGGCTCGCCGCCGAAGCAGCGCGGCGCTTCGATGTCAGTGCCGAACAGGAGGCTTCGCTCGCAGGGCAAATCGAGGGCACGCCAAAGCGCTGGGTCTCCAAGGTGCGGAACCAGAAAAACGAATGCCTTCAGATACAAGCTTGGGCCGGACAAATTGCCGGGCCAACGCACCTGGAAGAACACTATGGCATAGCGAGGTCGACGCTCCACTGGTGGCAACGGCACAACGACGTGGTCGCGTTACGGAAGGGCGCGCGCAAACATGTATTCCCATTGGCTCAGTTCATCGATGGCAGACCCGCGCCAGGGATACGGCAAGTGCTCGCATCTATCGCCAATCCTCGGCTGGCCTGGCTTTGGCTGACCCGCCCTTCATCTCTTCTCGAGGGTCGCATCCCAATAGAAATGCTCAGACAAGATTTGGCTGAAGAAGTGATTTTGGCGGCACGAGATTTCGCCGCGAATGCCGATCTGGCAGCGTTCGACGTCATCACGAACGAAAAGGCTCCATGAGCGGCATCTCGTGATCGGCTAGATTGGCAGGCGACCCGGGAACGGGCAGCCTGGAGGCCTAAGGGCTCGCCTGCCTCGCCTCACCCCAGCCAACCAATCTCCAGATCAATGCGTCGGTGACCGATCCAAGTCAGATGGATCGTCAACGAAAGCAGGCCCGCGCCATCATGTGGGGGTCCAATAAATGCAACTTTGTGCAATTGTACAGATTGTTCTATTTGTACAGTTCGTCCTATTAGTGCAGATGTTACTTAGAGAATCGTGATATAAGCGCAACATTACTTATTCATGTGGACACTGTCCGCACTTAATATCTTGAATTATTTAACTCGATCGATAGCACTCAGCCTGCGAGGAGCGGCGCGATGCGCTTGGATTCTCGATCGTGGGACGGGAAGGGATGCAGTCGTTGAGGAACGACTCCCTGGCCTTTTAATCTTTTGAGTGGAGATCAAAATGAACATCAAGAGCCTTCTTCTCGGCTCCGCTGCGGCTTTGGTCGCAGTCACCGGCGCGCGCGCCGCTGATGCGGTTGTCGTCGCCGAGCCCGAACCGGCCGAATACGTCAAGATCTGCGACGTCTATGGTGCCGGCTACTTCTACATCCCTGGCACTGAAACCTGCCTGCGCATTGGCGGCTATATCCGCTATGACATTGGTGGCGGTGACATCGGCAGTTTCGACGGCGCCCAAGCGCTCGACCGCCAGGACGGCGGGATCAACGAAACCTGGAAAAAGAACGCCCGCTTCAGCCTGAAGACCTGGACTGGCCAGGAGACCGAACTCGGCACCTTGAAGACCTACGCAGAGACCCGCTTCAACTTCGGCAACACTGCAAAAAGCGGCCTCGGCCCTGATTCCAATGGTGGTGTCGGCGCTTACAACAAGCCCGTCACGCTGAACTACGCCTGGATCCAGCTCGGTGGCCTGCGCGTCGGCATGGACAAGTCGGCTTTCAATGCGTTCATTGGCGACGCCGGCAACGTGATCCAGGATACGCTGGTTCCCTATGGCACCTCCGACACCAACGTCATCCAGTACTACTTCGACGCCGGAGATGGCTTCACGGCCGTGGTCTCCCTCGAGGAAGGCTCCAAGGCATTCACGATCGACAGCTATGTCCCGCATGTCGTCGGTGGAGTGAAATACAAGCAGGACTGGGGTGCGATCACCGGTGTCGTTTCCTACGACAGCAACTACGAGGAAGTCGCCGGCAAGGTTCGCTTGGACGTGACTGCTACCAGCCAACTGTCGCTTTGGGTGATGGGCGGCTATGGCACGGACAACAACCTGTCGAACTACCTCGGCAATGGCGGCCGCGGCTTCTACAAGCAGTGGTATGGTCATTGGGCGATCTGGGGCGGCGGCACCTACAAGTTCAATGACAAAACCGCCTTCAATACCCAGATCTCCTATGACCAGGGCAAAAATCTCGGTATCGCGGCGAACGTCGCCTACACCATCGTACCCGGCTTCACAATCACGGCCGAAGTCGACTACCTTAACGCAGGTAAGTACGGAGCGGCGGACTTCAGCAACTGGACCAGCGCCGATCAGAACAGCAGCATCGGTGGTGTTCTTCGGTTCCAGCGCTCGTTCTAGCGGACAGGGGCTTTGCCCGGTGCTCGCGACACTCGAAAGCGGGCACCTGGCTTCGCCGGTCCAGCCAGTCTTGGCGAAGCGGAATACCCAAAAGGGCTCATCGGCGGCTCCCAGAGCGCCGGAGACCGGATTTCGGCGAATGCCGGACGCACGATTGAAGCTCGAGGCCAAAGCCTCGAGCGCGTATCGGCTGAGCTTGGCGAATACGTCAGGAGCGCCCGGCTGCGTCGGGAACAGGATTGGTGGGTTTGGGGTGGAGGAGGGGCCGGCCTGGTCGCCGGCATCCTTTTGACGCTGTTCTTGCCGCGCGTGCTCCCCGGATCGGTCGATATGACCGTTGCTTTAACCGCCATGAACGCCGATCGGTGGAGCGCCGGCATTTCGCTGAACAGTCGGGAAGCCCCGGCGGATGGCGCGGCCTGGTCTATGCCAGCAACCTTGTGCGCGCCAATCAGGAGGCGCTTAGCGCGTGCGCCGAGACGGCCGCGAAGGCGAAGAAGGAGCAGCGCTGTACGCTCACCCTAGCAGCGCCGGCGCAGTAGCAACAATGCCTGCCCGATGGCTAAATCGAGCGAATTTACTTAATCTTGCTGGAATAGTGCGAAGTGCCGTTAGGCTGTTGCTGCATCAAGACAATCGCTACACGCGCTATCATTCTCCTTACACGCTATGGCGCGACAACAGGGACCGATTTGAGACTTCGACCGGTGGGGCGTTGAATGGAAATCGCTTTACAGCAACGAAGTCACTGTCAGGGTCTTCCTGCTCGCACAAGGTGATCGAGTCGATTGCGAAATCGTCATTGATCGCGGACCCGAATACAGCCTCCAGACACCTTTGAACCGTGCCGTGTTCCCGCGGTTCGACGGGGCCGGTCAACGTCATGTGAAAATCGTAGCGTTCGAAGACGTACGGATACGAGGCGGTGGAGGGCCCGATCGGCAGGACTTGCTTCCGGAAGAACTTTCGCAGTTAACCGCAAGGCCGCGCTTTCGGACGGCAAAGTTCGTCGTCCAGCAGAGAGGCGGTCACGCGGCTCGCATCCCATCTGAGGAACGAATTCGCAGCATCGGTGAGAATAGGCCTTGGTAGATAACGCTTTGACAGCGGTTGATTGGACGACGCCGTGGAACGCCCCGTTAGCCGAATTGAAGGAAGCTGGCGACGATCCGCTTGCCAGAGCCCGTTACATCAATCCGAGCGCTCACAGTATGTAGAAATGTGATCACAAAAATATTGACTTTGTACTCGAACCAATCCAAATCCAAGGACGGACCAGCGCCAGGGCACCGCGTTGGCTGGCATGTCTTTCAGGGGTTATTAAACTGTGAATGCCGATACGGAATATAACAGCACATTAGAATCTAGCCTCGCTGAGGCTCGGGAGCGCTTCGTTGCTCGTTACCCACAAAGTCGCGAGCTTAACCGCGTGGCACGGAATGTAATGCCCGGGGGAAACACACGCTCCGTATTAATGTATCATCCGTTTCCAGTGGCGATGGAACGGGGGGAGGGGAGTACTCTGTGGGACATCGACGGGCACCAGTTCGTCAATTTGTGTGGGGAGTATACGGCCGGTTTATTCGGGCATTCCGAGAAGCGAATTCATTTCGCAATACAGGAAGCCATGGCTCGGGGCTTGAACTTGGCTGCGGTGGGCAAAGCCGAATCGAAGTTGGCCAAGCTAGTATGCGACCGCTTCCCCTCGATCGACTTGGTTCGGTTCACCAACAGCGGGACAGAAGCCAATTTGATGGCACTTACCGTTGCTCGCCAGTTCACCGGCCGTGACGCCATCATGGCATTCCGTGGCGGATACCATGGTGGGGTCTTGCTTTTTACATCAGACGGTCCATCGGCGGTGACTGTCCCATTCCCGTTCATTATGGCGGAATACAACGATGCCAATGCTGCCGAGAAACTGGTCCTTGCACATCGAGATAAGCTCGCGGCGGTTATCGTAGAACCAATGCTTGGGAGTGGCGGGTGCATTCCAGCTGATACTGAATTCCTTGAGGCGCTACGCCGCGCGACGGCCCAGACTGGTACTCTCCTGATATTCGACGAGGTGATGACTTCGCGGATGTCCGTCGGCGGGCTTCAGAGGCGATTGTCTATCACCCCCGACTTGACAACGCTGGGGAAGTACATTGCAGGCGGAATGAGCTTTGGAGCGTTCGGAGGCAAGGCCGGAATCATGTCGCTCTTCGACGGAAGCCTGCCACACGCTGGGACGTTCAACAACAATGTAATCTCGATGGCGGCAGCGCAGGTCGCGTTGGAGGAGATCTTTACTGCTGAGGTGGCGGAGGCCTTGTACAACCGGGGGGAACAACTGCGTAAAGACCTGAACTCGCGTCTTTCCCGAGCGGGGGTGGCGATGCACTTCACGGGCGTCGGCTCACTCGCCACGGTCCATTTCTGCAATCCAATTGTTCGCTCTCCCTATGTGTCAACCAGCCACGATGACGGCATACGAGAGCTGTTTTTTTTGGATATGTTGCAAGCTGGATTCTACCTGGCTCGCCGCGGAATGCTCGCTCTTAGCCTTCCGACAGAGCAGAGAGATCTCGACCGGTTCGTTGAGGCGGTAGAAGAATTTGCAGAGTTGCGGAAGCGCTGTCTCCGCCCCCTCACCACTGTAGCGTAGGCGCTTACCGCCGAACTTTGGGAGATGTCAATGAGACTTACTAGAGACGAGATGAGGGGCAAGGCGCAGACTGTGGTTGGGTTGGTGGATCCTGCGGTCCTTGGCAAGACGCTAATGCATGAGCATCTTCTCTGGGACGTTACTCGCCCTGATCGCCGACACATGCCTGCTGATGGCGGTCCGAATTCGCGACAGTATTTCCAGATCATGACCGGTGGGCTAGTTGATGCTCGAAATACAACGCAGCGCGACCGTGAACTTGCTGCGCGAGAGGCCGAACTGATGGTGCGTGCCGGAGGGAATACCATTGTGGAGCTAACCATCGGTGGTCTTTCTCCAGATCCCGAAGGTTTGGTGAACGTGTCGCGACAAAGCGGTGCCCACATCGTTATGGGATGTGGGCACTATGTTCAAGACTACCAGGATCCTAAAAACACTCACCGAACTGTCGAGAGCTTCGCACAGGAGATGATTGACCAAGTTCAGTTGGGTGCCTGGGGTACGAACGTACGTGCTGGAATCATAGGCGAAATCGGCAGCCAATGGCCCTGGACGGACCTTGAGAAGCGAGTTCTGACAGCGGCAATCATGGCGCAACAGGAAACCGGGACCTCACTGACGATCCATCCATCCCGTCATCAGGACCATCCTTGGATGCTGGTGGAATTTCTTCGAGAGAACGGTGCCGATTTGCCTCGAACAATCATCGATCACATTGATCGTACCATCTTCGATGATGATCGACTATTCCGTCTGGCCGACACAGGCGTGGTGCTTGAGTGGGACCTCTTTGGACAAGAAAATACATACTATGCTCATGCCGACATCGATATGCCCAACGATGGCATGCGCTTAAAGACGATCCGAAGTTTGTTAGATCGAGGCCACCTTGATCAGGTCGTCATAAGCCATGATATTTGTCACGTGATCCGGCTCGCTGAGTTTGGTGGCCACGGTTACGCTCATATTCAGGACAGAGTCTTACCACTCATGCGCCGGCGCGGTTACTCAGAAGCAGAGATTGAAACAATCATGGTTGGCAATCCGCGGCGGCTGCTGACCGTCGCCTAGATTGAAACGACCTTCTTCTTTAATCCGGCCAAACGAGAGTTGGGCTTCAGAGGAAATTGACGCAAACGTTTTCGCGGAACAAGGTGTGGGATGATGGAGACCATTTGATGACCAAGGTGGACGGCGTGCATTTGTTAAGATGACGGCGTCGACCGTGAACTATCCGCAAGCCATTGATCTGGCATGCTGATTGCGGCGGATGGTGGCTTTGGAATTGCAGGATTTGCGGTTTATGGGCGTTGTTTTCCTGCAATTCGGTTTTGCGATTCCCTTGTGCTTCGGAGCGTGATTCACTCGATTCGGCGGCGGCGAATCGAGGGGACGGCGAATGTCGAGGCCACGCGAGAAGCGCGAGACGGGAGAGCAGGACCTGTTCCGCTCCAGGCTCGACCAGATCATCAACATGAAGCACGAGCTGGTGCGGCTGGCGCAGGCGATCGACTGGCCGGTGCTGGAGGAGCGTTTCGGCGCCGTCTATTCGGACGGCCCCGGCATGCCGCCGCTGCCGACCCGGCTGATGGCGGGGCTGGCGATCCTCAAGCACACCTTCAACCTGTCAGACGAGGTGCTGTGCGAGCGCTGGGTGGAGAACCCCTATTTCCAGTATCTCACCGGTGAGGTGTTCTTCTGCCATGCGCTGCCGTTCGACCGCTCGTCGATGACGCGCTGGCGCAGCCGCATGGGCGAGGAGCGGATCGTGGCGCTGTTGCAGGAGAGCCTCAGCCTTGCGGTCAAGATCGGAGCGATGAAGCCGGCCGACACGCGCCAGGTGATCGTCGACACCACCGTGCAGCCGAAGAACGTCATGTTCCCGACCGACGCCAAGCTCATCCACCGGGCGCGCGAGCGGCTGGTGCGGCTGGCCAAGAGGAAGGGGCTCCATTTGCGCCAGAGCTATGTGCGGGTCTCCAAGCTGGCGCTGATCAACCACCAGCGCTATGCCCACGCCAAGCAGTTCAAGCGGGCCAGCAAGGCGCTGCGCAGGCTCAAGACCTATCTCGGCCGGACCATTCGCGACATTGGTCGCCAGATCGCCGGCGATGCGGGGCTGGACGCGCTCTTCAAATGGCCGCTCTACCAGGCCGCCACCGTTCTCGAGCAACGTCAGCGCCAGCGCGGCCGCAAGATCTACAGCCTGCACGCGCACGAGGTGGAATGCATCGGCAAGGGCAAGGCGCATGCGCCTTACGAGTTCGGGGTGAAGGTGTCGGTGGCCACCACGCTGAAGCGCGCCAAGGGCGGCCAGTTCGCCCTGCATGCAAAAGCGCTGCCCGGCAATCCCTATGACGGCCACACGCTGGCAAGCGTCATCCCCGACATGGAAAAGACCATCGGCAACGAGATCGGCCGCATCCTCGCCGACGCCGGCTATCGCGGCCACAACGCACCGCAGAGCCACAAGCTCAGGGTCTTCACCAGCGGCCAGAAACGCCGCGTCACCCCGGCCATCAAGCGCCAGATGCGCCGCCGCTCCGCCATCGAGCCCGTCATCGGCCACATCAAGGCCGAGCACCGGATGGGCCGCAACTACCTCGCCGGCCAACAGGGCGATGCCGTCAACGCCATCCTCGCCGCCGCCGGCTACAACTTCTCCCTCCTGCTCAACTGGTTCAGGCGGCTTTTGTGGCTTCTCATCGCAGCCATCCAAAGTCAGCCAAACGAGATCGAAGCCTGACCAATCTCATTGTTCACGGTCGACGACGGCACGAAGTTGGCCGAGTTGATGAGAATGGCAATGACCGGGCTCTAAACACGCTGAAGCCGAGTCTTTCACTTCCGTCGAAGCGGGCGTAGCCGTGCAGTTGCTACCGGATCGTCTACGAATGACATGCGCTCAAGAAGGTAGCTTGTAGTGCCCTCTATCTCCTCTTGCAGCGTTCGCGCTGCAGTTTCAAAATCTCCGCTAACGATACAGCGCATGATATCGGCGTGCTTCGAGCCGCTAGGGGAGCGCCCGATAATCAGCCACCGAGCGTCCCAGAAGTGCGGCCCACGCCGAAGCCAAGTCGCCTCGATCATTGAGAGAAGCATCGCAGTTTGACAAGGTTCATACAAGGCAAGAAGAAATTGGCGATCGGCGCGAAGTAACTGAACAGGATCGCCAGACTCACGAGCTTTTCGCTCGACTTGCAGCAGTTCCTCAAGTCGCACTTTTGTAGCGCCGTCGAAATTGGAAGCAGCCATCTTCACGGCCAGCGGCTCGAGAGCAGCGCGGACCATGCCAAGTTTCGCAAAAGCACTTCGTGTGAGTCGGGGGACTATAGCAGTGCCTGACGGCAGCACGTCTAGCGCTTGTTCGGAAATCAACCGTCTCAAAGCTGTCCTAACTGGCATTGGACTGGTCCCCAGCTCTGACGCAAGCCGACGAATCGGCATTTTCTGACCGGGGGTAAAATCGCCTTCGACTAAGGCTCGGCGCAGTTGTCTATAGGCTTGATCTTCCAGCGAATTGCTAGCGAATCTTCGGTTCGGCAATGTTTTCTGCGGCTTATTCAAAACTGGCCTCTGGCACACCTGCCACATTGGCGCGCTTTGCAGCAGCCGCCGGGAGGCTGCATAGCACGATTTCAATCGCGGTGCCTATCGGCCCTGGCAATGGCGAGAGCCGAGGTGTAGCGGCAGTTTGGGCAATTCCAGGCAGAGTGTTGGGGTATTTTAGCGCTCTGTAACGGTCCAGAAACAGGGCGCAATTCTCCGCAGTACTCCTCGTATTTTGCCGGCAACCCTCGGCGTGAAGAATGTGCCGGGCGAACAGTCGGAGCATCCTCAAAGACGACTTGCTTGGACATCATCCGCGGGCGGGACCAACGGTCCGGACGTGGACATCAAGATCGACTTCGCTCCGCGATAGCGCCCGTGGCAGCAACGTGGCCATTGTCCCGATGGCGACTTCTTCTGATGGTCCAAGGTGGAGAAAGCTTCCAATAGCGACGGATCCCCTCGGTCGCTCAACGCCGCGATGAAATCGGCTGTGGTCTGACAGGGGACCTAGCGTGTGACGGTCTCATTCGTGTCGCCCTAATACAGGCCTTGATTGTGATGCTCCCGCAACACGAGCAGCAGTCGCGAAAGGTTATTCCCCAAGTGCGCTTTCTCCAAGCTTTTGTCGTTGCCTCAGCTCGTCCAATATGCCATTATGAGATCACAAATGCATAATGATTGGGAGTACAAATGGCAAACATGTGTCATAACTGAAGTTCGGGTTCGCAATAAGATGCGCGCAATAACCGAACTCTGAATTCGGAAAGTCGGCTGCTGTCGCCGAACTATCGCTCTCAAGGGGGAAACTAATGAGCCGAACGGCCATCGAGATTGCGGAATGTGTCAGGCGCGGACAGATCAGCGCAACTGAGGTCGTCCGTGACGCTATCAAGCGAATTAAGGCAGTAAATCCGACATTGAACGCGTTCGTCGAAATAGATGAAGAGGGCGCTGAAACCTCTGCCATCCTGATCGATCAGAAGGTTGCGCGTGGTGAGGATCCAGGGCCGCTTGCGGGCGTTCCGATCGGAGTGAAGGACCTAGAAGACTGTGCCGGCCTTCGCACCTGCTATGGCTCAGTGTTCTATCGCGACAGCAAGCCGAAGCAGGCGGACGGCGTGCATGTCGCGCGGCTGCGCCGCGCAGGAGCTATTCCATTAGGCAAGACCGCGACGCCCGATTTCGGGATGGATAATTTGACCGCGACGTTGGCGTTTGGAGTAACGCGAAACCCCTGGAACCCTGAGAGAACGCCCGGCGGTAGTAGCGGTGGCTCGGCCGCAGCTGTAGCTGCGGGTATGGTGCCGCTGGCAACTGCAAGCGATGGAGGGGGATCCACCAGAGGACCGGCCGCTTGGACCGGCCTGGTTGGCTTAAAGCCCAGCCACGGGCGCATCCCGCTCGAGAGGGAATCGGTATTCACCGTTTTAGGAGCGCTGACGACCTCTGTTCTCGACACGGCGCGCTACCTCGATGTGGCGGCGGGCCACCATCCAGTCGACCGGATGAGTTTGCCTCGACCCGATCAGAACTACGAGAAATTGGCTGAATCTCTAGATGTCAGCGGACTAAGGGTCGGGTGGTCGGACGACTTCGGCTACGGTGTGATGGAGCCTGAGATCGTTGAAATCGCATACACCGCGGCCGAGGCTTTGATTAGCACGGCTCGACTCAAAAAACGCAAGCTGGAGCTGTCCCTGGAAACAATCCGCCCACTCTGGCGAAGGCTCGTGGGAAGCCGCACCTGGTCAAATTTATGTCAGGAAGGATATCTTCCCGGTCGAATTGGTGAACTCAGCGACGTGCCACAACAGTCACTGCTTGCCGGAGCCAAGCTCACCATTGAGGAAGTCTATGAGATCGAGAGGCGTCTCAGCAAATTGCGCCGAGATTTCGCTGCTAGCTTTGAAGACATAGATGTCATCGTCTCACCGACAGTTGCTACCGAAGCGTTCGCTGCGGCCGGCCCGGCTCCCGAGATTATTGACGGTCGCGACGCGAGCAATACCGGGCCCGCTCCACTTGGGTTCATCGCAAACACTAGTTGGAATCCAGCAATATCGGCCCCAGCGGGCTTCACAAGATCCGGGATGCCTGTCGGCTTAATGATAACCGCCCCGCAACACCGTGACGACATTGCTTTGAGACTAGCTCGTCTTCTGGAGCTCGCTCGGCCCTGGCCACTTACAGCGCCGCTGCAATGTTAACTAGCGTGGCAGTCAAGCTGCGTTGCGAAATTCCGCGCGTGACACCAACGACGCGGCTGGGTCACTGCCACGGGTAAGATAATTCTTAACAAACAAAAAAGGGAACAGGTACATGACGATCTCTCGAAGGATCCTGCTTAAAGCAGGCGTTGCCGCTGGAACCGCCCTGTCTTTTCCGTCCATATTGCGTGCTCAGAACACGCCGGCGATCGGTCAAACAGTACGTATGGTGAAAAGTGGCGATCTTGGTGTGTTCGATCCGATGATATCGTCGTACTACATCACTGCGCATCACGGCGCGGCCGTCTATGACACGCTGTTTTCGCTGGATTCTCAGATGAGGCCACAGCCTCAGATGGTTCACAGCTGGGGAGTTTCCGACGACGAAAGGACGTATACTTTCGTCCTTCGCGACGGCCTGAGCTGGCACGACGGTACGCCAGTCACTTCGGATGATTGTGTGGCTTCGATCCGTCGATGGATGGAAGCAGCGTCCAGCGGGCCGTTGATAAAGGCTCTGGCCACCGACATCTCGAGGAAAGATGAAAAGACCTTCATAATCGCGCTGAAGGAGCCGCTGGGGCTTCTTGTTGAAACCTTGGCGACCTTAACTCCTCCCTGTCTTTTCATTATGCGAGAGAAGGACGCGAATACGCCTCCGACTATTCCGGTCACGACAAATATCGGATCCGGGCCCTTCAAGTTTAACCACGAACTTGCTCGCCCCGGCGCTAGCTTCACCTATGACCGGAACGAAAAGTATGTGCCACGTCGTGAAGCTCCTGATGGATTGGCGGGCGGAAAAGTTGTCAAGGTCGAGCGCGTGATCTGGGACAATATCGCCGACCAGCAAACAGCGCTTGCAGCCCTGCAGGCAGGGGAAATCGACTATCTAGAGAGCGTGCCAATGGATCTCCTTCCAGTCCTGGAAGGAGATCCGGCTATTACCCTGCAGATCCTCGACAAAGGTGGGTTCGTTCGGTATTTGCGCATAAACTTCCTTCAGAAGCCATTCAACAATCTAAAGGCTAGGCAAGCGTTGCTTCATCTGATTGATCAGGAAGCGGCCATGCGTACGAGTTCTCCTCCCGAATACATCAAGACTGTGACGTCGGTTTTCGGAACGAAGACGCCATACACTAACGATGAAAATACAGGCTGGTTCAAGAAGAGCGGCGATCCTGAGAAAGCCAAGCAGCTTTTTCAGGAGGCAGGATACGCCGGGGAGAAGGTTGTAATTGTTCAGGTCACGAACGTGCCGTGGATGAGCGACGTTTCACAGTACATCGCGAATGCCCTTAGAAAAATAGGAATCAACGCTGAATTGGACCCGACCGAGTGGGGTACCGTGACTGCCCGCTTGGATAATAAGGGTTCGGTTGATGAGGGTGGATGGAGCATCTATCCAACCTCGGACGCCGATTTCGCCATGGGAGATGTTCTTGGCAACCCGATCTTCCTCGCGAATGGCGATAAGGCTTGGTACGGCTGGCCGAAAAACGACGAGTATGAGGCTCTTTACGCGAGATGGGCGACTGTAGCTACTCTTGAGGAGCGCCAGGCGCTCGCGCGAGAGATGCAACGAGTGTGGTGGGATTTCGTCGGTTCAGTTTACTTGGGCGCAATCACCGCACCAATCGCGCGACGCGCTTCCCTGACCGGTCTGATCGAAATGCCGATCATTGTTCCGATGTGGAACATGCAGAAGGGCTGAGCGCGATGGCTGCTTATATCCTCCGCAGGATGGTCTCAACCATCGCCGTCATGGCGATGGTTGGCATCTTCGTTTTCCTGCTCCTAAGGTTATCACCCGGCGACCCGGCGGCCATCATCGCCGGCGATAAGGCCACCCCAGAGATGATCGCCGCAGTCCGCGAGCAATTAGGGCTCGGCGATCCGCTGCCAGTTCAGTTTATCCGCTGGGTGCGCGATCTGGTCGGCGGCGATTTCGGCACCTCGATCTTTGCGGGACAATCGGTTCTCGAGCTCATTTCGCAGCGACTTGAACCAACGCTTTCCCTGGCAGCCTTGACGATGGTAGTCTCAATAGCAGCAGGGGTATTCTTTGGCATCCTTGCGGCGTGGCGGGCCGGGGGTACTGCCGATCGCATCCTGACCGCGTTCGCGACACTTGGTTTTTCTGTGCCCGTGTTTGTCGTCGGCTTCTTTCTCATTTACTTCTTCGCTATTAGCGCACGCTGGCTGCCCGTCCAGGGATATCAACCCATCGACCATGGCTTTGGACCATGGCTTCTGCATCTAGTCCTCCCAACTGCGACTTTGAGCTTTCCCTACATTGCGTATATCGCCCGGATCACACGGGCGAGCATGCTCGAAGTCTTATCTGAAGACTACATGCGCACGGCCGCCGCCAAAGGCGCGTCTGCCTATTCCATGCTTTTCCACCACGCACTGAAGAATGCGGGCGTTCCAATCCTCACCGTGGTCGGCTTAAGCTTTGCAAGCCTAGTTGGGGGGGTCGTCCTCACGGAAACGGTATTCAACATCCCCGGAATAGGTCGTTTAGTAATCGATGCGGTCAACAAACGCGATTATCCGATCATTCAGGGGGTGCTCATCCTCATTTCGGGTCTGTACGTGTTGATTAATCTCGCGGTCGATCTTTCCTACACCCTGGTCGATCCTCGGATTCGGTATTAACATGAAGCTCTTCTCCACACCCGTTGAAACTATACCGTTGGACCGGCTCCGGTTGTCCGGGCTACACCGCCTAGTGAGACGGCGTCCACTGGTCTTTGCAGGCGGCACCCTATTGGCGCTCTTGATCATTCTGGCAATCGCCGCTCCGCTTTACGCTGGTGATCCCGTGAACATGGATCCTTTTAGCCGTCTGCAACCACCGTCCGCGGACATGTGGATGGGAAGCGACAACCTGGGCCGTGACGTATTTGCGCGAACCGCGTTAGGCGCCCAGATCTCTCTTTTGGTGGGATTGGCGTCGGCGGTAAGCGCGGTTCTGGGCGGACTTCTTTTAGGGGTCATCTCTGGCTACAACCGGCGCTTCGACAAGATCGCCATGCGAGTCATGGATGGTCTGATGTCCATACCCACTATCCTACTGGCTATAGCGCTGATTTCTCTGACGGGTCGTGGAATCAGTATTCTCATCGTCGCGATCGCTATACCGGAAATCCCAAGCGTCGCGAGGCTGGTTCGCTCGGTGGTTCTCAACGTGCGGGAGCGACCTTATGTAGAGGCAGCGATCTGCGGCGGGGCACGACTGCCGAAAGTTCTGTGGCGGCACATTCTTCCGAGCACTATCCCGTCCGTGATGGTTTTAAGCGCTAGTGTTTGTGCCAGCGCGATCTTGACCGAGGCCGGTCTGAGCTTTCTTGGTATCGGCGTGCCCCCGGAGATCCCTAGCTGGGGAAACATGATTGCGAGCTCTCGCTTGTATCTCGGCGTTGCGCCCCTGACGGTCTTCGCCCCCGGCATCTGCCTAGCCGTCACGGTTCTGGCCGTTAACCTGCTCGGGGATGGTCTGCGCGACCTGTTCGATCCCCGCGCAAATCGCAGGCGATGATATGCAAGTGCAAAAAGTTGCATCGGATGACGTCCTCCTCGACGTTGTGGGTCTCGAGACACACTTCTTCGGTGAAGATAGCGTCACCCGGGCTCTTGGCGGCATCAGCTTCCAGGTTAAGAGAGGTGAGACACTTGGCGTTGTCGGCGAATCCGGATGTGGCAAGAGCGTCACCGCTCTCTCCATTCTTCGCCTGCTGCCGAAGCTGACCGCCAGGACCGTCGGCGGCGAGATCCGCTTTCATGGACGCGACCTGCTTGAGCTGTCCGATCGCGAGATGCGAAAGGTCCGCGGCGATCAGATCGCCATGATCTTCCAGGAGCCGATGACCAGCCTGAACCCGGTCTACACAGTCGGCCGCCAGATCGCCGAGGCGGTGCAAATCCACACGAAAGCGTCCCGCTCGGTGGCTATGGCAAAGGCAGAAGAGATGCTGCGTCTCGTCCGCATCGCGGACCCCGAGCGTCGCGTCAACAACTACCCCCATGAAATGTCGGGCGGCATGCGCCAGCGTGCCATGATCGCCATGGCCCTGGCCTGCTCGCCGGAACTGTTGATTGCCGACGAGCCGACGACGGCGCTGGACGTGACCATCCAGGCACAGATTCTGCGGCTGATCGTCGATCTGAAATCCCGCACGGGAACAGCTGTGATGTTCATCACGCATGACTTGGGCGTTGTTGCCGAGACATGCCAGCGGGTGATCGTGATGTATGCCGGCCGGATTATAGAACAAGCAAACGTCATCGATCTGTTTGCGCGTCCCGCGCATCCCTACACTCAGGGCCTCATGCGATCGGTGCCTGACCGGCGGCGCGGCCGACAGGGCCGCCTTCCCGAAATTCCAGGCATTGTCCCAAGTCTTCGCGAGCCCATCGTCGGCTGCAGCTTTGCGCCACGCTGTCCGTTCGCGATCGATATTTGCCGTGACAAGGCACCCGTCTTTCGTGATGTCGGGTCAAATCACGCCGCCGCATGCTGGCGCGCCGAAGAGGTGATGGGCGCATGAATGGTCCTTTGCTGAAAGTCGATAACCTGACCAAGCACTATCCGCTTGGCTCGGGCCTCTTCAAGAAAACCATTCCGGTGGTGCGGGCAGTGCAGGATGTATCCTTTTCCGTCGAGGCAGGAGAGACACTTTGCATCGTTGGCGAATCCGGCTGCGGCAAATCCACGGTTGCCCGGCTCTTGATGCGACTGACGGATCCGACGGGTGGACGTGTCCTGATCGACGGGATCGACATTGCCGATCTTAAGAAGCATGAGCTTCGTGCGTATCGCCGTCGGATGCAGATGGTGTTTCAGGATCCTTACTCGTCACTGAACCCGCGTCTGACCGCCGGACAGATCATCACCGAACCTGTCGAGAATTTCGAGCGGCTCAGCCGCAAGCAACGCCAAGCGCTTGCCGCGGAGCTTCTCCAGAAGGTGGGAATGTCGCCGCAGATGAAGGACAGGTTTCCCTCCGAGTTGTCGGGTGGTCAGCGACAGCGGCTTGGCATCGCGCGGGCACTGGCCCTTAAGCCGTCGCTCATTATCGCCGATGAGGCGGTCTCGGCCCTTGATGTTTCCGTGCAGGCACAGATCCTGAACCTGCTCATGGATCTGCAACAGCAGATGGGCATCGCCTTCGTCTTCATATCGCACGACCTCGGCGTCGTGGAGCATATCGGTCATCGCGTGGCGGTCATGTATCTGGGTCGGATCGTGGAGCTTGCGCCGTGCGAAGCGCTCTTCGCCAAGCCGATTCATCCCTACACCGAGGCGCTGATCGCGGCAGCCCCGGTACCCGATCCCGCGCGCGTTCGGCTGGAAGTGCTTGTGGAGGGTGAGGTCCCAAGCCCCATAAATCCGCCGAGCGGGTGCGCATTCCATCCGCGCTGTCCGCTTGCCGTCGAACGCTGCCGCATGGAGGTACCGTCCTTGGTGCCCATGCCGGACGGGCGCTCCGTCGCCTGTCATGTGCGCTCTGATCTGAACCGCGACGTGACCGCGCGATCGAGCCAAATTCATTTGAACGCTGCGTCCCCCAAAGCATCCTGAAGGAACTTCACGTCATGAACAGACCGATCACGAACAACAACCAACCCTACGATACTTTGAGCATTCGCGCACTCGACCTGTCGCATCACATGCATCCCTTCACAGACCAGCAGGAACTCGTTTCCGAAGGCGTGCGCGTCATCACGCGCGGCGAAGGTGTATATCTGTGGGACAGCGAAGGCGAGCGGCTGCTCGACGGCATGGGCGGCCTATGGTGCGTCAACATCGGCTACGGCCGCAAGGAACTTGCGGAAGCCGCGGCGCGGCAGATGGAAGAGTTGCCCTACTACAACACCTTCTTTAAGACCACAACGCCAGTGGCCGCCGAACTGGCGGCCGAGATTGCCTCGGTCAGCCCTAACGGCCTCAACCGCGTATTCTACTCGAACTCCGGTTCAGAGGCCAACGACACCAACATCCGTCTTGCCCGCCTCTACTGGACACGCCTCGGCAAGCCCGAGCGCAAGGCGATCGTCTCGCGTCAGAACGCCTATCACGGTAGCTCGATCGGTTCCGGCTCACTGACAGGGTTCAAAGACATGCACGACATTGCGGGTATGCCGATCGCCGACGTCCACCACGCACCGGCGCCGTTCTGGTGGCGCGACGGCCGCGGCCAAACGGCTGAAGAGCATTGCGCATGGGCGCTCGACGGGCTGGAGAAGACGATCCTTGACGTCGGACCGGAAAACGTTGCCGCCTTCATTGGAGAGCCTGTGCAGGGGGCCGGAGGCGTGCTGACCCCGCCCCCCGGTTACTGGCAGGGGGTGCAGGAGATCTGCCGCAAGTACGACCTCTTGTTGATCTGCGACGAGGTGGTCTGCGGCTTCGGCCGCACCGGGCAGTGGTTCGGTTCTGACACCTACGCGATCAAACCCGACATCATCACCACCGCGAAAGGCCTGTCGTCGGGTTACCTGCCGATTGCTGCCTCCGTCTTCGGGGACCGGGTGGCAAGCGTCCTGATGGACAAGCCCGGCCGCATGAACCACGGATATACATATTCGGGCCACCCCGTGGCGGCTGCCGTCGCGCTCGAAAACATTCGCATCCTAAAGCGCGAGCGGATCGTTGAGCGAGTAGGAGAAGAGACCGGCCCGTACTTCCAGGCGAAGCTGCGGGAACTGCTCGACCATCCGCTGGTGGGCGAGGTGCGCGGCGTCGGCCTGATGGCTGCCGTCGAACTGACGCGGGACAAGGAGGGGCGCACGCCGATCGAACCGGTCTCGAGCTTGGCGATCCCGGTGCGGGATCTCTGCTTCAAGACCGGACTGATCACCCGCGCTGTGCGAGACAGCCTGATCTTCTCGCCGCCGCTTGTCATCTCGAAGGACGAGATCGACTGGCTCGTGAAGCGCCTGCGCGACAATCTCGACCAGTTCGTCGGCTAAACCTGCAGGCGCACTATGCAAAGCGTAGTTCCCACTCAGTTCGTTCGTATGTCGCAGGGGAAATGATGCTGGATCGAACCAGGCACTACATATCGGGCGAATGGACCGCGTCGTCCTCGGACCGCGAAATAGACGTTATTAATCCCGCCACGGAACTCGTGATCGCTCGGATCGCGGACGGCACAAGGCGGGATGTCGAGCGGGCAGTTCGTGCCGCCCGCCAGGCATTTCCTGCTTGGTCAACGACAAGCAGGGACGACCGGACTGTCCGCCTGCGTCGACTCCGTTCCATTTACGAGCGCCGTTTGGAAGAGATGGCGGAAGCCATTTCGCAGGAGATGGGAGCTCCGATACGGTTATCGCGGAGTGCTCACGCACCAAGTGGCTTGCAGGAGATCGACGCGTGCATCGAAATCTTGCAGAAGTTTGAGTTCGAAAGGTGGGTTTCCGAAGGCGCAAATACCGATCTCGTGGTCTACGAGCCGATCGGCGTTTGTGGACTCATCACACCTTGGAATTGGCCAATCAGCCAGGTTGCACTCAAGGTATTCCCGGCATTGGCTTGTGGATGTACTGTTGTGTTGAAGCCCTCGGATTTGGCGCCACTGTCCTCGCTTCTCCTGGCGGAGATAATCGATGAAGCGGGTTTCCCGGCCGGCGTCTTCAACCTCGTCAATGGACGCGGCGAAACCGTTGGGGCGGATATCTCGTCGCACCCCGACGTAGACATGGTTTCGTTCACCGGCTCGACGCGGGCCGGTGTTGCCGTAAGCCAAAGCGCCGCTCCGACGGTAAAGCGAGTTACGCTGGAACTCGGAGGCAAATCACCCAATATCCTCTTTTCCGATTGCAATCTTGTGGAAGCCGTTACCCGCGGCATCCGTATGTGCTTCCAAAATAGCGGTCAGTCCTGCAACGCACCGACGAGAATGCTCGTCGAGCGCAGCATTTACGATCGAGTCGTAAGACTCGCCGCTGATGAAGCTGAAAAGATCCACGTCGCGGATCCCACGCAGGATGGTGATCATATCGGGCCCGTTGTTTCAAAAGCTCAGTTTGACCGAATCCAGGACCTCTTGGGGGTGGGGGTGGCTGAAGGAGCTCTCATCGTGGCAGGAGGGGCCGGTCGACCCAAGGGTATCGACAAGGGATATTTCGTTCGACCTACCGTTTTCGCCGGTGTCACTAATACGATGGCTATTGCTCAGACCGAAGTTTTTGGACCCGTCCTCGTCATTATTCCCTTCGATGACGAGGAGCAGGCGGTTACGATGGCGAACGACACCCCCTATGGCTTGGCCGCCTACATTGAGACCCGTGATAACGACCGCGGTTTTCGCGTCGCGAAGAGGATTTTGGCTGGTAATGTCAAAATCAATGGGAAACCTCGTTTGAAAAGCAGCCCGTTTGGCGGCTTCAAGCAGTCTGGAAACGGTCGTGAACGCGGGGAATATGGCTTTCGCGAGTATCTGGAAGTGAAGGCAATCAGCGGCTGAGACCGCCGGCGATGTCACAGGCCAAGACCGTTTTGCGGCCTTGGTCGTCTCCACCCTCGCCAGACAAGGAAAGAGATATGTTCGTCGCCTATTCCGACAAGCATCTCCCGCATGAGCCCAAGCAGATCATCTTTAGCGGCCGCATCTTCGACAGCGTCGAGGTGCCCGCACGTGCGACCGAGCTTGCAGCCTCGCCGCGCTGAAGGGTGCGAGCTGGCAGCGCGGCGCGAATTCGGCCTCGAGCCGGTTCTTGCCGTCCACGCGTCTGTCTATGTGGAGTGTCTCCAGTCGCGGCCGTGGGCAACTACTGAGGTGTATGATGAACCCACCTTGTGACCAGAGAGGAGCGCCGATGGACAAGACAATCCCCAATCGGGCTGAGGCCGTCGCGGGAATTGGTGATGGTGCGACGGTGATGATCGGCGGTTTCGGAGGCGCAGGCTCGCCGATTGAACTGATCCATGCGCTGATTGACCGCTTTTATGCGGCGGGCAGCCCTAGAAACCTGACGGTGGTGAACAACAACGCGGGCAACGGCCATGTCGGCCTGGCGGCGCTCATCAAACATAGGATGGTCCGGAAGCTGATCTGCTCGTTTCCCCGCTCCGCGGACCCCCACGCGTTCACTGAGACCTATCTGGCCGGAGAGATCGAGCTGGAACTCGTGCCGCAAGGCACACTCGCCGAACGCATCCGTGCCGGCGGGGCAGGCATCCCGGCTTTTTACACGCCTACGGCCTATGGGACTGATCTCGCCAAAGGAAAGGTGATCGCGGAATTTGATGAGCGGCCATATGTGCAGGAGCGCTGGCTGAAGGCTGATTACGCTCTGGTGAAGGCGCATCTTGGCGACCGGCAGGGGAACCTGACCTATCACAAAGCGGCACGAAATTTCAATCCACTCATGTGCATGGCTGCGGCGACAACCATCGTGCAGGTCAGTCGCATCGTGGAAGCAGGCGAGCTCGATCCCGAACACATCGTCACCCCCGGCATCTTCGTGCAAGGCCTCGTCGCGGTGCCCGATCCACAACAGGAAGAAGCCCTGAACCGCGCCGGAGCGCACTATCCATGACCAGCAAGCTTTCCAATGCCCAGATCGCTTGGCGTGCCGCCCAGGACATCGCGGGTGGAGCTTATGTCAATCTTGGCATCGGCTTCCCGGAGATGGTGGCCCAGTACCAACCCTCTGGACGCCAAGCGATCTTTCACACTGAGAATGGCATCCTGAACTTCGGCGAGACCCCGGCAGACGGGAGCGAGGACTGGGATCTGATCAATGCCGGCAAAAAGGCCGTGACGATGAACCCGGGTGCCGCCTTTTTCCATCATGCCGACAGCTTCGCCATGGTGCGGGGCGGGCATCTGGATGTGGCGATCCTGGGCGCCTACCAGGTGGCCGAGAACGGGGATTTGGCGAACTGGAGCACCGGGCCCAAGGGAGTTCCGGCCGTGGGCGGTGCGATGGACCTTGTCCACGGAGCGAAGCGCACGGCCGTTATTACCGATCATGTGACGAGAGACGGGCAGCCCAAACTGGTGAAGCGCTGCACGCTGCCGCTGACCGGCGTCGGTTGCGTCACACGCGTTTATACCAGCCTCGCGGTCATCGACATTGAAGGCGATCGCTTTGTCCTGCGCGAGAAGCTTCCAGCGCTGTCGTTCGAAGACCTGCAAGCCCGGACCGGGGCCGAGCTTCTTGTTAAGCGCCCTGTGGCCGAGCTGATCGTTCCGGATCTCTGAAATGCGCGAAGCTTTTATCTGTGATTATATCCGCACGCCGATCGGCCGCTACAGCGGCGCATTGTCCAGCGTGCGTGCCGACGAGCTCGCCGCGGTGCCGCTGAAGGCATTAACGGAGCGCCACGCAAAGATCGACTTCGAGGATGTCGATGATGTGATCTTCGGGTGCGCCAACCAGGCTGGGGAAGATAACCGCAATGTCGCCCGCATGGCCCTGCTGCTGGCAGGGCTGCCCCGTTCCGTCCCGGGCACCACCCTCAACCGCCTGTGCGGCTCTGGCATGGATGCGGTGATCACCGCCGCCCGCGCCATCAAGGCCGGCGAGGCGGAGCTGATGATTGCAGGCGGGGTTGAGTCCATGTCGCGCGCACCTTTTGTCATACCGAAGGCGGAGACGGCTTTCGGGCGCGCCGCCGAGATCTACGATACCACCATCGGCTGGCGCTTCATCAATCCGCTGATGAAGCGTCAGTACGGCGTCGACTCGATGGCCGAGACCGGTGAGAACGTGGCCGAGGAGTTCCGCGTATCGCGCAAGGATCAGGATGCCTTCGCCCTGCGCTCTCAAACTAAGGCGGCGGCAGCACAGGAGAAGGGTCGCTTCGCGCAGGAGATCGTGCCCGTGACGGTCCCGAAGCGGAAAGGTGGCCCGGTCATGGTGGACAAGGACGAGCATCCGCGTGCCGACACCACGCTGGAGCAGCTGGCGAAGCTGCCAACTCCGTTTCGCAAGGATGGGACGGTGACGCCCGGCAATGCTTCTGGCGTCAACGACGGATCGGCCGCTCTCATCATCGCCTCAGAGGAGGCGGTGCGCAAATACGGGCTTGAGCCGATTGCGCGGGTCGTTGGCGGGGCTGCCGCGGGCGTGCCGCCGCGCGTCATGGGCATGGGTCCGGTGCCGGCCACGAATAAGTTGTGCGCCCGTCTCGGTCTGAAGCCAACCGACTTCGATGTGGTGGAGTTGAACGAAGCTTTTGCCAGCCAAGGCATTGCCGTGCTGCGCGAGCTCGGCCTTCCGGAGGATGCGGAGCACGTTAACCCCAATGGCGGCGCCATAGCGCTCGGTCACCCGCTCGGCATGTCGGGCGCCCGTATCACCGGCACGGCGGCACTGGAGCTGAAGCTGACGGGCCAGAAGCGGGCGCTCGCTACCATGTGCGTGGGTGTCGGCCAGGGAATTTCCATCGCCCTCGAGGCTGTCTAAGGGTTTTTGGTGGTATTCAGATGTCGCTCCTTTTCATACCCTACCAGTGGAACTCAAGCGGCGCGCTGCGACTCCGGCCTGCCAAGGTGGGCCATGATGTTGAGAACCTCCCAGCCTGCCATGACTTGGCCTTTTGCGCAGGCGAAATCCGAGCGTAGAGGCGGCGGCCGATCGCGTTTTGTAGTGCATTATTGCAAGCGCCGGCCAGAGGTGCCTCGGCCACTGAAAGATTGGTCAAACGAAGCAGCACAAGGATTAAGAGCGCTGAAACTTTTCGGTTCACACCTTGCGCCTCGCAAGTCCGGCTACTCATCAAGAGGGTCGAGAGCTGCAAGCTATTCCGCCTGCCCGCACAAGAAGGAAAACGTTCGTTGCCTGTGAGACCAAAAACCCCAATTGAGATCGCGGAAGAAAGTTCCGGCCGCGACGTAAGCATCACCACGCGGCGGACTGCGCGAGCAAACGCATGAACGCGAGCGCCGACCGTCCAGCCATGAGAGGTGCGTGATGCAGGACAATTCCGCTGGCTTTCTAGAGAGCGTTGACCATAATTTCCGTCACGCCATGACGTTCCTCGATCTGCCGGATGGATTGGCGGAGCGGATCATTCAATGCAACTCGACCTACACGGTGCGCTTCGGCGTCAGGCTGCGCGGCCGTATGTACAGCTTCATTGGCTGGCGATCGGTCCACAGCGAGCACTGCGAGCCGGTGAAAGGCGGCATTCGCTATGCACCGAACGCCGATGCCGAGGAGGTGGAGGCGCTTGCTGCGCTGATGACGCTCAAATGCTCGCTGGTCGACGTTCCGTTCGGCGGCTCGAAGGGCGCGCTCAAGATCGACCCTCGCGAATGGACGCCACAGGAACTGGAGCGCATCACCCGCCGCTTCACCCAGGAACTGAACAAGCGTGGCCTGATCGGCCCCGGCATCAACGTTCCTGCGCCCGATATCGGCACCGGTGAGCGGGAGATGGCTTGGATGGTGGACGAGTTCCGCCGCGCCAATCCGACCGATGTGGTCAACGCGCGTGCTTGCGTCACGGGCAAACCCCTGTCGAAGGGCGGAATCGCCGGTAGAACGGAGGCCACGGGCCGGGGCGTTCAGTTCGCCATCCAGAGCTTCCTTCGGGATCCCCGTACTGACGGACTGAAAGGCCGGCGCGATCTCAACAACGCCCTCGTGATCGTCCAGGGGTTCGGTAATGTCGGCTATCACGCGGCCAAGTTCCTGTCTGAAGGCGACGGTGCTCGAGTGACTGTTGTCGCTGAACGGGATGGCTGTGTCTCCAACCCCGAGGGCCTGGCTATCGAGGCCCTCAAGCAGCATCAAATCCGGACCGGCAGCGTCCTTGGTTTTGATGGAGGCAAGTCGCTAGCCGGCGATATGAGCGGCATCGAACAGCCATGCGACGTGCTCATTCCAGCGGCAATGGAAAATGCCATCCATTCGCACAATGCAGAGCGCATCAAAGCCCACTTAGTTGTGGAAGCCGCAAACGGCCCGGTCACGTTCGAGGCGGATAAGATCCTCCGTTCGCGCGGAGTGACGATCCTTCCCGATCTCTACGTCAACGCCGGCGGTGTGGTCGTCAGCTATTTCGAGTGGGTCAAAAACCTGACGCACATCCCATTCGGCCTGATGGAAAGGCGCCGTCGGGAGCGACGCAATCAAACGATCGCAGCCGCCCTTGAACGCATGACCGGCAAGGAATTTCCCGCCGAGATGCGCGACGAGTTTCTTGAAGGAGGTGCAGAGATCGATCTTGTTCGCTCCGGGTTGGAGGACGTCATGCGCAGCACCTGGGCGCGCATCGCAGACCTCATCGAAGAGCGGCCTGAACTGGGTGACTACCGGACTGCTGCCCATGTGGCGTCCATTCGTCACATTGCTGATGCCTACGAGGCGATAGGGATTTGAGCCTCGGTTTCGGAAGGTGGAACCAGGATCTTATTTGCTGAATGCAGGAGTTTGTTGCGCCCGAACTTTTCTAACTTGGGTCCCGTTCCGCCCAGCTCACATATTCTATCACCCCCATCGCCCTCCCAAGGCGTACGGCCCGGCAGCGAGCTTAGTCTCCTGCCGGACCCCTCTCCGGGGAATAGGTTTCAATCCAGCAACCCCATATAATCCATGGTCGAGACGGGAAGGGATACACCACCTTTCAGTGGAATGTACGATCGACTATCCGATGCCGATCGGCGTTCAGTATTCAAAACTGTCTAAACTCGATGGTCCCTGAGAAGGTAATTTCAGCGCGTTCCTTTATCCGAGATCCGCTCGACCGGATTCCTCTACAAGAGGCAGCCAAATCCCGATTGCGCGGCCTACCAGAGGTCCTCAGTTCCGAGGCGCTTATCCTTTGGGATTCTCATTCGATACTGACGACTCTCAGGCACGAAAACGAATTCGCTACTCATAAGAAGATTCGTCGATCTACTTGGAGATCTGTATACTATCAACCACCGGCTCCGGCTGCGCATTATCGCTCATCGTCCAGGCCATGAACTTAATCGGCGTGCAGCCGAATTCCTGTTCAGAGGCACACAGCAATGAGGGAACGAGGCATGCTGTTCGTCTTCGACGTTGGCGGGGTGCTGGTGGACCTACTGCAGGGCCCGGCTTTGGCGGAGCACCCAAGGTAGGCGACGTTTCCATCGTTGACCTCGCGGCAAAGGGACATCTTTCTGCCAGCGCTTTAATTTGCGGGTTCGTCTGCCTCCGGTCTGTGCGTCCAGTGCCTCGGGAACCAGCGCATCCTCAACCGCCAGCGGCTTGGGAGACGATCCGTCGGGCACGATGACGCCTGCCTCAACGGTGGTTGGCACGGGCTGAGAACGAGCATCTTCGGAAAATGTCGGCGGCGGGGTTGCTTCAGCGATCGCACCTTCCGTCTTCACCTCAGCGACTTCGTTGGCGATGGCAGCGAGTCAATGCCGCCCCAGATCGACTGTGGCCGCTTCACCAGCCCTCGCTTCTGTTTGAACTCGACGACAAAGGGTCGCTGCGGCTGCCTCATGGTGATCTCGCGGACTTAGGGGAGTTGCGAGTGTCCTCTAGGCGGAGCGCACGCCTTCGTCCACCCGCCGCCACGCATTCTCCAAAGGTTTTCGGAAACGTTGCCGCTGTCCAAGCCACGACGAAAGCGGCCCGCCGCCGGCACCCGGGCCTGCGCTCGCGATCTCTTGTCCAGCTTTCAGGGTGATGCCAAGACGATCATATCGCCCACGCAGTCGCCTTTGCCGGCCCCATGGCGAAGCCGCAGGAGTTTCAGGATGCAATGAAGATGGTGGCCGCTCCTATCCATGCTTCCATATTTCCGAGTGCATTAGACGCGTCCAACGCATTTTCGGAATCGATCACAAGCGGCCGATTCATGCTGTTGATGGGACCTGCGGCGTAGGTATGCCGGCCAGAGCGGCCGATTGTCGGCGACGCTTTGAGCTGGGGCGCGGCCGTCAGTCACGGAGGGCTGATGCGCCCATGCGACGACACACTGAAATTCGGATCGGAGGTCGCGACAGACTAGGCGGGTTACCGGCAGCATCGTGGCGATCCGCCGCAGGATGGGGATGCATGATGACGATCCGTTTCCGAGATAGACGGCTTCATCGAGGTCGTGCGTGTGACGAGCACGGCTGTCGGGCCCTTGAAGCTCCTCATGCAAACGCCTGGCCATCGCCTTCTTGCGAGGCCTTCGGGAGCCGCGGCAGCGAAATCGGCCTGCTAGTCTGCCAAAGCCGCCTGCTTTCCTCTTGAACCGTCATTGCCCTGACAACACATTGTGCAATCGTCGGCGGGTGTCGATGAGGCGCGTGTTCACGCAAACCAGCCGTTCAGCAGGTCGGGAGGAACCAATGAAGCCTGAAGCTTTCAGCAGCCCAGTTTTCGTGAAGCGTGCAACCTACATCGTCCAGGAAATTGCCAGCCTTGCGGACGCTATCGACTTCCTCAATGACTGGCCAGAAGATCGCCGAGACCTGATCCACGAAGCCGCCGTCAGGGCCTGCTATGATGCATACGATGGGCGAAAACCTGTAAGCGCAGCGCGCAACGCCTTTTTCGGCTTTGCGAAACGGGCCGCCATATTGGAAGATGCAATTTCCGCCATGCAATGGCTCGCTGCCTGCAAGTCGGGCCGTGGAAAAGTGCAGGTATAGGCACCTGGCACGCCGAGGGGGCATTGTGTTGAGATTTTCAGGGATAGCCGAAAGCAGAAGCAGGTTTCGACATTAGCGGCGCAATCCCACCATGAATCAGATACCGCACATGGATCGCGAGGGGCGAGGTTCAGCGAGCAGCGGAACCGTCGGCCGGGCCAAGGTGCGATCGAGGCTATTTGCCTCACAGGAGCGCAGACATGACCGGCTTGAGCAGATTTGAGAGGCCAGTCGTTGTTCAGGTTAGCCACCACGGCTCAGAGCGGATCGTCTTCGAGGTCAATGATGCTGCCGCTATCTTGCTGCGTGATCTTCAACGTCAGACCGTGAAACGGAAGGCCGCGATGGATGCCTGTCTGCAGGTATTGCGCGGTGAGGCTTATCCTGCAGCAGCTCGAAGAGCTTTCGTGGCAGCCGCGCTTGAAGCAAAGATACTTCGCAGCGATTAAGAAAGCTGGGATGCTCCGGAACTGCTCACTGACCATCGCCGGGACGACCGTTGTTGGAACGATGATGTGAACACTTGTCCAGGTCCGGTATCCCGACGCTTTCCAGGGCCGCGCTCACCCGAGGCGACGACCTTGCCTGACTGCGGGACAAGGGCGGGCGTCGGCGCGAAGCTGACCTCAAGGTGACGAATGCGACGGTTTCAGCGGGTTCGTAGCCGCCGCCCATCGAGGTGCGACTTTTGCTTCACAGGTTTGATGATCGCTTGCGCCGGCGGCTCCGCGATTTCGCAAGCGGATGCTTCAGATGCCGCCCATGCAGAGGTATTTCATTTCGAGGTAGTCCTCGAGCCCGTGCCGGGAACCCTCCCGCCCAATGCCGGACTGCTTCATCCCGCCGAAGGGTGCGGCTTCCGATGACATGCGTCCCGTATTGATGCCCACCATGCCATATTCCAGGGCCTCGGCCACACGCCAGACACGCTGCAGGTTCGAGGCATAGAAGTAGGCGGCCAGGCCGTAGATCGTGTCATTTGCCTCGTGTACGACCTGGTCCGCATCGTCGAAGCGAATGGTCGGGGCCAATGGCCCAAAGGTCTCCTCTTGCGCAATCGTCATCTCGCTGGAGACTTCAGTGAGGACCGTCGGTTGGAAGAATGTGCCATCCTTGCCAATGCGTTTGCCCCCGCAGCGAATTGTACCGCCTTTGGCGACGGCATCGGCGATATGCGATTCGATCTTGGAGAGTGCCTGCCTGTCGATCAGCGGGCCGATGGCGACACCTGGATCGAAACCGTCACCAACCTGCAGCTGGCGGACCCGCTCGACGAATTTGTCGATAAATTCATCGTGAACGCCCGATTGGACGTAAAGGCGGTTCGCGGAAACGCAGGTCTGGCCGGCGTTGCGGAACTTGGCCTGGATAGCCCCGTCTACCGCCGCATCGACGTCGGCATCGTCGAAGACGATGAAAGGCGCATTGCCGCCGAGCTCGAGGCTGACCTTCTTGATCTGGTCCGAGCACTGGCGCATGAGCAGCCGGCCAACTTCGGTCGAGCCCGTGAAGCTGATCTTGCGGACTCTGGGGTTTGTACAGAGTTCGCGGCCGACGGCATCGCCTTCAGAAGCGTAGATCAGGTTGACCACCCCTTCGGGAAAGCCAGCTAGATGCGCAAGGGCGAACATTGCGCCGGCAACGAGCGGCGTCTGTTCAGCGGGTTTCAAAACGATCGTGCAGCCCGCGGCCAAGGCCGGCGAGATCTTGCGCGCCACCATGGAGGCCGGGAAATTCCATGGCGTAATCGTACCGACGACGCCGATCGGCTGCTTGATCACCAGCAAGCGCCGGTCTGGCGATGGCGCGGAGATCGTCTCGCCATAGATGCGGTTAGCCTCTTCGGCGTACCATTGCAGGTAGGCCGCCGCATGCGACACTTCCGATTTGGCCTCGGCAAGGGGCTTGCCCATCTCCGCGGTTAATATCGCGGCAAGGTCATCACCGTGGTCGATTATCAGCTGATGCCAGCGCCACAGAACGTCGCTGCGTTCACGGGCCGTCAATGCCGCCCATCCAGGCTGTGCGTTATAGGCTTTGTCGACCGCAACCCGCGTCTCCTCGACACCCATGTCGGGAAGCTCCGCCAGCACTTCGCCGGTCGACGGGTTGAGGACCTCAAATGTCCGCTCACTGACTGGTTTGCCAAGCGCCGGCAGGCGGTCAAGGCTGCCAAAAAGGTCAGGAGATTTGAGGTGGCGGATCAAAGGCGGCAGCAGCGGCAATGTCGATTCCCCAGAAGGCTCTTGGCCTATCCGGCCGGATGGACATCTACTGCGCACATGTGGCTTTTGCATAGGACCACCGCTCACGAAAAGTCGTGCTTCCCTTGGGTCGGGTGGACCTGCCGCGGAAACGTGAGCCCCAACGGGCGGGCGCTGGACGGTGCATGAGGAGTTACAGCGGCCGATCAAACCGGGCCTTGCAAATTTTTCCTTTTTTGCTGCGCCTGACGCAGAAGTATCGGCTATGAATCGGGACTGGCCTAACGGCCTGCCCACGTTGCAATTGTTACAAAGGAAAACGCATATGCCGACTGGAACGGTTAAGTGGTTCAACAGCACCAAGGGATTTGGGTTTATCCAACCCGACAATGGCGGTCAGGATGTTTTTGTCCACATTTCCGCTGTAGAACGAGCGGGCCTCTCTACCCTCGCTGATGGCCAGAAGATCAACTATGAAATCGAACAGGACCGGCGCACCGGCAAGTCCTCGGCCGGCAGCCTCAGCAAAGCCGGCTGACTTTTCTCTCGCCTGCTGGCAACAGCGGGTGGACGCGATAGGTCTCGCCGCGTGACAAGGGCGGGCGAGCACAGGGCTCGACTGGACGGCTTGAGCCGCGGATGCTGCAGCCCGCGCGAATTGTTGGGCAAGCCAGGCTGTCTTGAAAGGGAAGGCGGGTAGACCCCGCCTTTTCATATTCCGTTCAGATGCAGATTATGCCGATGGCACTGCGCGCCCAGAAAAAACCTTGATTTCTGAAATCAAGCTGCGACCATCTTGCGGGCCCGCTTTGCCGGCGCTGGCGGCGTTTCCGGCTCTTTCGGTTTGCGACCAAGACCCATCGTCTTGGCCAACGCCGAGCGCGCCGCGGCGTAGTTCGGCGCGACCATCGGATAATCCGCCGGCAGAGCCCATTTGGTGCGATATTCGTCCGGCGTCAGCCCATAATGGCTCGACAGATGGCGCTTGAGCGATTTGAATCTTTTCCCGTCCTCAAGGCAGATGATGTGGTCCGGTGTCACCGACTTCCTGATCGATACGGCAGGCTTCAGAACCTCCGGGACTTCCGCAGAAACATTGGCGCCGGCCGTGCCCTTGAGTGCCGCGTGCACCTGGCCAATGAGGGCAGGAAGTTCACCGACCGGGACCGGATTGTTGGAGACGTAGGCTGAGACGACATCAGCGGTGAGCTCGATGAGGACGTCGATGTTGTTGTCGGCTTCTTCTGTCATGAAACTCTCCGGGTGGCTTGAAAGACAGGCGGCGAAGTGTCGCTACATAGTGGCGGTTGCCGCTGAAAGCAATAAAGCCCCGGCAAGACTGTTGCGATGCTCGTCTTGCACTGCGGTCAATAGCGACGCTTCCCGTCGTCTTGCGTCTATTGATCGAACGCGGTTGGCAGCATCGCTGCTCGATGTAGCATGAGGGAGCGATCCTGACCTGAAACGCTGCCAAGCCTGTTCTCGATCTCTTCTACGCTGAAGATCGGAAGCGATCATTCGGAGAATGCCGATCCGGCACGCTCGATAGTGGCTCCCTCTGCGAGCAGAGCTGGCCGCCTGTGAAGCAGCAGAATCGAACTCGCCGGTAGGACAGGCGTTCTCCTGTTCCTCTGCAACGATCTGGTCGAGACCGGAAACGATTGCCACGAGAACCCGCGCGCCAAGGCTCGTGCTTCGGGGAGGTGTCCGATGCCCAGCCGGCGGCTGGCGCGTTCGGCTTCGTCCTCGACGAGCCTTCGCCCCGAAAAGGAGCGCCGCGACATTGATGGAAGGGGGCAGGGAAGACGTCCACGGCGCTTGTGCTGTGGCAGCATCCGCACCGACTGCGTCAGTGTTCACAACCGAAAAACCCGCCACTCTTGGGGGCAAGAGCGGCGGGCTTTTTGCAGAGCTACTCGAACTGAATACGCGTTCTCACTGACATTAGCTGTGGATAATTAAGACAGCATTAACGTGCAAGATCGGGTCATCTAAATCGATCCGAATGCAAGATGCGGCCGGCTCGGGATAGCCCGGGCCAGAGCCGCTGTCGCCGTCAAATCCATAAGGCGCCAGCTGTCAAATAATCGGCGCTTGACGTTACGTAAGGTCCCGTGTTTTTCGCTGTGCGGGGAACGACTTCCAGTCTCGGTTCCAAGGCGACGAAAATGAGGGGCGGCGATGGTGGCTGGCGAACCAAACGACGTGCGCGTCAAGCGTTGCGGTGGGGGATGGGTGGTTCATATTATGGAGGACGGCGAACTGACAGTTCATCGGTTCAAGACGCAGTCGCCCGCCGAACATTTTGCCGATGACCAACGCGCCAGGCTCGGCCTTGCGAGCAGGCCACCAATTGACGAACACTGATGTCACATGTGCGGCGGGTGTCACGCCCCGGAGACCAGCGCAGGAATGGCCAAAGCCTGATCAGTCTCGTCAAGGATGGAGAAGGTGTAGCGGCCATCGGCGTCGAGATCGACGGAGTAGCTTAGGCGATCGAGTATATTGTTGTCCTGGTCGAACGTGACAATCAGCGGCTTCAGTGAGGTAATGTGCGCTTCGTCCAGATAAATGGAGTTGCAGACAATGATCTGGTCGTCGGGCTGGCAAGTGCGGGCGGCTGCTCCGTTTAGAATACAGCATCGTGAGCCGCGCTCACCGAGGATGACATAGGTCGAAATCCGCGCACCGGAATTCTTGTTCCATATCTCCACGAATTCCATGGGCAGGATCCCTGCTTCTTCGCAATGATCTGGGTCGAGCGTTATCGAACCGTGGTAGTTGAGGTTCGCTTCGGTGACGTAGATGCCGTGCAGCTTGCCGGCGACTAGTTTTCGCATGGTCTGTTGTCCTTTCCATCATGAATCCTGCCACCCTCGGAGCAGCCAGTTATTCGGCTAAATTCCGACGACGAGCGCGCCGCCGCTGAGGCCCGCACCCGCTGCCGCCAGAAGTATTCTCTCGCCCGGCCGAAAGGGCTCCGTGCGATGGGCGAGCGAGAGCGAGAGCGGGATCGTTGCGGCGGAAGAGTTGCCATATTCGGCGATCGTCTTGACGATCGCGTGATCGGCAATGCCGAGGTTGCGCCCGACCCCATCGAAAATACGGGCATTAGCTTGGTGCGGCACAAACCGCCCGATATCCTGCGGCCGCATTTGGGCTGCAGTGAGCGCACCTCTCGAGCAGGCGGTCATCATCTCGACGGCCTTGCCGAACACTTCACGGCCGTCGGTGATCGTCATCCGGGTCTGCCTCAGGTCTAGGTCGCTGTGAAACGGCGTGTTGCTTCCGCCGGCGGGAATTTGGATCAGCCCGTAGCGAGAGCCGTCGGAATCCACCGATGCGCCGAGAATGCCCCGGTCCGGGTCATTGCAGGGACCAATCACCAAGGCGCCGGCGGCATCGGCAAACAGCACGGCGCTGGCGCGCTCGGCCGGGTTGATGCGGCGGCTGAGGATGTTGGCGGCAATCACAAGGGCCGCCTTGCCATGCAGGCGGGTGAAGCCGTCGGCGAACATCAGCGCATAGATGAAGCCGGCGCAGGCGCCGGTCAGGTCGACCGCGCCCGCACGCCCCAGCCCAAGCCGGTGGGCGACCAGCGGCGCGCTGGGCGGCAGCAGGTGGTCGGGTGTCGAGGTGGCGAGCAACAAAAGACCGATGTCGCCACGGTCGATGCCGGCGCTCGCCAGCGCCATGTCACCGGCATGCGCGGCAAGGCCCGACAGCGTGTCTTCGTCGTTTGCCCAGAAGCGCGAGCGTATCCCGGTCCGCCGCTCGATCCAGCCGGGTTCGAGCCCGAGACGGTCTTCGATTTCCGGATTCTCCACCTTGCGCGACGGCGCATGATGACCAAAGCCGAGAAGGCGCGACGATCTCCTCATGGCTTTAAGCCGAAGCGTTCGCCGGCCTCCTCGATGGCGTCATAGAGCCCGTCCAGTTCCTCGCCGGTGATGCAATAGGGCGGCAGAAGATAGAGGACATTGCCGAGCGGGCGCACGAGAAGGCCGCGCTCGAGGAAGAAGGCGCGCAATTTCGGTCCGATCTCGGCCAGATAGCCGGCAGAGCCGGTGCGCAGATCGAGGGCCGCGATCGTGCCGGTCGCCCGGCTGTCGGCGAGGTAGGGATTGTCGCCAAAGCGCCGAAGCCCGGCGGCCTGTCTCACGCTCAGGGCCGCGATACGCTCGGCCACCGGCTCGTCACGCCAGATCTCAACATTGGCAAGTGCTGCCGCGCAGGCAATCGGATTGGCGGTGTAGGAACTGGAGTGGAAGAACGTCTTCGTGCGGTCCTCGGAATAATGAGCCTGGAAGATCGCATCGGTGGCAAGCGTTGCGGCCAGCGGGATGATGCCGCCGGTCAAGCCTTTCGAGGTGCACAGGATATCTGGAGAAATCGACGCCTGCTCGCAGGCGAACATGGTTCCGGTGCGCCCCCAGCCGGTCATTACCTCGTCGGCGATCAGCAGCGTGCCGGAGGCTTCGGCAATCTTCTTCAATTCGGTCAGAACCGATGCAGGATACATCAGCATGCCGCCGGCGCCGAGCACCAGCGGCTCGACGATCAGCGCGGCGGCGCGCCGGTCGCGGCTGACGGCCTCAAAACGATCCAGCGTCTCTTGTTCGCGTCCCGCGGCCGGGAAGGGGATGGTGTCGACCTCGAACAGCAAGGGTTCGTAGGCGGCGTTGAACACACCGCGAGCGCCGACGCTCATCGTGCCGATCGTGTCGCCATGATAGCTGTGCTCCATGACGACGATGCGCGAACGCAGTGCGCCGATGTTGCGGAAGTAACCGAGCGCCATCTTCAGCGCGACTTCGACCGAGGTCGAACCGCTGTCGGAATAGAACACCCAGTCGAGGCCGGCGGGAGCGAGGCCGACAAGCGCCTTGGCCAGGCGTTCGGCCGGCTCGTGGGTGAAGCCGGCGAAGATGATCTGATCGAGGCTCGACGCGGTCGTCTCGATCGCCTTCATGATGCGGGGATGGCGGTGGCCATGGGTGACGACCCACCAGGAGGAAATGGCGTCCAGGATGCGCGCGCCGTCGGGCTTGTGGAGATAGGCGCCTTCGGTCCGGACGATTTCGGGGATCGAATGCTCGAGCGCGTGCTGGGTGAAGGGGTGCCAAACTCGGGACTGCGGCATCATTGCCCTCCGGCAATCAAAGCGAGGTCGAAGCCGGCAATCATCGCGTCTCTCAGCGTTTTGCCCGTCAGCGGATCGAGCAGCGGAAGCCTGCCGAGCTGCGGTACACCGCCAATTTCCACGATTGTCCGTTGCGTGTCGGCCATCTCATCGCCGATGAAAGCGATTCCTGCCAGCGGGATGGAGCGCGCCCGCAGGGCCTCGATCGACAGCAGCGTGTGGTTGATGGTGCCGAGCGTGGTGCGGGCGCACAAAATGACCGGCAGCCGCCACTCAGCGAAGATGTCGATGAACCTTGTGTGCCGGTTAAGCGGCACCATCAGCCCGCCCGCGCCCTCGATGACGAGCGGCGTCGGCAGGACGGGAAAAGTAAGATCGGCAGCCTTGATCGCGACGCCGTCGATCTCGGCCGAACGATGCGGCGACAGCGGGCTCTTCAAGCGGTAGGCTTCCGGCAGCACGCGCTCTAAGGGCAAGCCGGTAAGCCGGGCAACGACCTCGCTGTCGGTCTCGCCGTCGAGGCCCGATTGCACCGGCTTCCAGTAGAAACCGTCGAGCAGGCCGGCGAGCCCGGCCGCAAACACGGTCTTGCCAATTCCGGTGTCGGTTCCGGTGATGACGATGCGTTGGGTCATGCCGCCTCCGGTCATGTTTGGGCCAACACCTCAACGAGCGCCTCGACCATGGCAGAAATGTCGGCGTCGTCGACGTTGAGCGTCAGCGAAATGCGCAGGCGCGACGTGCCCTCCGGCACCGTCGGCGGACGAATGCCGCGGATGTCAAAGCCGCGTGTCTGCAGTCCCGCCGCCACCACCATGGTGCGCCCGACGTCGCCGATGAGGAATGGCTGGATCTGCGAGCCGCTGGGCGTCACGCCACACCGCTCGGCTAACTGCCTGCCCGCCAAGGCAACGCGTTCCTGCAGCCGAACGCGGCGCATCGGCTCGTCGGACAGCGTGGCGAGCGCTTCGCGCGCTGCGACGGCCATCAGCGGCGATGGCGCGGTGGCGTAGATAAATGGCCGGCAGCGGTTGACGAGATAGTCGCACAGCGTTCGCGGTCCGGTGACGAGTGCGCCGGAGGCTCCAAGCGCCTTACCGCATGTGTGGAGTGCCACGATGTTGTCGCGGCCCTCGAATGTGGCGGCCAGCCCCCGGCCAGCCGGTCCCCAGACGCCGGTGGCATGCGCTTCGTCGACGACCATGAATGCCTCGTGCCGATCGGCAAGCGCCATCAGGCTCGCAAGAGGCGCGTGGTCGCCATCCATGCTGTAGAGGCTTTCGACGGCGATCCAGACACGGCCCAGGCCACCTTCGGCGCGCCAGCGCGTGATCGCATCCTCGAAAGCACCGACGTTGTTGTGCGCGGCCAGCTTGAACTTGGCGCGTCCTGCCCGCGCGCCCTCATGCATGCTGGCATGGGCGATTTCGTCCAGGATCAGCAGGTCTCCCTTCTGCGGCAGGGCAGTCAGGAGAGCGAAGTTGGCGATGTAGCCGCTGCCGAAGAACAGCGCGCGCTCGGTTCCGAAGAACGCCGCTGCGTCCGCCTCCAGTTGCTCGTGTTCCGGCGCATTGCCACGCAACAGCCGCGACCCGGTGGCGCCCACCGGCGTGCCCCGCGCAATCGCCGCCGCAACCGCCTCGCCCAGCCTTTTGGAGCCTGCAAGCCCGAGATAGTCGTTCGACGAAAAGTCGAGCCCGGCGCGCGGCGCAAGTGTGCGTAGCCGGTCCCTGCGCGCCAGTCCCTGCAAGGTTCCCTCGTAGCGGGCAAGCGGTGTCCCGTTCATTGCGTCTCGACTGCCATCGGCTCGATGCCGAGGCGGCGGAAGAGAAGGCTATCCTTGTCTTCGCCGGGATTATCCGCCGTCAGCAGCGTGTCGCCGACGAAGATCGAGTTGGCGCCGGCAAAGAAGCACAGCGCCTGCATCTCGTCGGTCATGGCGGTGCGGCCGGCGGAAAGGCGCACATGCGATTTCGGCATCATGATGCGGGCCAGTGCTATGACGCGCACGAATTCGATCGGCTCGATCGGCCTGGCTTCGGCAAGCGGGGTGCCGGGTATCGGGATCAGCATGTTGATCGGAACGCTTTCGGGGTGCTCCGGCAGATTGGCCAGCGTCACCAGCATGTCGATCCGGTCCACCGGCTCTTCGCCCATGCCGACAATCCCGCCGCAGCAGACCTTGATGCCGGATTGGCGAACCTGTTCGAGCGTATCGAGCCGGTCGGCAAAGCTGCGCGTGCTGATGATCTCGCTGTAGTAGCGTTCCGAGGTATCGATGTTGTGATTATAGTAGTCGAGACCCGCCTGCTTCAGCCGAGCGGCCTGCTCAAGATCGAGCATGCCGAGGGTCATGCAGGTCTCCATGCCGAGCGCCTTGACGCCTTCGACCATCGCCACCACTGCATCCATGTCGCGCGGCTTGGGGTTTCGCCAGGCAGCCCCCATGCAGTAGCGGGTGGCGCCGGCGTCACGTGCCTTGGTCGCCTCGGCGATGACGCGCCTGACCTCCATCAGCTTCGATGCCTTCAGGCCGGTTTCGTGATGCGCCGACTGGCTGCAATAGCCGCAATCTTCAGGGCAGCCGCCCGTCTTGATGCTGAGAAGGCGACTGAGCTGGACCTTGTTGGGATCGAAATTCTCGCGGTGGACGGTTTGAGCGAGGAACAGCAGATTGTTGAACGGAGCATCGTGAAGCGCCCGAGCCTTCTCCAGGGTCCACATCCCTGTGTCTGTGGCTTGAGCCTGTGGCAATGTCTTCGTCGAATTCGATGCGTACATTCCTGTCCTGTTCCCTTGGTTCCGGCGTTACGGCTTCTTTGCCGGCGGATTGACGGCGACTGGAAGGCTTATCAGCCCGCTGCCGTCCGTTTGTCAGTCGATCATGAGTCCCGGTAATCAAGTCCGATATCCAGGATCGGCGCGCTGTGGGTCAGCCAGCCGATGGAGATCAGATCGATGCCGGTGGCGGCGATGGCTGGCGCAGTTGCGGCGGTGATACTGCCCGATGCTTCGGTGATCGCCCGGCCGGCGACCATCGCCACCGCCTGCCGCAATTCGGCAACCGACATGTTGTCGAGCAGGATGGCGTCAGGGGCAAGCGCTAGGGCCTCTTCCAGCTGGGCCAGCGTATCGACTTCGACTTCGATCTTCACAAGGTGGCCGACGCTCATGCGCGCCCGCTCAATGGCAGGTCGAATTCCGCCGGCCATGGCAACGTGGTTGTCCTTGATCAGGATGGCGTCGTCGAGGCCGAAGCGGTGATTGGCGCCACCTCCTGCGCGCACGGCGTATTTTTCCAGCGCCCGCAATCCGGGCGTAGTCTTGCGCGTGCAGACGATTTTCGCGCCATGTCCGCGAACCGCGGTGACGATCGATGCGGTTGCCGTGGCGACACCGCTCAAATGGCACAGAAAATTGAGTGCCGTCCGTTCGGCTGTGAGAATGGCCCGGGCGGGACCGCTCACCGTTGCAATGACCTCTCCTTGCGAGACTTCGCTACCGTCTGCTCGCTCCACGGAGATTTCGACGTCAGGATCGATCAGCCGGAAAGCAAGGATCGCCAGATCGAGGCCGGCAACAACTCCCGACTGGCGCGCCGCCAGCACGGTCCTCGCATGTTGTTCTTTCGGCACGACTGCGTCCGTGGTCACGTCGCCGGCTCTGCCAAGGTCTTCCAGAAGAGCTGCCCGGACAAGAGGCTCCAGCATGACCGTGGGAAGTGGTGCGAGCTTCATCACCTGACCCCCTCGAGGCTCGGGACGTCTGCGAGTTCCCGCGCTGCCGCCAAGGCATCGGCGAGAGTGAGTTCGCTACGTCTGGCAATGGCTTCACGATGGGGAAAGTCGGGGCGGTAGTGGGCGCCACGGCTTTCTTCTCGCGACAAAGCGGCGACCGTCATCATCAGCCCGACAGCCGCCGGATCCGATGCCGCGTCATTGGCCTCGGCGAGCGGCAATAAAGCGCGTGCGGTTGATTTCAAGACCTCGCCGTCCCGCACGATGGCGAGCGCGCGCGACAGGAGAGGCCGCACGGCCCTCGGATCGGGCGAAGGATAATCGTTTGCAGTCGCCGGCCTTGTTCGCAAGACAGGGGTTCCTGCCAGGCTTTCGGCGACCCAGCGCGCGCACACCACGGCTTCGGTCAGCGAGTTGCTGGCAAGCCGGTTGGCGCCGTGTAACCCCGTCGAGGCGACTTCGCCGCAAGCCCAAAGGCCTGAAACAGAAGTGCGACCGGCGCCATCCACGGCAACACCACCCATGTGGTAGTGCTGGGCGGGGCGGATGGGAATGAGGTCATGTGCCGGATCGATGCCGACATCGCGGCAGGCTGCGGCGATCGTCGGAAACTGCCGCGCGAACGCCGTGCCGGGTTTTTCCCGCGCATCGAGAAAGACGCGGTGGCCTTTCGAAAGATGTTTCCAGATCGCTCGCGCTACAACGTCGCGCGGCGCGAGTTCCGCACCTTGTAATCCTTCAAGGAAGCGGTGGCCTGTTTCATCGACGATCTCAGCGCCTTCACCGCGAACCGCTTCACTGATGAGTTGCAGCGGACGGTCCGGCCCGTCGAGCGCTGTCGGGTGGAACTGGATGAATTCGAGATCGGCAAGGACAGCACCCGCGCGGGCTGCAAGTGCCAGGCCCTGTCCGCAACTGCCCAACGGATTGGTTGTGTCGAAAAACAGCCCGCCAATCCCGCCGGTCGCGAGAACGACCCGTCCCGTACCGAAGAACACGGGACCCATTGAAGAGCTTGCCCAGACGCCCCGCACAGCATTCTCGTCCACGGCCAGCCGTCGCGCCTCCACGCCTTCCACGACCACGATCGAGCGAGTGGAACGCACGGCCGCGACAAGGGCACTCATGATCTCGCGTCCGCTCCCGTCGTCGCCGGCATGAACGATGCGCCGTCGGCCATGCGCGGCCTCCAGCCCAAGGCGTATTTTCCCTGCCGGCGTGCGGTCGAAACGGACCCCAAAGCCCTCCAGCGTTTCAATCGCGCCGGGCGCCGCGTGCAGGATGCGACTTGCCATGTCCGCGTCGCACAGCCCATCGCCGGCGGCGAGCGTGTCGGCCAGGTGCAGCGCCGGATTGTCGTCATCGCCGAGGCTGGCAGCCAGGCCGCCCTGTGCCCACGTGCTCGAAGCGTCGGCTCCCAGCGGCGTCCTGGACAGGAGAAGCACCGGCTCGGGCGCCAGGTGAAGCGCCGTCATCAGCCCGGCAATGCCGCCGCCGATGACAATAGGCCGACCGAAGAAGCTGCGGACGTCCGCGTTCATACGGCCAGCATCCGCTCGACGGCGAGCCGTGCCCGGCCGGCGATCTCGGGATCGATGCTCACGACATGCCGGTTTTGTTCCAGAGCCTCGCGGATGTTGGCGAGCGTTATCCGCTTCATGTGCGGGCACAAATTGCAGGGCCGGATGAACTCGAGCTCGGGATGCTCGATCGCGACATTGTCGCTCATCGAGCATTCCGTCAGCAGCACGACGCGAGGCGGTTTTTGTCGTCCGACATAGTCGGACATGGCAGCGGTCGACCCGGAAAAATCGGCTTCAGACACCACGTCTGGCGGGCATTCGGGATGTGCGAGCACGATCACACCGGGATGGCTTTCGCGCAACTCCCTGATATCGGCCGGCGTGAAGCGTTCATGCACCTCGCAATGCCCGTTCCAGGCGATGATCTTCACATCGGTCTGGGCGGCGATATTCTTCGCCAGATACTCGTCCGGCAGCATGATCACCTGGGGAACACCAAGCGACTCGACGATGGCCTTCGCGTTGCCTGAGGTACAGCAGATGTCGGACTCGGCTTTCACCTCGGCCGACGTATTGACATAGGTGACGACAGGCACGCCCGGATAGCGTTGCCGCAGCAGCCGGATATCCTCGGCGGTAATCGAGTCGGCCAGCGAACAGCCAGCGCGCAGGTTGGGAATGAGCACCGTCTTTTGCGGATTGAGCAGCTTCGCCGTCTCCGCCATGAAATGCACGCCGGCAAGCACGATGACGTCGGCTTCGGTCGACATTGCCTTGCGGGCCAGCGCCAGGCTGTCGCCGACGATGTCGGCAACGCAGTGGAATATCTCTGGCGTTTGATAGTTGTGCGCCAGGATGACGGCGTTGCGCTGCTTCTTGAGGTCGAGAATGGCCTCGATGTCCTCGGCAAAAACCGGCCATTCGATCGGGGGGACAAAGTGGCGAACGCGGTCGTACAGCGACGCGCCTGAAGGCAGGATGGCGCTCATCGAGCCTCCAGTTATAGTCTACAAGAATATAAGACCTATATATCCGTTGTGACTATAAGAGATGTCAAGCCCGCATAAGCGGCAATTTTGTCCCAGCGACTGGCCTCTCATCGAGAATGTCGTGGCGGAAGCAGTAGAGCTGCGCCGGTCGGCCGCCGGTCTCAGTGGTCGTCTCCCCGGTTTTCTCCACCAGTTCCTGCTGCTCTATGAGCCGGCGAAAGTTTGGTTTGTTGATGAGCCTCCCGGAAAGCGCTTCAACGGTTCGCTGGAGCTGCAAGAGCGTGAAGAGCGGCGGCATCAGCTCGAACACGACGGGCCGGTATTTGATCTTGGAGCGCAGCCGCGCAATAGCCGTTGCCAGGATGCGGCGGTGATCGGCGATCATCGATTTGCCCGCTACCGGAGTAAGTGCGGCTGAAGGTCTACCGCGTATCGCTTCCTCCACAAGCGCTGCCTCGTAGAGAAGCTCATAGCGCTGCAGCGCGAACTCTTCGTTCCATGACCGGCCGTCGAAGCCGAAGGCGACAGCCGTGCGACGCCGGCGATCGAGCCGCATGGCCTTCTCGTCAGCGCTATCCGCCCATTCCCTGAGGCGTGGCAGCAGATGTTCCAGCACTGCCGCCGGCGCGCCGGAGCGATGATCCTCCCATGGAAAATAGTCGTACCAGCTTGCCCAGGATCGCCTGGCTGCGGCGCCCGCATCGTCGGCTTGCGTGAGCGCGAGATAACTGATCGAGATTACGCGTTCCTCGGCGCCAATCCGGTCGCGATCGGCGAAGGTGTAGAGCTGTTCGATATAGCCGAGCGGGTAGCCGGTCTGTTGTTCGACCCATCCCCTGAGGCCGGACTGCAGCGAACGGTGAGCGAGTTCGAACGGACCTGACGGCAAAGCGTTTGCCTGCGGGATGGTGAGAACGCAAGGAACGCTGTTGTTCATCGCGACGACGACGGCGATCAGGTCCGCCTTGACGTTGTTGCCCTTGCCTCCAGATCTGCGTTGCCTGGTCGGCTTTTTCTGACGGTCCATGATTCCTAATCTGGCTGGGCTGAGTTCCGCTGCGGAAGGAGCTGAACCGATTTAGATTGGTTTTCTACGATAATTGTCGGCCCGTCAACATCAGGCCAGGATGCGGTTTTAGGGTTCTGCACTCGCAGAAAATGGCGTCAAATGCGACACCCTCGGTTGGTAACGCAAGGGCAGCAGCCCTCGTTGACTGCGCTTGCTAGCACCAAGGCGATAAACCCCGTCGGATATCCGTTTGCGAAGGGTGGAACGCGGCTCGTCTGTCTGACGGTACACGACGCCTCACCAAGCTCGTCTAGGTGGGCGACAGTGTTGGAATGGTTTTCCATGTATGCCGATCACACTCGTATGCTCGCCATGATGACACATACGGTATCCGGTGCACATCCACACTGTGCCGTTGCTTTCATTGCAACTAATCAAAGTTCCATAAGTACGTTCGCTGCGGGCGGTCGACGAGAGCCGTTCGGTGACGGTTTATGTCGCGCCGATGTGGTCGTTGTTGAGTTCGAAAGACACAACTGACGTCAGATAGGCTGCGAATTCCTGCTTTGATGGTTGTCGTGGTTCTCTGTCCCTTGGCTCGGGCTGCCGCTGAGGGGGATGCAGTGGCACTCCAAAATCTCTTCGAACGAGGGGCCTGTGGCTGGCAAAACTTTTTCAATGAGCCCATGAGACTTGAGTGTAACCGTCACTTGATTCTTAGCCGGTGATGATCATTGATGCTATCGGGACAGGCGAGGAATTTCTGCAGCCAATTTCACCGCAGTTGCCATGGAGAGCGTCCACCCGAGCGATCCGTGTCCGCAGTTCAAGTAGAGCCAGCGATGCTTGAACCTCGACAAGGTGAACAACCATTATTTCCGAACCTTCGGCTCAGCCGTGCTCATCGCTCTGATCGGGACGGGGATCGACATGGCTGTTCCACAGAGCTCGACACTCGCCACCCAGGATACCGCCTCGGATGCGACACGCCGGAATTTTGCTGAAACGTTCGGCCGGGTTGCTGACCAGACGATTCAGCGGAACATGGATGTTCAGCCGACCCATCAGGATCGCAGTTAACCGATCTCGAATGACAGCCACCTATCAAATGAACCGTTCCGGCATTGACGGAGGACATTTCGTATAAGGGTACGACAAAGGTTTAGGCGGATAGGTGCTTTCGCAAGAACTGTCGAGTGCGTTCCTGCTGAGGGCTGCGGAAGAGCTGAACGGGAGAACCTTCCTCGACCACTCGGCCGCCATCCATGAAGATAACGTGGTCGGAAACCTCTGCGGCAAAACGCATCTCGTGGGTGACAATGAGCATAGTCATGTGTTCGGCGGCGAGTTGCTTCATCACCGCGTTGACCTCGTCGACCAGTTCGGGATCGAGCGCTGAAGTGGCCTCGTCGAAGAGCATCACCTTTGGCTTCATAGCCAGCGCTCTGGCGATTGCCACGCGCTGCTTCTGCCCACCAGATAGCCGCGAGGGATACGCATCCACCTTGTCCACCAGCCCAACCTTGGCCAACAGGTCGCAGGCCAGCTCGCGCGCCTCGGCTCTGGCCATGCCCTTCAACTTGATTGGTCCCAGGCTGATGTTCTCCAGCACACTCAGGTGGGGGAATAGATTGAAATGCTGAAACACCATTCCCATCCGCTGGCGCACAAGGTTGATATGGCGCTCATACGCGATGCCTCGGATATCCAGATTGACCCGCTCGCCGTCGAGCCATACCTCGCCTGCGTTCAGCGTTTCGAGCTGATTGATCGATCGCAGCAGGGTCGATTTACCGGAACCGGAAGGGCCGATCAGCGCAATGATCTGCCCTTTAGCGACCGAAAAATTGATCCCTTTCAGCACTTCCAAATTGCCAAATGATTTGCGTGCATTGCGCACGTCGACCATGGGGTTAATGTTTGTCATCGTGTTGCCTCCACGCGCTTTGCAATCAGCGCCAGCACGCCTTCGAGAATCAGGTTGAGCAGGTAGTAGACAACAGCCACGAATATATAGAACTCAGAGGGGCGGAAGGTGGAGGAAATACCGAGCTGGGCCGCGTTCACCAATTCCGCGACACCAATTACGGACACCAGCGACGATTCCTTCAACAATGCGATCATATTGCTGCCAATAGGAGGCAGGGTCAGTCGCACCGCTTGAGGCACCACAACATAGCTCAAGGTGCCCAGTCGGCCGAAACCAAGCGAACGGGCGCCTTCGGTTTGTCCCTTGTCAATACTCGTAATGCCGGCGCGCAAAATATCTGCATTGTAGACCGCATAGTGAAGCCCAAGACCGATCACCCCTGACCAGATGGCAGGAATATCGATGCCAATCTGCACCAGTCCGAAATAGATCAGAAAGAGTTGCAGGAGCAGGGGCGTGCCCATGAACAGCCACATAAAGCCAGCGACTAGAGCGCGTACGCCGGCGGGAGCGTAAAGCAGGGCCACCGCAAAGACGATGCCCATGCCGAAGCTCAAAAGCCCTGCCAGCATCGAGATGAGTGCTGTCCACAATGCCCCCTCTGCCAGAAGGGGCAGATATTCTATCAGAACGAAAAGATCCAGACCCTCCATCGATGTTCCTCAATCGATCGCAAAGCGTCGGTCGGCCAGACGCACCAGCATTGATACGGCGACGATGATCAACATGTAGAGAAGAGCAGCAACCGCAAAGATCTCGAACGGCCTGAACGTAGAGGAAATGTAGCGTTGCGCGGTGTAGGCTAAATCCACCACTGAAATCGCCGAAACTAACGAAGACCCCTTGATCAGGGCCACCGTGTTAACACCCAGCGGGCGGATCATCAGCCGTGCAGATTGTGGCAAGATCACCAGCCACATGGTGCGAATGCGGCCAAAACCGATGGTCCGGGCTGCTTCGCTCTGTCCTTTATCGACGGCCAGGATCGCGCCGCGCATGGACTCTGCCATATAAGCCGCGATGTTTATGCCCAGGCCTATCCAGCCCGCAGTGAAGGGTGAAAGATTGATGCCGATCTGCGGGCCTCCGAAGTAAAGCAAGAACAGCTGAACGAGGCATGGGGTGCCGCGAAAGATACTGACATAGATGGAGCCAATGGAGCGTAGAGTGCGGCTAGGCGACAGACGCATTGCGGTCAGCGTTGCGGCGAGGATCATCCCCAGAATGAAGGACAGAAGCGAGATCGCGACAGTCATGCCGGCCGCTTCCAAGAAATAGGGAAGAACCCTCTCAACCAGGGCAATGTCCAATGTGGGCTCCCATTGAAAGCTGGTCATCAATCGGCCAGCGTTTAATTCGCGATCAACGAATGTCGCGTCCGATCCACTTCGTCGCAATGGCCGCATACGTGCCATCGGCCATCATGTCGTCGAGGGCCTTCTGCATCGCAGCCTTGAGGTCGGGATTGTCCTTCCGAATCGCTATGCCGATGCCGACACTGCCGCCTTCGATATTTGGAGTGTCGAGCATGTGAATTGGGTCGCCAGTTTGCTTGATCACGGCCAGCAGTGCGATGTAGTCGACCACAACAGCATCGATGCGCCCGGCCTTTAGCTCGAGCACAAGTTCAGGAAGTCCCTTGTAGGTGCGTATCGTCCAGCCACCCGTTTCGCGGGCCCATTTCTCATGCGTCTCGCCAAGGGTTACGCCGATCGTCTTGCCTTTGAGATCAGCCATCCTTTTCGTCGTTGAACTATCTAACACAAACACGCCGCGGCCATCACGATAGTAGGGTCCGACGAAGTCAACAACTTTCTGCCTCTCTTTGGTGATGGCCATAGAACCGACAATAGAATCGTACTTTTTTGACAAGAGACCTGGAATGATCCCATCCCAAGCCGTACTGACGGCCACAGCGTTTACGTTGAGCCGCTTGGCAATTGCATTGGCGATGTCCACATCAAAACCAACGAGCTGGTTCTGCTCGTCGATCATGCTGAAAGGCGGATACTGCCCCGACATCGCCGCGCTGAGTTTGCCGGCTTCCTGGATCGAAGCCAGGTCATCGGCAGCCGCAGGTAGCGTCACAGCGAATGCTAGCCCAAGTACGAATGCGGAACGCATAGCAATCCGTGAAATGCAATGAGACATCAGTTTCCCCGTTGTTGATTAGCTGATTGATCTGTAACGTGCAGTTTTCGTATACGCGCCCTGGTTATTCAGCAAATTGTTAGTTTAAATAGAGACTATAGGTTCAGCGAATGAATGCTCCAGCGCGGCCGGAGGGGGAATGTACCCGAGGTCTCGAAAATACAGCAGTCTTGGCGGGGTAGGATGCTTTGTCGTGAGCGACCCTAATCCAGGCACAGCGGTGCTGTCGATCATGTCGTCGCTTCGGTCTCGTTCTACGAATTCGGCTAAAGTTTCGAGCATCGCAGTTGCCTCGGAAGACGCCATCCCATCCGCCGTATTCGTCAGGCAGATGCCGCCACTGTGCTTCGGCGCGCCCCATACACATCATCCTTTCGAGATATTGACGATTGTCCTGGGGCAGGGCGGCATCCGCGCCCTCGCCATAAAGGCAATAGCGGGCTAATCACCGCCCATCCTTAATCGCCCAAGGCCGCGTCAAAGGCGGCCTTGCAAAACGCTAGCCTGAGCTAAGATCGCGTAAACTTTTTTTCATGCATCCGGGAAGAAGACCATCCCGTTCTTGTGAATTGATCTCACAATCGATCTTTGCCTTTGCGCACGACGCGTTAGCGACAGCGACAGCGACGTCGAAACCGGCGAGCTTTGCCGGCATTGTGGAAATCACTTGACGGCGGCTAGGCACTTTCACCGCGTTTTTTTAGCTCTGTGCCATGTCTGTCTCTGCCCCAAAAACCTCAGACATCGCTACCGTGTCACCTTGTTTACCTCCTTTTTGCTCGCCCGTTCATTGTCGCTTTTCGGCACACTGTCGCGGAGGCGTCGGAGGAAAACTGGCGCCTCTGTCGGCAAATGCTGTCTTTGTAGAAACGCATTTCCAGATCCTCCCATCGGTCCGGCGAGCGAGAATGCGGACTTGACGAGATCACAGATGTGCTATTTTCTTGATCTCAAATTTCGCAATTCGCACGGAATCATTTATGATCGAGAATCCTGCCCACCAGAATTCCTCCCTCGACGCCGCCCTGCTCGAAACCCGAGAGCGCTACGCTGCAAAGCGCCCCAAGAGTGCGGCGCTGCATCGCGAGGCGGTAAAAGTTCTCCCTGGTGGAAACACCCGGAGTGTGCTCGCCTACGCGCCTTTTCCGACCGCCATGGCGCGCGGCGAGGGCTGCCGTCTTTGGGACGTCGATGACAACATCTATCTGGACTTATGTGGGGAATACACCGCCGGTCTTTTTGGTCACAGCGATAGCCGTATTCGTGCGGCCCTACACGACGCTTTAGCGCGGGGACTAAGTCTCGCCGCAGTGGGGGAGGCCGAGCAGCGATTTGCAAGAATCCTCTGCAGCCGATTTCCGTCCATTGACATGATCCGCTTCACGAACAGTGGCACCGAGGCCAACCTGATCGCGCTCAGCGCCGCGCAGGTGGTGACGGGGCGCAATCGCATCATTGCGTTTCGCGGCGGCTATCACGGCAGCCTCCTGTACTACCCTGCGACCGGTTCCAGCCCGATCACCGCCCCGTTGCCGGTGACGCTATGTGACTACAACGACATCGACGGCACCGTGGCCGCCATCCGCTCGGCAGCAGGCGAGCTTGCAGCGGTCATAGTGGAGCCGATGCTGGGTAGCGGGGGCTGTATTGCTGCCGAGCCTACCTTCCTGGCTGCCATCGCCGAAGCTGCACGCGGCGTCGGCGCGATCCTGATATTCGACGAGGTGATGACCTCGCGCATGTCGGGAGGCGGTCTGCAGGAGCGTCTCGGTATCCTGCCTGACATGACCACTCTAGGGAAATATATCGGCGGGGGCATGAGCTTCGGTGCTTTCGGTGGGCGGCACGAGATCATGGAGATTTTCGTCTCCAAGGTGCCTCACGCGGGCACCTTCAACAACAACGTGATGTCCATGGCCGCAGGGATCGCCGCAATGGGAGAGGTGTTTACCGCCGCAGAGGCCGCCGACCTTTTTGCCCTAGGAGAAGCCCTGCGCGAGCAGCTCAACGCAATGTCCGGCAGGGCTGGCGCAACGTTGCAGTTTTGTGGCGTCGGCTCACTCGCCACGGCCCACTTTCGCCGTGACCAGGTCGTTCGCCCTTACGCCATAACCCCGAGGGAGGAAGCTCTTAAAGAGCTGTTCTTCTTTGACATGCTTGACGCGGGGGTCTACATCGCCCGTCGCGGCATGACGGCGCTGAGTTTACCGACGACTGAGCGAGACCTCGTGCAGTTCACAACTGCCGTCGGCGATTTTCTCGACGCACGGGCTCCGTTGCTGCGATAGTGGAGCCGAAGGCAGGACGCCAAGCGATGGACAGGAGCAACACGATCACGCCGGCGCCAGCGGCAGGTGCGCTTGAGGAGGAGGCCTATCAGCTCATTCGCCGCGCTCTTATTGATGGCGATTTCATACCGGACAGCAAACTTTCCATTCGGGTCGTCTGCGGGGCATTGTCGCTGAGCCCGATGCCTGTGCGCGCCGCTCTACGCCGCTTGGTCAACGAGCGCGCGCTGGACGCCAAGCCAACAGGGACGGCCGTGGTGCCTCGCATGACCCGGCGCGAGTTTTCCGACCTGACTGCGATGCGCCTGCAACTGGAGCCGTTGGCGCTGACGCTTGCTGCGCCGCATCTGAAGCCCGCACAGTTCGAGCGGTTTGACGCTTTCGTATTGCAGCATGAAAGAGCCCGCCTCGAGACTGATCCGAAAGGCGTGCGGCAGGCGGATACCGGTTTCCTGTTCGAGCTCTACCGCTCCTCCGGTTCGGCCCTGTTACTCAGCTTCATCGAGAGTTTGTGGCTTCGTCGCAGCCCAATGTTCTGGGAGGCTCGTTGGGCGCTGTTAGGTAGCTCGGTTGGCCGGGCGCCGCACAGGCACAAGGAAATCACTGACGCTCTGCGACACGGCGAGACCGCTATGGCGCGGGACTTCCTCATTGACGAAATTCGCAACACCGGCGAGTTCCTGCTCGAGGCGATGAGGTTCCGCGAGGCCACTGACTGAGCCTGCTCAGTTATAGGTGCGCTCCTCCAGTGATGTTTGGGCGATCATCTCATGGATCGTACGCACGAAGGCGGTCTCGGCCGGGTTCATGCTGCGGCGCGGGTTAACCACGAACTGGACGTCCACTGCTGGTAAATTTTCCTTCGGCGGCACCTGCCACAGGAGCCTGGCATCGACGTCTCGCCGTGCGACATGCACCGGCAGCGCTCCAATGCCCATCCCATTGATGATCATGCGCCGCACCTCAGGCAGATTGGCCGAGATTCCATGTGGTTCGGGTTGTAGATTTGCCCGCTCGCGCAACTGGCGCACCAGGTAAAGCGGACCATTCTCACTTTCTGTCTGGAACGACACCGAGCGTTCGCCGGATATCTCCTCGATACCGATGTCCGACCGGCCGAATAGTCTGTGCATCGGTCCACAGAACAGGCCAAAGAACTCTCGGAAAAGAGTGCGGCCGTCCAACAAAGAATCGTTCTCGCGCATCAGGCAGAGGCCTGCCGACGCCTGATTCTGGCGAACGCGGCTCAGGACCTCGGCGCTGTCTGTAATCGATATCGAATATGTCACCTCTGGATAGGCTGTGTTGAAGTGAGCCATTGCCTCATCGAAATGCTTGCAGACCACGTGGCTCGTCATTGCAATGGCGATATGGCCGGTGACAACGGTCTCCGCCGCCGCCATAAGACCCGGCAGTCGCGAGATCGAGCCAAAGATCATAAGGCTCTCGCGATACAGGGATTCGCCCGCCGGGGTGAGCGCGAAATGCCCCGGCCGGCGATCGAGCAGCCGCTTCTCGCTGGTTTCTTCCAGCCGTTTCAGCGCGCTGCTGATTGTAGGCTGGCTAAGATTCATAAACTCTGCCGCACGAGTGACCCCACCCTGCTCGACTACCACAATGAAGGTGCGCAGCAGGTTCCAGTCCAGGCGCCAGAGAAAACGCTCTTCGTACGGTCGCATTATCTCAGCCTATAGTGATGATTACGTTTATCTGTTTGCGCTATGAGCGGCGGTGAGTCAATCTGACCAACATACGAGTTCCCAACGCAAGCGCTCATGGACAGAGGAAAGCAACAAATATGTCTCTTACTATTTTCGCCGCAACTATTATGCATGAGTCGCATACGTTTAACATCGCGCCGACTAAGCTGGATGATTTTCGGAACGCCGACTATCTCGAGGGTGCTGCGATAGACGAGGCGATGCGGGGAACGCGCAGCGAATGGGGTGCGGTACTCGATCTCGCCGACGAGTTTGGCTGGCATCTCGTGCATCCGCTTGCGGCCTACGCGGAGCCCGCCGGCCGGGTCACGGACCATGCGTTCGATCACATGCTCGGAATCATCACCCATGCGCTCGAACGGGCGATGCCGGTGCACGGCGTAATACTGCCGCTGCACGGCGCCATGGTCACCGAGAGTCACGATGACGCCGAAGGGGAGATCCTCAGACAAGTACGGGCCATCGTCGGGCAAGCAGTACCCATTGCCGTCACTCTCGACCTGCATGCAAACGCAACCGAAAGCATGGCGCGCCTGGCCAACATCATCACCACGTACCGCACAACGCCGCATACCGACACCTACGAGACCGCTGAGCGTGCCGGCCGACTGCTGCAGCGAGCGATGCTGGGTGAGATCAAGCCAACCGTCACGCTGGCGAACCGTCCGGTTCTGAGCGGGCTCGACCATGGCCGCACGATTGCCGGACATGGGGCAATGGTCGAGATGCTGGCACGCGTGCGTGAGGCCGAAGCAGAGACGCCTGGCGTGCTCGATATCGGCGTAAACGCCGGCTTCGTCTGGGCTGACGTGCCGTTCACCGGACCCACAGTGTTGGTCACCGGCGATGGAGCGCGGCCCGAATATCGAGCGGTCGCCGAACAGTTGGCCGATTTTATCTGGGATAGCCGTGGCCGCGAAACAGTCCAACTGCTCCCCATGGACGAAACCATCGACATCGCCCGCAAGGTCGCTCCAGCCGGCTCTGGGCCGCTGCTGATTGGCGACTACACCGACAATCCCGGCGGCGGCGCCCATGGGGATTGCACCGGTCTGGTTCTCGCCTTGGTTGAAGCCGGTATCAAGGGCGTTGCGGTCGGCACCATCGCCGATCCGGGCGCCGCCGCCGCTGGTCTCAAAGCGGGAGTCGGCGCGACGGTTACGGTGGACCTCGGCGGCAAGAAAGATCCCCGCTTCGGTGGTTCGCCAATTCGGCTGACCGGCACGGTGGGCGCCGTCTCTGACGGAATCTATGTCCGCAAGGGCAAGTACATGACTGGCACCAAGGCTAATATGGGCCCGAGCTTCCGCCTCGATCTTGACGGCATACAGATCATCGTCGTGACTTACGCGACTCAGATCGATGACCGCGAGCAGTTCCGCATGTATGGCATTGAGCCGGAGCGCATGAATATCCTCGCCTGCAAGGCGATGAACCACTTCCGCGTCGATTTCGAGCCGATTGCGCGGGCGCTTATCTATGTCGACGCGGGCGGCATCTGCTCGCTTGATTTCAAGCAGTTTCCTTGGAGCAAACTCAGGCGGCCGATCTGGCCACTGGACCTCGATTGATGCATGCGAATACGATCCCATGGGGAGTGAACAGCGGCCGCCTCTCTGGCAAAGTGAGTCGTCAATAACACTCACCCTGTAGGAGACGCCGTCATCGAAGCTGGAACTTACGCCCACCGCTATCCACACCGATCTTGCCGCATTTTCGTACAAATGGACCTCTCGCTCAACGTAGCTGATCACCTCGGCGTCGCCGGGCAATGGCTACGAGATGTCGAAGCACTGGGGGGCGGCGACGATACGACGGCATTGCTAGATCGTTTTGCTCAGTTCCAGAAGAAGGTGCTATCTCGTACGGGCAATCAGGTTCCGATCGTGTGCTGAAGGTGAGCAGGATTGAAAGCTTCGTCGTCAGTCCAGCTTGTATTAGCCTCGCGCAGTCGGCCGCGCTCTACATCGCCGCGCCTGCCTTGCGAAACGTCGGGCTTCCCCACCGCCAAAAAGGCAAACGGGTCGCAGACTCAGGTGAAGCGATGGGCGGCGCGATTTTTCGTGGTACGTCGGTGTCACACCTTCCCGCGTCAACTCTCGGGCAACCAGCGCCTAGTCCAGTTCGCACCAGCCCTGCGGTGGGCGGCGCATTCGATGAAACAGACGCTGTCCAGCGCCGTCTCGTCGTAGCCCGGCGCTAACGGTTGCTCGAAATCCGCCCTCTCGCGCCCACAGCAAATTTACCTAAACCGAGGTCTTGACGTTAGAGAAGGCATTGACAAACTCCCGCAGCGACGTCCCGCCAGGCCTGCCGAGTTTACGGACTGGAGGAAGTGATCCGGCGGTCACCTTGACAATGGCAGAGAACACTATTGGTGCAGCCTCGAAAGTGGCGGTTAGTTTCCGCTGCGACAAAACTTCTCGAATGCCTCGCCATGAAGTCTGTGGATCGTCTCATCGTTCGACGGTTCGAATCCATGCCGAAGATAAAAGCGAGCGCCCGCCTGATTGACATGGTCGACGGTCAGGTGAAGAAAGTGGTAACCGTCATTGCTGGCGGCCCGGGCGACGTGGCGCAGCAACTTTTCACCGATTCGGGCGCTACGGAATTCCTCGTGGACGAACAGGTCCTGGACGTACAGGCCCGGCTTGCCCCTCCAGGGAGAAAACATCGGGAAGTAAAGGCATATGGCGGCTGTCTTGCCGTCCACCTCGGCCAGCATTACGGCAAATTCGCGCCGAGGACCAAAACCGGCGGCTTCGATATCTTCCCTGGTGCTTTTCAATCGTCCAGGAGCGCCGAGGGACTCAGTCAGCAACTGAAGCGCCAGCAGGATCTCGTCGCAATCCTGGCGCTCGGCAATCCGAAATGATAATCCAGACGTCATCATGATCCTTTCTGCTTCCGTCGTCAGGAGCGGAGCCACGAGCTAGGTAGTTTTTACTCAGGAAGCGACCTCAAGAAGCGCTGCGGCCCCCATGCCCCAACCCACACACATGCTCACCACCACCAAGCGCGCGCCACGCCGGCGTCCTTCCAGCAGCGCGTGGCCGACAAGGCGTGCACCGCTCATACCGTAAGGATGGCCAATCGAGATGGCGCCGCCATTGACATTCAGCTTTTCCGGATCGAGACCGAGCCGATCGCGGCAATAGACGAGCTGCGCGGCAAAAGCCTCATTGATCTCGAAGAGGTCGATGTCGTCGAGCGAAATGCCGTGGCGCTGGAGCAGCGATGGAATCGCCAGCGCGGGGCCAATGCCCATTTCCTCGGGGGCGCATCCAACGGTCAACATGCCACGAAATAGACCGAGAGGCGCAAGCCCTCGCCGGGAAGCCTCGTCACCCGACATCAAGACGCAGGCCGAGGCTCCGTCTGAAAGCTGCGAAGAGTTGCCCGCGGTTACGGTGGAAGGCTCTCCCATGACAGGAATCAGGCCGGAAAGGTCCGAAAGCCTGGTGGCAGGCCGGTTGCACTCGTCGCGCGAAGGCGCGACGGTGAGGCGCCTTTCCGCGCCGGTGTCCCGGTCCTTTTCGATCTTCTCCGTCTCGAAAGGAACAATCTCGTCTGCGAAGCGCCCCGCTTCCTGCGCTGCGGCTGTGCGCTTTTGACTGGCCAGCGCATATTCATCCTGCGCCGCACGGGTGATTCGATATTTGCGCGCAACCAGATCGGCGGTGGCCAGCATGGCCATGTAATAGCCCTCGCGCACACGGGCGATGCGGTAATGCGTCCCATTCCAATCGTCGTTCTGTACCAGCGAGATGCTATCCATCCCGCCCGCCAGAGCGATATCGCAGTCGCCGGAGCGGATCTGGTTGGCTGCAGTTGCAATCGCCGATAAACCAGACGCGCATTGCCGGTCGATAGTTGCGGCGGCCACTCCGTCGGGAAGGCCAGCGGCGAAGACGGTATGACGGGCGACATTGATGCCGCTGGTGCCCTGAGTAAGGGCGCAGCCCAGTGTAAAATCCTGGACTTCCCCGCCCTCCAGGCTGGCACGGGTCAAGGCGGCGCGCACGGCATGGGCCGCGAGGACAGGCCCTTGCGTGGCATTGAAGGCACCGCGATAGGCCTTCCCAATGGGGGTTCGGGCGGTGGACACAATGACGGCGTCGCGCATGGGTTATACTTCCTCCAGGCCGCACCAGTCGGCGATGAACAGGGCGGTCGATTGGGTGATGCGGCGCACGGATTCGAGATCGACCCGCTCGTTGAACCCGTGGATCGCCTCAGCGCGCGGGCCATAGACGAGCGCTGGGGTGTCGGCGTAGAGGCCGAAGAAGCGGGCATCGGTCGTGGCGGTGATCGCCTCATGCTCGAGGGGCTTACCGACGACAAAGCTGTGGGCGCGGTCGAGCGCGGCCAGTGCCGCGCGCGCTGCTGCACTCTGGTCATCTTTGAAGGAATAGCCCTCAGCGGCGAAGCCATTGTAGACAACTTCGGGCCGGTTGCTGGCGAGGAAGGGATGGTTGCGGGCCGCATCGAAGATGGCCTGTTCTATCATGCGGCGCATGTCATCGAGGTTCTGGCCGGGGAATACTCCCATGCGCACATCGAAAACACACCAGGCGGGAACGGAACTGGCCCAATCGCCGCCCTCGATCTTGCCGATGTTGAGGTTGAGCGCATGGCTGTGGTCTGCATAGTCGTGATGGCGGCATTCTTGTGCGTTCATCCGCCGCTCCAACAGGTGCAGCGCCTCGAACAGGGGTATGGCCGCTTCGATGGCGTTGGCGCCCGAAGCGGCATAGGCGACATGGGTGGGCAGACCCTTCAGGCGCACCTGAAACCAAATCACCCCAACCTGCGAAGACACGAGCTTTTCGGCAAAGGGTTCCGGAATCAATACCGCATCTGCGCGATAGCCGCGCTGCAAGCAGGCAAGGGCGCCATTGCCGGTGCATTCCTCCTCCACGACAGACTGAAAGAAAACGTCGGCAGCGGGGCGCAGGCCGATATGCTTCAACGCCTCGATCGCAAAGAGGTTCGAGGCCAACCCAGCCTTCATGTCACCCGCGCCGCGGCCACCCATCCAGTCGCCATCGATATGGGGGTCGAAGGGCGCGCGTTCCCACATTTCCAGCGGACCGGTCGGCACCACGTCGACATGGCCGTTGAGGATGAGGCTGCGCCCGCGCTTGCTGCAACTGCGCAGGGTTCCCACGACGTTCGCCGCATCGTCGTAATCGCCGATGACGGGCGAGAACCCCGGCAGCCCAGCGATGTCAGCGACGTCTATCTGCCAGCGGTCGACCTCATAACCAAGTCTGCCAAGCTCGCGTGCGATGAAATCCTGGGCGGACTGCTCCTGCCCCCGCGTTGAGGGGTGGCGAACGAGCTCAACCAGAAAATCTCTTTCGCGGTCGAAAAGCGCGTCGACGGCGTGCAGGATAGCTGTTTTGTCAATGTCCATGTTCATCCTAGAAGTTCGGCACGCCCTGATCGGCGACGTGAAGGGGCGCGCGAGTGGCCTCGCGCAATTCGGCGAGGCTCACGCCTTCCGCGATCTCGACAAGCTCAAGGCCTGTCGGGGTCACGTCAAGGACTGCCATGTCAGTATAAATGCGGTTGACGCGGCCTTTCGCTGTCAACGGCAGCGTGCATTCCTCCAGGATCTTGGAGTCACCTTTGCGGTCGGTATGGGTCATTATCACTCCGACCCGGCGAGCCTTCTGCGCCAACTCGATCGCGCCGCCCATGCCCGGCGAGAATTTTCCGGGGATTTTCCAATTCGCAAGGTCGCCGTTGGCGGCCACCTCAAAGGCCCCCAGCAAGGTCAGATCGAGGCGGCCTGAGCGGACGATGGCGAAGCTGATCGCACTGTCGAAAAACGCTGTGCCGGGGATCACAGAGACATAGGCTCCGCCCGCGTCAATCAAGTTACGGTCGGCCTTGTCGGCGGACAGGACCGGGCCGACACCGGTGATTCCATTTTCCGAATGCAGGCAGACGGGCATATTGGCCGGCACGTATTGCAGGACCTCGGTCGGCAGGCCGATCCCAAGATTGACGGTCATGCCGGGCAAGATATCAGCTGCTGCGCGGCGCAGCATGCGCTCTTTAGCGTTTGACGACACCATAAACCTCCGGCAGTTCGGACAATTCGACGACGTGATCCACAAAGGTCCCGGACAGGTGAATATCCTCGGGAGCGAGCGCACCCAGAGACGCGAGAGACTCGGTCTCGACGATGGTCTTGCGTGCAGCCATGGCCATCAGCGGGTTGAAGTTGCGCGCCGAGGCGGCGAAGGACAAGTTGCCGAAACAGTCTGCCCGCGCGGCGTGCACGAGCGCGAAATCCGCCGTCAAAGCCGTCTCCAGGAGGCCAGCTCTACCGTCGACTGTGACGCGGGTTTTGCCATCCTCAAGCGGGGTGCCAAGACCAATATCGGTGACAAAACCCATCATCCCGGCACCAGCGATGCGGATGCGTTCGGCGAGGATGCCTTGTGGGACGAATTCAACCTCAATAGCGCCGTCGTTCATCATACGCATGGCCCTAGGATTAAGGCCGACATGAGTGGTGATCAGTCGCGCGACTTGGCCACTTTCAAGAAGCCAATCGACGCCCATCCTAGCCTCGTTGGCGTCGTTTTTAATGATGGTCAGCCCACGCGGCCCCTGGCGGACGAGCTCACGGATCAAGCAAAACGGCGTTCCCGGCACGCCGAAACCACCTAGCATGATCACTGCACCATCGCCGATCATGGCGATAGCGTCTCCGATCAAGCCAACCTTGTTGGATAGTTTCATTCCGATCATCCATTTCGTGTCGGCCAGAATGGCTGCGCGAGAGTTTGACGTGGTTGCCACACTGTTGTCGCCATTTTTGGCATAGCGCAAACAGATAATTGTAATGACGGCCATTGATCTGATTAATGGTCGGTACCTACGAAGAGCGTTCTTTGGCGCCGGACTGGAACCTGCTGCGCACCTTCGTGGCGGTTGAGCAGGGTGGCGTCATTCGTGCGACAGAATTTAGGAATCTCGGCCAGCCTACAACCGGCCGCGCGCTGAAGGGAGACCACCGAGAAGTAGTTGCTCGATCGCCGGCCGGGGCATCTCGCGCTGACCTCAGTCGAAGCCCTGTATCGCGAGAACAAGCAACAGCGCTGATCGGCTCTGTTTGCTCACCAGACACTCGGTGGTCAGCCACAGCCGCGGGGCGCGCTGGAGGAGAAACTACCGCCCGGCGGAGATATTCAGCATAAAGGTGCGGGTTGCTATTCGTCTGCGACTTCAAGGGTGACGGCACCGCATTATCAGACTAAGTAACTTGCAAAATGTTGGAGTACTGCTTTTGATCGGTCGCTTAAGCCGATGCTCCGGTAGGCGCCCCTGCACGTGCGCAGCAAGTTCCCACTCGAGCTTTCAGCGAAAGCGCTCACCCCCCAGAGTCATCTATAAATCTGGTCAATAGCCATGATTATGAATATCTGTTTGCCTTATGCTCTGGGAGCGGCCATTTTGGAGCGTCTCAGCGACTAACTTCGGTGCACAAGCCATGCCCTCGCAATGGAGATCGTCTTTGCGCGGACTAGCTGCGATGGGCGAATAGGCGAGTTATGCCATGTCTTCGGGAAGCAAAAACACCACGTTCAGCACAATCAATAAAACAAGGGGAATAGATATGACAATCACGCGACGCACATTGATGAAATCAACTTTGGCTGCTGGCGTAGCCCTCGCAGTCCCGTCGGCACTGCGTGCACAGGGTCAGCCAGTTCGAATGATTATGGGTGACATCCAGATCTTCGATCCGGTATTTAGTACCTCGGCGTACACTATGAACCATGCAACCGCAATTTATGACACTCTGTTTGCCTTGGATGCCGATCTTGTGCCTCAGCCACAAATGGTGGGCAAATGGGGCGTTTCGGATGACAAGAAGACCTACACATTTGAGCTGCGTGATGGCCTGAGCTGGCATGATGGCACGCCTGTGACCGCGGCTGACTGTGTGGCATCGATCCGTCGCTGGGGCCAGGTTCAGCCGTCCGGGCAGCTACTGCTGGAGCGCACTGAGAGCATCACGGCCACGGACGACAAGATCTTTACGATCACGCTCAAGGAGCCGCTTGGTTTGATGATCGACATCCTGGCCGTTACCGGGCAGCCGCTGTTCATGATGCGCGAGCAGGATGCGAAACTTCCAGCAACAAAGCAGGTCACCACGAATGTCGGCTCGGGGCCGTACAAGTTCAACGCAGAGCTTACCAGGCCTGGTTCGCGCGTCGTCTACGAGCGCAACGAGCAATATGTGCCTAGGGACGAGCCGTCCAGCGGCTTCGCCGGTGGCAAGATCGCGAAAGTCGAGCAGGTCATCTGGGAAAACATTTCGGATCCGCAGACCGCGCTGGGGGCACTGCAAGCAGGTGAGGTGGATTTCTGGCTGGAGCCCGTCGCCGATCTGTTTCCCGCGATTGAAAGCAGCAACACACTAGTCCTTGATACCATGGGTGGAAATGGATGGGACTGGGTGGTGCGGATGAACTTTCTGCAGCCGCCTTTTAGCAACGTCAAGATGCGCCAGGCATTGCTGCATCTGATCGATCAAAAAGCTTTCTTGAGCCTATTATCTCCCGATCCCAAGCTCGGTCGGACTGTTACGTCGATGTTTGGAACTGGGTCACCTTACTCGAATGAAGTAAATGCGGATTGGTTCAAGGATGGGGGCAATTTCGATAAAGCGCGACAACTGATCGCGGAGGCGGGATACGCCGGCGAAAAGGTTGTCATCCTCGATCCGACGGATTGGCGCGAAGGCGATTTGGCCTCGCAATTGCTTACCAGTGTGCTGCAGAAGGCAGGCATCAACGCCGAGCTTGCTCCCATGACCTGGAGCGAACTGGCTGTGCGGCGGGATAAAAAGGGTCCGGTAGAAGAAGGTGGCTGGAGCGCTTTTATTACGAATTTTTCAAATTTTGAACTTGGTAATCCGATGTCGGCGTCTCTTTTCCTCATGAACGGCGAAAAGGCTTGGTACGGGTGGCCGAAGAATGACGAATACGAAGCGCTCCGAGCCAAGTGGCCAGACACTGAGACATTGGAGGAGCGGAAGAAGCTGGCGCGTGAGATGCAGCGTGTTTGGTGGGATCACGTCGGTGTCGTTTACCTTTGCGAGACCGCAGCACCTGCCGCACGGAGCAATTCACTGGTGGATATGATCAAGTCCCCGTCCCCAGAGCGGGCAATCTGGAACATGCGGAAAGTCTAAAGCTGATGGTGTCCTACATCCTTCGCAGGATGATTTCGGCCATCGCCGTTATGGCGATGGTCGGGATCTTCGTCTTTCTTCTAATCAGGCTGGCTCCGGGTGATCCCGCAGCAGTCATGGCCGGGCGGAACGCGACGGAAGAGATCATAGCTGGCATCCGCGAGCAACTGGGATTGAACGAACCATTGCCGGTTCAGTTCATCCACTGGCTCTCGGCGATGCTGCACGGGGACTTCGGCACCTCGATTTTCTCTGGCCGTCCGGTTCTCGAACTCCTCCTACAGCGGCTGGGGCCAACCGTTTCGCTGTCTATACTGACCTTAGCCATTTCGGTATGTGTCGGGGTGTATTTCGGTATCCTTGCTGCGTGGCGCGCCGGCGGTATCGTCGACCGCCTTTTATCGGTCTTCTCGGCGTTCGGGTATTCTGTTCCGGTGTTCGTCATCGGCTACTTCCTCGTTTACCTGCTCGCGATCAGCGCGAAATGGCTGCCCGTCCAAGGCTACGCGCCAATCGAAGTGGGCGTAGGCGACTGGCTTGCACACCTGATCCTACCGACCATTGCCTTAAGCCTGCCCTATATAGCGTTCGTCGCCCGCGTCACACGCGCGAGCATGCTTGAGATACTGTCGGAAGACTACATGCGCACCGCGGCGGCCAAGGGCGCCTCTCCCTATGCCATGCTCTTTCACCATGCCCTAAAGAACGCCGGCGTTCCTATCCTGACTGTGATCGGCCTGAGCTTCGCCTACCTTATCGGCGGGGTTGTGCTCACCGAAACGGTGTTCAATATCCCCGGCGTTGGGCGGCTGGTGGTCGACGCGATCAACACCCGGGACTATCCAATTATCCAGAGCATGCTGATCCTCACCTCGGGCCTGTACGTCCTCATCAATCTTGCGGTCGATCTGGCCTATACGCTCATCGATCCCCGCATCAGGTACTGATATGATGTTCTCTTCTGCTAATATTGACACCGTGCCGACCACTCTACTAGGACTTTCGAATCTCCCCCGGCTCGCAAGGCGGCATCCACTGGTCTTGATCGGCAGCGGCCTCCTAATGCTCCTGATCATCCTAGCGGTGGCCGCACCGTTTTACGCCGGTGACCCCCGGAACATGGATCCGTTCGTCCGCCTGCAGCCACCATCTGCCGAGCACTGGTTCGGGACTGACAATCTGGGTCGGGACGTGTTCGCCCGAACCGTTTACGGGGCGCGCATCTCGCTAATGGTGGGTCTGATATCGGCTATATTGGCGGCTTGTGCTGGGTTGCTGATTGGTGTCGTCGCAGGGTACGTGCGCAGATTCGACAACGTCATCATGCGCGTCATGGATGCCTTGATGTCGATCCCAACCATCTTGCTGGCTATCGCCCTCATCTCCTTGACGGGTCCCGGGGTCGGCATCCTGATCGTCGCCGTGACGCTTCCTCAGACGCCAAGCGTGACCCGGCTTGTGCGCTCGGTGGTACTGAGCGTGCGCGAGCGTCCCTACGTGGAGGCGGCGGTCTGCGGCGGCGCGCGGTTGCCGAAGGTTCTGTGGCGACACATTCTTCCGAGCACCATCCCGCCGCTCATGGTACAGTGCGCCATAGTCTGCGCAGATGCGATTATGACCGAAGCCGGGCTGAGCTTCCTAGGCGTAGGCGTACCACCCGAGATCCCAAGCTGGGGCAACATGATCTCAAGCTCGCGCATCTATCTCGCTTCCGCGCCGCTGACGATCTTCGCTCCCGGCATCTTTCTCGCGGTCACGGTTTTGGCGGTCAATCTCTTGGGTGATGGCCTACGGGATCTGTTCGATCCCCGCGCGAAACGGAGGCGCTGAGATGCTGATGCAAGTCTCCAGCCAGGAAAGAAAAATTGAGGGTTTTAGGGAGGACAGGACCATCGACAATGACGTGCTTTTGGATGTCCGGGATCTTGAGACCCACTTCTTCGGTGAAGAAAGTGTCACCCGCGCTCTAGGCGGGGTTAGCTTCCAAGTAAAGAAGGGGGAAACGCTCGCCGTAGTCGGCGAATCCGGTTGCGGCAAGAGCGTGACGGCCCTGTCCATTATGCGCCTGCTGCCGAAGCTGTCCGCCAAGACGGTGGGCGGCGAGGTTCGCTTTCACGGTCGCAATCTCTTGGATCTGTCCGAGCGCGAGATGCGCAGGATTCGGGGGGATAAGATCGCGATGATCTTCCAGGATCCAATGACGAGCCTCAACCCGGTCTACACCGTCGGTCGCCAGATTGCAGAAGCGGTACAAATCCATACTGGTGCCTCCCGTTCCGAGGCCTTGGCAAAGGCTGCAGAAATGCTGCGCCTCGTCCGCATTGCGGACCCCGAAAGGCGGGTTAACGATTATCCCCACGAGATGTCGGGGGGCATGCGCCAGCGTGCCATGATTGCCATGGCACTTGCCTGCTCACCCGAACTCCTGATTGCCGACGAGCCGACGACGGCTCTCGATGTCACTATCCAGGCACAAATCCTGCGGCTAATCGTCGATCTGAAGGATCGCACGGGAACCTCGGTGATGTTCATCACCCATGACCTTGGCGTCGTGGCCGAGACCTGCCAGCGCGTGATCGTGATGTATGCCGGCCGGATTGTCGAGCAGGCAACGGTGACAGATCTCTTCGACCGACCCATGCATCCATACACTAAAGCTCTCATGCGTTCGGTCCCAGACAGACGGCGCGGGAATGAGCGCCGCCTGCCGGAAATCCTTGGCATCGTCCCGAGCCTGCGCGAGCCCATTGTCGGGTGCAGCTTTGCGCCGCGCTGTCCGTTCGCGACCGAAGTCTGCCGGGAGAAGACGCCGGTTCTTAAGGAATACGCCGCCGATCACGCGGCCGCCTGCTGGCATGCAGAAGAGGTGGTGAGCGCATGAGTGGCCCTTTGTTGCAAGTCGAAAAATTAATAAAGCACTATCCACTCAGTGGTGGGCTCTTCAATAAAGATCCATTGGTGGTGCGAGCGGTCGAGAATGTCTCTTTTTCTGTGGAGGCAGGCGAGACGCTCTGCATTGTCGGCGAGTCAGGATGCGGCAAGTCCACGATCGCACGGCTCTTGATGCGGCTCATCGACCCGACGAGTGGCCGCGTACTGCTCGAGGGAACCGATATTGCCAGTCTCAATAAGAACGAGCTTCGGAATTGGCGCCGTCGGATGCAGATGGTCTTCCAGGATCCCTATTCGTCGCTGAACCCGCGGCTAACGGCCGGGCAGATCATCACAGAACCCGTTGAGAATTTCGAGCGTCTGACCCGCAAGAAACGCGAAGCCCTTGCGGCGGAGCTTTTACGCAAGGTGGGGCTTGCGCCCGAGATCATGCACAGGCTTCCCTCGGAGCTATCGGGCGGTCAGCGCCAGCGGCTCGGAATTGCACGCGCGTTGTCCCTCAAACCCTCAATCATCATCGCCGACGAGGCAGTCTCCGCTCTCGACGTTTCCGTGCAGGCGCAGATCCTGAATCTTCTCATGGACCTGCAGGAGGAAACGGGGATCGCCTTCGTGTTCATTTCGCACGATCTTGGTGTTGTGGAGCATATTGGTCACCGAGTAGCCGTCATGTATCTCGGTCGGATTGTCGAATTGGCAACTTGCGAAGCTCTCTTCGCAAATCCGATCCATCCTTACACCGAGGCTCTTATAGCCGCGGCTCCAGTGCCCGACCCCACATATGTCAGACTGGAAGTGCCCGTCGAGGGCGAGGTACCGAGCCCGGTCAATCCGCCAACAGGCTGCGCGTTCCACCCGCGCTGTCCGTTGGCAGAAGGCCGCTGCCGGACAGAGGTCCCGCCTTTCGTACCGGCGGCAGATGGCCGCCTTGTGGCCTGTCATGTGCGCGCTCCGGCCACCGCGTCGTTGCGCAGTTGAGTGGAGCGGGCGACGCTTCTGGTTGTGTCATCGCCGGTTCTCTGCTGCCGCGAATTATGTACGCGTGCCCTCGACACCTCTTCGCGAGGAAGTCCATAATCTCAGTCAATAATGATGATTATGATTATCTGTTTGCATTATGTCTTCGACACGGTCAAATTCGTCAGCGAAGAGTGTTGGCATCCAAAAAAAAACCCTTGAGAGTTGCCGCTGGAAACGAGCTCGGCAGAGGGAACGACATTACGCCATCGGGCCTGCGCTTTCCTAACCTCAATGGTTTGGAACTAACGCTTTGGGCGATGTCGCGGGGCATTGGCATCGCAATGTGTGTCGAAGCGATGGTAGGGAAGGGCAGAGTCCTGGCCGGCGCCCGGTATCATCTTTGCGATGTCGCACTCGATTGCTCCTTCGGGATACGGGACGCGCGCGTCGAGCGTGAACAGGCGCTGGCGATCATCGATCTTTTGGAAAGCAACACATTCACGCCGATTGGCCATGACGGCGGCCCCTATCGACTCAAGATCGAGACGGTGGACGGACGGTTGGCCCTGCACGTTGCCGAGGACAACGGGGTGCATGTTGTCAGCCACTATCTCTCGCTCACCCCTTTCCGGCGGCTGATCAAGGACTACACGCGCATTTGCGAAAGCCACTACGATGCCATGTGCCGGCCCGGGCCAGAGCGGCTGGAGGCGATCGATATGGGCCGCCGTGGCATCCACAACGAAGCGGCCGAGCTTTTAAGAGAGCGTCTCTCCTCTAAAGTCAGCATCGACAAGGGCACGGCGCGCCGCCTGTTCACGCTGATCTATGCGCTCCTCGCCCGCAATGCCGAGCATAGGATTCTCTCGAGTTGAATAGCTATCAAATTGTTGCCCCTGACGGACGGTGGCCGGTGGTCAATAACCATGGAAGGAAGTACCAAGTGCATGCAACGTCACAACTGCCGGCACCAATCGGCAAGCATCATTCTCCAAATCATGCCACTCAACGCGTGAGGGGTGCGTGATGGAGGTCAGCTCCGCAGGCTTTCTGGATAGCGTCGACCAGAACTTCCGCCATGCCATGTCCTTCCTTGATCTGCCGGAGGGATTGGCAGAGCGGATCATCCAGTGCAATTCGACCTATACGGTCCGCTTCGGAGTTCGTCTGCGCGGTCGCATGTACAGCTTCATCGGCTGGCGGTCGGTCCACAGCGAGCACTGCGAACCGGTCAAGGGCGGGATCCGCTACGCATCCAATGCCGATGCCGAAGAGGTCGAGGCACTGGCCGCATTGATGACGCTAAAGTGCTCGCTCGTTGACGTTCCCTTTGGCGGTTCCAAGGGCGCGCTGAAGATTGATCCGCGCGAGTGGACACCGCAGGAACTCGAGCGCATCACCCGCCGCTTTACCCAGGAGCTCAACAAGCGCGGCCTGATCGGTCCGGGCGTTAACGTTCCGGCTCCCGATATCGGCACCGGTGAGCGCGAAATGGCCTGGATGATGGATGAGTTCCGTCGTGCCAATCCGACCGATGTCGTCAATGCGCGCGCCTGCGTCACCGGCAAGCCCTTGTCGAAGGGCGGCATCGCGGGCCGCACGGAAGCGACGGGCAGGGGCGTCCAATTCGCCATCCAAAGCTTTCTTCGCGACACTCGCACAGTCGGGCTCGACGGCCGACGCGATCTGAAGGGCGTCTCGGTCATCGTGCAAGGCTTCGGCAATGTCGGCTATCACGCAGCCAAGTTCGTGTCCGAAGAGGACGGCGCACGCATCACCGTTGTTGCTGAACGCGACGGCTATGTCACCAATACCGAGGGTATCCCCATCGAGGCGCTCAAGCAGCATCAGATCCGCACCGGCAGCATTCTCGGCTTTGAAGGCGCCAAGTCCTTTGTCGGCGATATGACCGGCATCGAACAGCCCTGCGACGTTCTCATTCCAGCGGCGATGGAAAATGCCATTCATGTCGAAAACGCGGAACGCATCAAGGCACACCTGGTCGTGGAGGCGGCCAACGGTCCCGTCAGCTTCGAGGCGGACAAGATCCTGCGCTCCCGTGGTGTGACCATTCTTCCGGATCTCTATGTCAATGCCGGTGGCGTCGTCGTCAGCTACTTCGAGTGGGTTAAGAACCTGACGCATATTCCCTTCGGCCTGATGGAACGGCGCCGGCGCGAGCGGCGCAACCAGACAATCGCTGCAGCGCTCGAGCGGATGACGGGCAAGGAGTTCCCGGCCGACATCCGCGACGAATTCCTCGAAGGCGGCGCAGAGATCGACCTCGTTCGTTCGGGTCTCGAAGATGTCATGCGCAGCACCTGGGCCCGCATCGGCGATCTCATGGAGAAGCAACCGGAACTCGGGGACTATCGCACCGCCGCCTATGTCGCCTCCATCCGACAGATCGCCGAAGCCTACGAGGCGATAGGAATTTGACCTTAGTCCTAAGAACCACATCAGCGAGGTGGCGTGGTTGAGTTCCATAAGATAGATTATGCGACTTTCACATGTAGGAGCTAAGTTAAAATGTCCGGGTTTGGCAAAGTAGGAATGTCGCTCCTGCTTGTGCGCTGCCAATCTCTCCGCCTTCGACGGTGCGGGAGATTGCAACTTGGGACTTGTTCTGATGAGCGA